>NZ_AP022849.1:346093-692187 GCF_011764485.1 Bosea sp. ANAM02 | reverse complement strand
TCGAACACACCCACGCGCTCGATGGTGCCGTAGAGCAGGACATCCTTGTACTGAGCCAGACCCTTGGTTCGCAGCGCGGCCAGCACCGCGCTGCGGCGGCGGTATTTGCGGACGCGCATCTCGGGCTCAAGGTCGTCGAGCGGGTGCTTCTGGAAGTAGAAGCCGACCGCCTCGAATTCCTTGTCCAGGCGGTCGCTCCAGTCGTCGACGTCTTCGATGTCCTTTGGAACCGACACCGTCGCGGCGCCCGCGAACAGGTCGCCAGTCTTCTTGTCCGCCGACTTCCGGGCATTCTTGGCGAGGAACAGGAGGGAGTCGCAAATGCGCCTGCGGTTGTTCACCGATTGCAGGCAGTCGAAGGCGCCGGCATGGGCCAGGTTGGTGAGCTGGGCTGAATTGAACATCGCGATCGCTCGCTCGAAGAACGCCGGAATGTTCTCGTAAGGACCGTTCGCCTCGCGCTCGGCCAGGAAGTCGCCGATTTCGGAGACGTTCGAGATCGCGGTCAGGCCGAAGCGGATGCACCACTTGCCCTCCGCGTCCTGCTCGGGAACGAAGCAATCGAACGACCGGTTGATGTCCGGCGGCAGGAACGTGACGCCGACGGCATCCATCTCCATCTTGATGAGGCCGCGCTTGTCGTTCTTGGCCTTGTCCACCTTCGGGGTGTGGGTGAGCAGCGCCGAGTAATACTCGACGGGGTAATGGTGCTTCAGCCAGGCCGTCTGGTAGGCGATCAGGGCGTAAGCCGCCGCGTGCGACTTGTTGAAGCCGTAGCCCGCGAACTTCTCGATGAGGTCGAAGAGTTCCTCCGCCTTCCGCTGCGGGGTGCCATTGTTGACGGCGCCCTCGACGAAGCGACCCTTTTCCTTGGCCATCTCCTCGGGGATCTTCTTGCCCATGGCCCGCCGGAGCAGGTCGGCCTGCCCGAGGCTGTACCCTGCGACCTCCTGCGCGACACGCATGACCTGCTCCTGATAGACCATGATGCCGAAGGTCTCTTCGAGGAACGGCTTCGTCCGTTCGGCCGGCTCGGGATAGACGGGCTCTTCCTGACCGAGCTTGCGCTTGCAGTAGGACGGGATCATCTCCATCGGGCCCGGGCGGAAGAGCGAGACTGCCGCAATCAGGTCCTCGAAGCGGCTGACGCGCATCTTCACGAGCACGTCCTTCATGCCATCGCTTTCGAACTGGAAGACGCCGTTCGTGCGGCCCGTTGCGAGCATGGCGTAGACGCCAGCGTCATCGAGAGGGAGCGTCGAGATGTCGATCTTGATGCCGCGGGTGTTGGCGATGTGCGCGACGGCGTCGTTGATGGTGGTGAGGTTCTTGAGGGCCAGGAAGTCGAACTTGACCATCCCGGCCTTCTCGACCTCCTTCATGTTGAATTGGGCAACCTGGCTCCCGGTCTTCGCGTCGAAGCCGACGGGCACGAATTCGGTCAGCGGACGATCGGCGATGATCACGCCGGCGGCATGCATCGAAGAGGTTCGATAGAGGCCCTGGATCTTGACCGCATTCCGGTAGACAGCGAGGGCACGACGGTCGTTGTCGACCCGTTCCTTGAAGTCGGGGGAGTTCTTGTAGACCTCGGTCAGCGGCGTCGGCTTGGTCGGATCCTCGATAATGAGCGAGGAGAGCTCGTTGGACTGGTGAACCGTCAGGCCGAGCTCTTCATGATGCATGACGACGCGCGCCGCATCCTTGATCGCCGATTTCGACTTGGTCAGCGTGAAGGTCGCGATCCGTGCGACGCATTCACGACCATATCGTTCGCCGACATAGGCCATCACTTCTTCCACCCGCTGAGGGCAGAAGTCGACGTCGAAGTCGGGCATCGAGACGCGCTCGGGGTTGAGGAAGCGTTCGAACAGCAACCCGAACTTGATGGGATCGAGGTCGGTGATTTCGAGAGACCAGGCGACGACCGAGCCGGCGCCCGAGCCGCGGCCCGGCCCGACTGGGATATCGCGGGCCTTGGCCCATCGGATGAAGTCCGACACGATCAGGAAGTAGCCCGGGAAGCCCATCTGGTTGATAATGCGGACTTCGTAATCCAGCCTCTCGCGATACCGCGGCGCGTCTTCCCCCGAGATGCCATGGGCGAGCAGGCGACGCTCCAGCCCTTCAGCTGCCTGGAAGGCGATCTCTTCAGCCTCGGTCCGGCCGCCTTCGGTTTTGAACGGAGGAAGGATCTCCTTGCGCTTGCCCGGGGCAAAGCCGCAGCGCATCGCCAAGGCGGCAGCCTGCTCGACCGCCTCAGGCAGATCCGCGAAGAGGCCGGCCATCTCCTCCTCGGAGCGGAGATGGAAGCGTTCTTCGGAGTGGTCGATGATCGAGCCGTCGTCGAGGGCCTTGACCTTCTCCGATGAAGCGACCGCCTTGGACACGAGGAGCGCGTCATGCCGATCTTGGGTGGCGTAGAGCACCTCACTGGTCGCGATGATCGGTAGCTGTGCCTGCAGGGCAAGGTTCAGAACCCGCTTCTCGATGGCAGCCTGTTCTGCGGACGGCGGGACGTTCCTGCAGACCTCGATGTAGAGACGCTCCGGAAAGAGCATCTTCAGGAAGTTGAGCATCTGCTGCGCTTGCACATCCGCCTCGGCGGGCTTGGCAGCCGTGATCATGCGCCCGATAAGGCTATCGGAGCCGCAACCCGTGATCGCGATAACGCCTTCGCCGAGGTTACGCTGTCGGATGACACCGAGCAGGTCCGGAGAGAGAAGACCTTCCGTCCGGCCGGGAGCGACGGCGAGATTGTGCAGCCGGCAGAGATTGATGTAGCCGGTCTCGCTTTGCGCGAAGAGCAGGACCGAGCCGGTAACATCCTTCGACGCCGTCGGCATGTAGAGCTTCACGCCGACGATCCCTTGAACCTTGTTCGCGCTCGCCTTGTCCGCCAGCGCCATCGCACCGTGCAGATTGTGCTCGTCGGCGATCCCAAGGGCGGGCTGGCCGAGTTTCGCCGCCTGCTTCACCAGATCCTCGACCGCCGAAGCGGTGCGACCGAAGGAAAAGACGGATTGAACTCGGAAGTGAACGAAGGGCTGGGTCACTAGGGCCTCGTCAGCAAGGCTGAATCACAAACTGGTTGATAGAACCAGTTCCACAATCCATGTGAAATGGACAAGGACCATTCGATCAATCCATGGTCGCGGCAGTGGATAGAGAATCGGTGTGTGCGTTGGATCTTTTCTCACAGCATGAATCAGCGAAGTCGGAGCCGGCCCTTTCGGAGGACCAGGCAGCTGTCGTGAATGCGACCGAGGCGAGCGTTATCGTCATGGCCGGCGCCGGCACGGGCAAGACGAGGACGCTGGTTGCGCGGGTCTCTCATCTGATCGCGAAACGAGGCGTGAAACCCGAGGCGATCACGATCGCGACCTTCACCAACAAGGCGGCGAAAGAGATCCGCGAGCGCATCGCGCATTTCCTGGATATTGGCAGCGCCTCACGCATCCAGATGGGTACATTTCATTCGCTGGCAGCACGGATTCTCAGGCGACATCACAAGACGGCCGGACTACCCAAGCACTTCACCATCATCGACGACGATGACGCGCTGCGGCTGATCAAGAGCTGTGTTGAACGCCATTTCCCGGAGGGCATGCCCGGACGCGCCGACAAAGTTGACCGCTATATCTCCGCGCTGCCGACGGTAATCCGGCGTTGGAAATGCTGGGGCCTGACGGTCGCTGAGATCGAAGATGCCGAACGCCCCCGCCGATCTGAGGAAGAGGAACGGCTGGCCCAGTTCTACGTCGCCTACCAGTTCGAACTCGATCGCCGCGGCGTGATGGACTTTGGTGATCTCGTCGTGCGCGCCTCTGCGCTGTTGCGGGACCATCCGGAAGTCGCTGATGTCGAGATCGGTGGAATTGGTCATCTGCTCGTCGACGAGGCACAGGATGCCAATCAAGCCCAGGTCGAGCTTGCGAGGCTTCTGGCCTCTCGTGGGGCATGCGTCATGGTCGTTGGGGACGTCGACCAGAGCATCTATTCGTTTCAGGGCGGGTATCCCGAGGCGATGGACCACATCGCCGGCGAGAACGCCCGGATCTATCCGCTCACGATCAATCGCCGCTGCACGGACGAGATCCTCGCCCCTGCAGTAAAGCTGGTCGGCTGGAACCGCCGTAAGTTCCCGAAAAGTCTGGCATCAGGGACGTCCGGAGAACGTGTCCAGCACGGCCTTTATGGGGGTGAGCGGGAAGAGGCCTGGGCGGTTGCGGCGCGCCTCGTCGAGCTCGCGAGGGCCGGCCAGAAGTACGATGACATCGCAGTGCTGGTTCGATCGGCCTTCGTGATCCCCACGATCGAGGAGGGCCTCCTCAAGGCCAAGATCCCCTACGAGTTGGCGGGTGGAGCGAGCCTTGTCGATCGCGAGGAGGTTCGCGATATCGCGGCCTACATGCGCTTGGCCGTGAACCCCTGGGACGATCTCGCCTTCCAGCGGATCGTCAACCGGCCGACGCGTCAGCTCGGACCTGTCGCTGAGCACGCGCTCGTCGACCAGCACCTAGCCACCGGAGAGCCGTTCCATGAGGTTTGCGCTCGCATTGCAGCCAACCCGCAGGGACGGGTCGTCCCGGAAGCCGTAGAGGCGCTCAAACGCCTCTCCAGCCTTCTGGAGGCGCTCCACCGCTCCCATGCGCACGCCGAGGAAGACACGGCCAGTATTCTGGAATTCGTGCTTCGCCCTGAGGGGGTCGGCTATGAGGATTTCGCCGGCAAGGCAGGGAATCGGGCTGCAAAGCGCCGGGTCGAGAACCTGAACGTCCTGCGCCGGATCGCCAACGAGGAGCCCTCCCCGCCGCTCTTCCTGGAGAGGCTGGTTCTTGGCGGAGAAATCGCGGTTGAGCGAAGCAAGCGCGGTGCGGTGACGATATCGACCATGCATGCGAGCAAAGGGTTGGAGTGGGACCATGTGCTCTGCGTGGGCGTGGACTCGGCCGTGGTGCCGAGCCCGAGAGCGCTGCGCGAGCCTGTAAGGGGCAAGGCCGGTGATCGTTGGTTCGGGCCGTCCGCAGGCGGAATGGAGGAGGAGCGTAGGCTGGTGCACGTCGCCTTCACGCGTGCCCGCAAATCGCTCTGGGTGTCGGGCGCGTCGATCCGCAATGGCCGGGCGGTGAACCCGTCGCCGTTCTTTGCTGAGAGCGGCCTGACGATCGACAGCTTCTTCGACCCCTTCGTGGACGACAAGCCGAAGGCGGGGATGCGGGGCAAAGGGTTCTCGCGCTCGAAGCCGATTGCTCCGGTTCTGTGAGGGCGTTGTGACTTTCGGATCAGGCGCCGAGCCTGGAAAGATGCGAACGCAAAGATTTCGAACCTGGATCGGTGGTGCGCTGTTGCTGGTGGCTGCAGGCTGCGATCTCTGGGTGGTCGCTGCTCTGTGGCCGCATTCCTCGTTCTCGGGGCGCTCAGCCATTGAGAGCCCGGCCGGGGCGATCGTCGCACGAGAGGGCGCCGGCCTGTCCGACGCATGCCTCAACGCGCTCCACAGCCTGGGCGACGCCATGATGCGCGAACAGTTCGCACGCGGGCTCTTCACCCATGGCTGGCTTGCCGAAGGGCGTGAGAAGGCGGGCCACGAGTATTTCGACGAGCATTGTCCCGCCGGTGCCTTTCTTGCGGTCCGGCAGTCCGTCGCCGACAAGGCCGTGGGTGACCAGTCCAGTCGCGTTGCGAGGGCGGTCAGGTGACCAGCCGCCTTTCTCTCGCTGAAGCCCGCCGGCTGGGCATCATCAAGGATGGCGATGTGCCGCGGCGCCCTGCCCCGCGCGCTAATCTGAACGCCATTCCAGCCGCGCCGCGGCGCGCCCACAAGGGCGGACGCGCCAAGCGAGCAGCGATCGGGGCTGACCTGCCTTTCGAAATCCGCTTCGTCATCGACTGTGAACCGCGCACGAAGCAGCGTGCAAGGACGCAGATGTCGAGCCGTGCGATCCTCGAGGCGTTCAGCCGCGCGAGAGGGTCTTATTCCGAATTCGAACGGCTTCTGAAGGCGGTGCCGAGCCGCAGCTTCACGCCGAAGGAGACGAAGGAATACGAGGATCTCGTGGCTCAGATCGCGAAGGCTGCGATGCGGAGCATGGCGCCCGTCGAGCGACCGGTCTGCGTCGAAATCGCCTTCGAGATGGAAGGCGATCCCGAGACCTGGCCGACCGACGTCACCGATCCGGACCTCGACAATGCCAAGAAGGCGATCCTCGACGGCTGTAACCGCATCGTCTGGAAGGATGACCGCCTAGTTTGCCGTGCGGTGGTCTCGAAAATCTGCTCGCGGACGCCCCGCACGACAGTCATTGTGACGCCGGCCTGAAAAGCGGGGACGGGCGCGGATCTTCGTTTCGGCATGCGAGAGCGGGTGATAAGGATTGCGCCACTAATCCTTATTTCGCCCTGCGAGCCAGTGATGAACGAACGGCTGATCTTTTTCGATACCGAGACAACCGGGGTGAATAAGGCGACCGACCGCATCTGCGAGGTCGGTCTCATCGAAACTGTCGGCCTGGTCGAAACCGGGAACGTCTTCCATCGGTATATCAATCCCCAGCAGAAGATGCCCGCTGAGGCCCAGGAAATCCACGGGCTGAGCGACGAGTTCCTGGCCGACAAGCCTATTTTCAACGAGATTGCGCTGGACCTCGTCGACTTCATTGGGGGCGCCAAGGTCGTCGCTCACAACGCCAGCTTCGATGTCGAGTTCATCCTGGCGGAACTGCGTCGCTGCGGAATTAGCACTGTGCCCTGGAGCGGGACCGTGGACACGCTGCTCATTGCGCGGCAGCGTTTTCCGGGAAGCCCAGCGAGCCTGAACGCTCTGCTCGATCGGTTCAACATCGACCGCTCCTCGCGCACGCTTCACGGCGCGCTGCTCGACAGTCAGCTGCTCATCCCCGTCTATTTCAAGCTCCTCGGCCTCGATCAGCTGCAGCTCACAACCGAGAAGGCTGAGCCCGAGCAGCGCAAGATCGTCGCGGCCGCAGGCGCCCTTCAGTCGTGGTTCCCCCGGCGGGGCGTCATCCAGCCTTCGCCGGAGGAGATGGAGCAGCACAGGGCCTTCATCGGAAAGCTCGGCGATGAGGCAGTATGGAAACGGTGGGCGAGCACAGTGGATCAAGGATTGAACGCTTGACCACCCGCCTATTGATGGTCTTGAGTTTCAATCCTTGATCCTGTTCTTGATGTGGTGATCGTGCCAGTGACTGTGACGCCCAATCCCGATCCGAACCCGACAGGGGATGCCGCCGCCGCGGACACGCTTTCGCGTGTCGGTGCGCTGTGCGATCACATCCACGAGCGCCGGCAGGCGATGGTCGTTGCCGTGATGGATTCAATCTCCCAGCGCGACCGTCAGATCGCTGAGCTTCAGGAGCTCGTCGCTCGGAAGGACGACCAGATCGAGCAGCTCAGCCAGAGAGTGGCCCGTGTCGAGGGTGAGCGCGACATTGTAGCCGCGGACCTGCGGCAGGTGACCTGCGACAAGAACGTCGACCATGCCAGGCTGACGGATGCCTTGCAGCAGCTTTCGACCCAGCATGAGGCAGACGTGAAGCGGCTTTCCGCAGAACTGCAGCAGGCCGAGCAGCGCGCGCACGACATTCTTGTCCAGCTGCGCGAGACCACGCGTCTCTCAGAGGCCCTGCAGTCCGAGCTCGAACAGACGAATGCCTCGTTGGCTGCCGCACTGCAGGCAAACGCATTGCTGACGGCCGAGCGGGATAACGCGGTCAGCGCCCATGCCGAACTCCAGGTAGCGACGGAAACCATGCTCCGGAACTTCCGGGGCTTCCGCTCTGCCGCAGAGCCGGAAGTCGCTACCAATCTCCCGGCCGCCCCGGGCACCAATAGCACGATCGTCGAAGTCGGCCCCGCGCCGCGGCCTGTCATGGCTTCCACCCAGCCGGCGATCGTTCCGCCCGCGGAGCCGAGTGACGCATTCGAGCCGATGCCCAATTTCTCGCTTCAGCGTGGCGGCCGAGCTGGCGAGATGACTTCAGAGCAACACCTCGCAGCCTCGCTGCGCACCCTTACGCAGCGGGTCGGCGCTCAACCGATGACCGCGACTGGAGCCTGACATGAGCGATACCGATACGAACCAGCTCCTGCATGACGCGCGCGGCCTGACCGAGGCGATCATGGAGGCGGCCGTCGAGCGCCAGCGCGGCGCCCTGTCCTCGATCCTCCAGCAGCTCGAAGCGACCATCCAGACCAAGAGTGAGCGGATCGTCGAGCTGGAGAAGGACCTGATGATGGCAAAGGTGGAAGGGCACGATGCCCGTCGCCACCTGACGACGATCCATACCCAGCACAATGAGCAGATCGCGGCTCTGACCGAGCGCCTCAATCAGCTCCACGCGGACGAGGTTCGTCGTCTCGGCAGCGTCCATAGCGACGAGCTGAAGGGCCTGCAGGAGCGCTTCGCCGGCCTGATGAAGAAGGTCCGAGACGAGCTCGAAGCCGAGCGCAACCGTTGCGACGCGGAGGTGCTTCGCGTTCAGCAGGAGTCCTCTGCAGCCCAGAACGCGCTGCTGGAACGCGCGGAAGCAGACAAGCGCGGGTTGATCTCGGCCTTCGAGGCGGAGCGGTCCGCACTCATCGAGGGCCACGAGACCGAGCGGCAGAGCCTCGTCGCGGTGACCGAGCAGGTTCGCTCCGAGACCGCAGCGAACTTTGCCGATCGCGTCGCGACCCTGGAAGCCGAGCTCGCACGCGTCATCGAGGTTGCCCGAGCGGACCGAGCTGCCCTTGTGCAGGCGCATGAGCAGCAGGTCAGTTCGCTGACGTCGGAGCTCGAAGCCACGCTGATCGGCGGCCGTGATGCTCTCGCAGCAGCGGAGGCGCGCCACCAGCAGGAGCTGGAAGCCAATAACGCCGCACACGCCGAGCGCCGGCGCGACCTCGCTGTCCAGATTCAGAAGCGGTTCGACGATCAGGAGGGTCTGCTTCGCGCGAGCCAGGACGACAACGCGGTGCTGCGTCAGAAGCTCGCCGATAGCGAGCGGAGTGTCGCGCGTCTCAACGAGTCCATGAACCGGCTGATCGAAGTCGCCCGAAACGATCTCGGTGCTCTTCGCCAGATCGGACAGATGGCTTCGATGCGTCAGCTGAACTCGGGCGAGCCCGAGGACATCCCGGCGATGCCGCTGCGCAGCGCCAAGGTTATTCAGCTGCCGCTGCTCTCGGCGGCGGCGCAGTGAACTTGACGAGATTCTGACGCAGCACGTCGGGGCGATTATCGATGATCCCGGAGCGCACGGGATCCTGGGCGCGCGTCCCGCCAGACTTGGTCTGAACCACCTCCAGGTTTGGGCCATAGTGCCCCATCCACTGGTGGATAGCGGCGAGCAGGTTCCCGGCCATCAGGCGGCGCGCCGCCTGTTCACCGAGCCTGACCTCCGCCAAGCCAATGATCGTCTCGACAGCCTCCTCGACGGATCCGCCGTGAGCTGTGGTGAGGACGAGGTGGCCGCTCTGCGACGCAATCAGAGCCTGCTGCGCTGCCTCGGGTGTTCGGATCTCGCCGATCAGGATGTAGCGCGGCCGTGATCTGAGAGCGGCCATCACCGCCATCTGCCAAGTGTAGGTTTCCGAGATGCCCATCTGGAAGCAGATGCCGGCACCGACCGGTCCCTGCAGCAGGAGCTCAGGCGGATCCTCCAGGGTGATGGCGACGCCTCCGCGGATCTTCAGATAGTCGTGGAGCGCCCCGAAAACTGTGGTCGTCTTTCCCGCGCCCGTCGCGCCGCCAACAAGCACGAGTCCTCGCCTGGCCGCGAAGCCGCGCATCATCGTCACCGCGTCGGGATGCAGCCCAAGCTCGTCGAGCGTCGGGGGTGACAAAGGGATACGACGAATTGCCGCCCAAACCTGATCCTCGACGGTGGGCATTCGCACGAAGCGAAGCCTCATCTCGTCGTACGTGACCGTGCCGGAGTTCGTCCCGTCGTCATTGATCGCGTTCCGGACCGCTGCGAGATCGCTGTCATGGCCATCCGGCACAGCGGCCAGACCCGACTTGCCCTCGTTGTTGGGCCCGATCCGGTAGATCGCCTGCCCGTCCTTATCGAGGCGCAGATAGAGGTCCGAGAAGTTCAGGTCGACGAGATCAGCTTTCATTCCGCCGTCGCAGAGATTCGATCGATCAAAGGGTTCAGGTAGACGATCCTATGGTTTTCCGGATCCAGCAAGATTTTCGATCGCGGTCCTTGTTGCTTTCATGCCCTGCCGGGAGAGTTGGCTTGAGACTGAGCACCCATGAGCCTTCTGAACCCGCGCGACCTGATAGACGACGACGAAGCCTTCCTCCCGGCGATCGAAAGCGCCTGGGCGAAGATCGTCGGCTTCGACGCGGTGTTTCCCAATAGCGATCTCACCGGGCATTCCCGGCGCGTTGCCAGGAGCGCAATGGCGATCGCGCGCCAGGTCGGGTTCTCGCAGCGTGATGTGTTCGAACTGGGCGCCGCATGCCTGATGCACGATCTCGGAAAACTGGATGTTGGGACTTCCATCCTCAACAAGCCCGGCATCCTGACCGATATCGAGCGCGCCGAGATGCGCAGGCATGCGCACTATGGCTTCCTCGCCCTGCGTGGGATCCCCGATCTGCCGGCCGTCTTCACGCTCGTCGCGCGCTTTCACCATGAGAGCTTCGACGGCAAGGGCTATGAGGGGTTGCAGGGAGATGCGATTCCAGCTGCAGCCAGGATCGTTCAAATCGCGGACGTTCACGATGCTCTATGCTCTCGCCGGGTCTACAAGCCGGGCGAGCCGGAAGGGAAAATCATCTGTGCGATGATCCGGCCGTCACGAAGTGGGCTCGGGCGCGCTCAGTTCGACCCCAACTTCCTCCGCCTGTTCGCCAAGCTTCGGCTTGCTGACCCCGATTTCGCGGCGACGGCGCCGGAGCGCGCTGAGATCGAGGCTTTCGTTGCGACCGAGCCGGGGCTGGATCAGGTCTATGCGCAGCGGGATGTGGCCACGCACGAACTCCCTGACGTCGCGGACGCGGCGCCAAGCCTGAGGCCGTGATGACGCCTCCTGTTGATCGTGTTCAGGCCGCGATTGAGGCGGTGCTCCGTGCCCACCGCGGGCTCGCGACGCCACGCGGTGCATTCAGCAAATGCAAGCAGGTGACTGCGGCGCTGGGAGCGCAACTTGAGCGCGCCGGCGTCGAATTCAGGGTGCTTCGTCTCGCCCAGGCGTCGAAGGGATTTCCCGATGCGGATCCGCGCTGGCTGAAGCTCGGCAAGCCGTCGTGGTGGATCCACTATGTCGTCGAGGTGGAGGGCCAGGCCATCGACCTGACCGCGCGCCAGTTCGACCCTGCCTCGCCACACCCACTGTTGACACCGATGCGCGACGTTCACGAAGTCTGGCAGGAGATCGAGGTCGTACCTCTTGAAGAGGTCTGGCCCAATCGCAGACCGGCTGCCGCCTCGCTCGGTCTATGAAGGATTGATGCACACGTTCGGGCCTCGACCCTTCGAAGCATTCAGGCAATCCTGTTCGCATCGAATCCAAACCGCGCGGCCATCGACGATGTCAGTTCAGTCCAATCGCGAGCGTCACAAGCATCACCTGGTCAGCCAAGAGGGGGTAACACCCACCGAGGCCGATGACTTTCTCGACACGATGGAGATCGCGGGGCGCTCCGATCCGGAAGGGTATGCCCAGTTCGTCATCGCGCTCGATCAACGGATCGAGGAAGCGGCTTCGAACGCAGCAGAGCGGTCCGCGCGTGAACGGATCAAGGCGGTCGTGACGGCGAGCTCCGGCAGGCTGACCCAGTCGACGGTACGAGACATCCAGCGGTCCCTTGGTGGCCGTTAGTTGCTTTCGAGCCGACTCGCTACGGTTCCAAGTCAGTTTCAGGAGGCATCCATGACATCCCGCTTCGGTGATCTCGTCAGACAAATCGGCAGCCTAAAGGACGTGGTGGCTCGTGGCGTCCTGCCCGGCGCCCTGGTGTGCGGGCTTGTGGTTACCGGCATGTCGATCGCCCGCGCGGAAACGATGGACACTGTTCGACCGGTCGAGGTTTCCGCCGGCGCGTCGGCGCAGCGAATGGCCGAGATGCAAGTCGAGATCGATCGCGTCGCGCTGAACTATTACCAGGGAGCGATCCGCGCGATGGCAGCTGCCGATCTCTCCAAGATGCCCGCCGGGACGGCCCTGCGCACTCTCCAGCAGATGGCGTCCGATACCCTGTCGAATGCGCCATCCCGCGGCGATCTTCATTTTGGCCCTTCGGCGGTCCCCGGCCTCGAGGCGGTTTCCGCCTTCTTCGCAGGGTTCAAGCCCGATGACGACGCTCGGAGCGTGCAGCGGCGGGCTCGGGACGTCGCAAGCGAGATCGGTGTCGACCTTTCTGCCTTCGCCTTCGGCTCCCTTGTCGAGGAGCTCAGCAAGGCGAACTCAGTTCATCGCGAGGCTCTGGAGGAGATCGAGAAGGTCGCCAACGACCATCGAGGGACCAGTCTTGAGGACCTGGCGCTTCTAGCCGTCGAAGGGGGCTTCGATCGCCACGCGACCTCCTCGTCCCTCCTGAAGCAGCTGGTCAACTATGCCATCGCAGGTGACGACGTCATCAGCGATCAAGATCGCGACGCTGTGCTCATCGAGTTCAACCGCAACGTCGCGCTCCGCGCCGGCCTGACCGCGATTGAAGAGAAGCTCGCTTCAGAGGGGAACTGGATCGACCGCGGTTGGATCAGGCAAACAGCCACGAAGGCGATCGAGCGGGCAGAGCACTTCTCGCCGGCGCCGACGGGCCCCGCTCCTTGAGCCTGTCTACATTGCCACGAAGCGAGCGATCGATGAGCATCGAATCCAAATCCGAACAGCAGACGGCTCTTCCCGAGGGTTATTCCCTGGAGCAAGATGGGGATGGCGACTGGGTCCTTATGGGTCCGCCGGACGTCGTCTTGTTCAGTGAGCCCGGAGAGGGCCTGCTGATCGGAAGGTGTGACGAGGCGACGGCGCTTTCCGAAGCGCTGGACCATCTCGCCTCGCAGCCCTCGCGGTCGATGACGCCCTAAGCGGTCTCTTTTCGATCCAAATCGACGACCAGGTGCTCATCGAATGCCTGGTTCGAGAAGCGAGCGCCGGCTGGGTTCGACAGGAGGCGCGTACCGCCAGGGCGTCGTTCGTCGGTATTTCGGTGAATGTGACCGAAGATCCAGAGCGCTGCGCGGCCGGCATCCGTCAGCTCAGACAGATCCGATGCGCAGTTTCCCCCGACCCAGGTTCCCAGCTCTGCGGGTCTCAGGCAGGCCGGGTGCGGTGCGTGGTGTGTCACCACGACGATGGGATCGTTCCCATCCACTTCAAGCAGGGTGGAAAGGCGTTCCCGCGCCCGACGGTGCAGCACTTGCACTTCGCTGATCCGGAGCGGCCGTTGGGCGCCGCCGGCGCTGACGCTGATCGCCTCGCCGGTCGGGGCGTCCAGGTTGAGATCGCCGCCAAGCGTGTAGTCGGTCCAGAGCGTGCAACCGACGAAGCGAACGCCTCGAATATCGACCGCATTGCCTTCGAGCAGATTGACCCCAGCAGCCTTGGCGAGCTTCCTCGCCGAGGCGATCGTGCTCTCGACCTCACCCTTGAAATACTCGTGATTGCCGAGGACGGTCGCAACAGGCTTGTTGCCGGCGAGCTTTCGCAATGTCTCGAAGCCACGCTTCGGATCGCCAGACCAGATATCGCCTGCAGAGACCAGCACGTCGAAATCTGGCGGCGTTGGGCGGAAGGCACCCGGGAACGGCACCGATTCAAGGTGAAGGTCGGACAGGATCCAGAGTTTCAATTCGACCTGCGTGGATCAAAGGCGGGGGAGAACCTTTGAAGCGGGAGCTTCGGCGCTCGCTCCAGCAAGGGCTTCGAGCAGGCGGGGCAGAGCCGGTGTCTGATCGATCACAAGCTCATTGAGCACCTTGATGGTGGCGTCGCAAGCGGGAAAGCTGGCGATCTCCAGGTTGTTTGCCATCAGCTCTCCGAAATCACCGTTCGCCCGCAGTTTGGCCTGCGTCGCATCAAGCCAGGCTCTCACGCGCTCGGCGTGACCGTGCTTGTGAACGGTTCCGTTCTCACTGTCGAAGACCAGGCTGAGCATTTGCCCTTCGTCGCAGACGTGCCGAAATTCCCCTTCCTTCCCGAAGAAGATCGTGCCGTGAAGGTTGCGGTAGGTCGGCATGGGCACGGCGAAATTCCTTGCGCTGCATCACGGTCAGGAGTTTCGCCTTTGCGGGGACGATTATCAAGGATTGCTGGTGGATGACCAAGGATTGATTCCCTCTAGATCCTTGCATCGTGCTGCGCTCCTTGTGATGGGTGAGCAGTTGTTGAAGAAGAGGCTGCTGAAATGCAGAGCCATCGGATTATCAAGATCGCGGCGGTCGCCGTTGAGTGGCAGGACCAGGGTGGCAGGCGCCATTCGATGACCGCGCGCCGTAGCGACGAGCGCGAGGTGTTCGCCGAGATCATGCGCAGTTGTCGGTCGGCGGACGAGGTACCGGTCATCATCACTCGTCCGACCACCGTCCCCTTCGAGCTCGCCTGCCACTTCGGTCGGGCCGCCTGAGATGGCGGACTTCCGGGATCTCCCGGCGCTATCGCCGAAAAGTCTGGGGCATTTTTCGCACAACGGCGTGATCTACCATCAGCGGACCGGACTGGGTGCGGTCCCGGATGTCGCGAACATCGCTCATATGGGCTTTGTCGTGATGATGCGGCCGTCGGTCTATCTCGACCTCTGCCCTCCCCTGAAGCTCGAATTCAACGGCATGGAGGCGAAGCTTCGCGCCGGCGAACCGATCGGAATGCCTTTTCTGGCGATCAACCTGGAGGATGAGGAGGTTCGGATCCGGTCTCACGAGGGCCGGCACAGGGCGCTTTGCGTCCGGAGCATAACCAATGACGCCGAAATGCCGGTCGCTGTTCTGCTTGCTCGGGGCGATCGAGCCCGTCACGTCCGCATGGAAAACGTGGCTCGGATGGCGTCCGGCGCGCGGCGGCAGCGCTCCACTCAGGAGCCGAATCCGCCCTTCATCGATGGGCCGCTCTTCGAGCGCGTGATCCTTAATGGAAGGGAGGTGGATCTCGCCTCTTTCGCGCCCGTGCTCCGCATGTGAAAGTGAGCCATGGCTATCGAGCTCGCACCTGATCCGGATAACGCCCCTGGTCGCGTCAGGGAGCACTGCTGTTTCTGCTTTCGTCCGACCGCCCATTGGTACGCACCGAAGGACGTTGCCGTCTGTCTGACCTGCGCCGAGGTCAAGGACCCTTCCGAGGTGCCGACAAAGGCACAATGGTGCGCCAGCGTGCGTGATCGCTTTCCGGAATTCCGGACGAACCACTTTTCGATGAGCTAAGGAAAGCGTCCGCAAACCTTCGTTTTCTGCGGATACGTACGAATCCAGCTGTGGACTCAATTGAACCTTAAGAGTTTGGCGGCATGCTCCTGCCTATGATGGAGCAGTCTGTTTCGGACGGCGATCGCCACGCAATCGAGCAAGTCCTCGCGGCCCTCTGGTGTCCGAGTGACAGCCGAAGGAACGCGCTGGTCGAACACGCGGAAAATGCGTCGCCTCATCATCCCGACGTTATCGCACTTCGAGCCGTTCTTGCGGACGAGCTCAGCGACTCCGTCCATCTCGCCCGCCTCGCCGCGAGAAAAGCGACCCTGCGTGGGGAAATGATGAACACGCCCCTGCGCGTTCTCGTGGCCACACTCGTGGATCACTGCGCTGGGCGGCCCCACAGGGCCGTGGAGAGGCTTGAGGCGTGCCTCTGGCCGTCGGACTACGCAGCGCCGGCTCTCATGGCCTCTGCTGCGCGCTTGGGCCTTGGAGCGGGCTGGGCGGTCGGCTCGCGGCCGTCGCCTGCGGCGCTTCGTCTCGCTACTCGCAGCGCCATCGACTTTGGGCCTGAGTTCGCCTGGTCGGCGGTTCTTGAAGCATGCGCCTCATTCCGGTCGCCAAAGCTCGCAATCGAGAAGGCTGCGTCGCAATCGCCGACCTTTGCATCGATCATCTTTGGGCGCGCACCGGCCGCAAGCCCGATCCTGCTCTCTGCCGCCCGAGCGAGCGACCCCGTCGTAGGGGGGTGCCTGATGAAAGGGTTCTCACTCGTCCCCGGTGCGCAAGCAGCTCTCCTGCCCTTCCTGCCGCTCGATAAGGCCGCCTAGCCGCTCGTCTCTTGCGATATCGCGCCTTAACCTGCGGGACAGGAGAGGTTGCGGACATGGCCGACGTCATTCGCTGGATGGATCTGATCTACGAAGCGCGCTTTCGCGAGCGAAAGAACCGTCACATCCAGACGGGCTTCGTCACCGATTCAGAGCCGGTCCGCATTGCCGTGATCGATACCAAGCCTGAGCCGGCTTTTACCGCAATCTGTCACGGCGAGCGCATCGAGTTCTTCGATATCGACGGCCGTCTTATGCGTGCTCCCCTTTGCAAGGATGGCAGCCCCGGTGACGATGGGCTTTCGCTGGCGGGCGCGAGCCTGTTCAGCGGGGAATGGCCGCCGGATCACTTCCAGGCCATGAAAGTCGCTGCCCGACAAAGCCGCAGATCTCGCACGGCCGGGACCGCGTTGAGGCGCAAGGACGCTGTGCCTGGTTTCCGAACGCTCCACGGTCGGGAGTTTCAGGGATTTCTCGACGACGATCGTGCGCTGCAGGTGGCGAGTTTACAAGCGATGGCGACCCGGCTCCGCGAGTTAAACGGCGCAGTTCTTGTTCCTGCTCGCGAGCCGGTGTGGATGGTTCGCTACACCTTCGGACCGCCGCGGATCGTGGTTCAAGCCGCGATCCCTGAGCATCACTTCGTCGCTCAGCACGCTGCCTTCCGAGCGGACGATATCGCTGGTGCGCTTGCCTATGCGGAGCTGCTCGCCGCAACGCATGAGGCGCGACAGAAACTCGGCAGGGAAAAGCTAGACGTTGCGATCGAAGGAGAGATCGTGGCTTCTCGCGATTGCCGAGACGATCCGCGCTTTTCCGTGGTCAAGCACCTAGTCGATTGGATGAGCAGCAGGATCGGCTATATCGATCTCGACGAGATTACGGTTCCCATGATCGTAGGGTTCGGTTCCATGATGCAGTCGCTGCATCCGGAGAAGATCGACGTTGCCGCGGCGGTCGAGGCGGCGATGCAGATGAAAGCGAAGCTACCCTACCATTACGACTCGGAATGGTTTTCAGCGCCTTTTGCAGACCTGGAGGCGTCCACGGCAGCGATGGGTGCTGGTATCGAGGCGCCGGAGCTCAGCGAGCTGAAGCTTTGAAGTCAGCTGGCAGGGGCTAGCAGCGGGGTGATCCGGCGGATGAGGATTCGATCGTCGTCGCGCGCTGAACGACTGCGACCCTCGTCCCGTGGGACCGTATCTCCATAGCCCTGGACCACGAGGTTCTCGGGCGGGATGCCCATCTGAGTGAGCACCTCCGCAATGGCTTCCGCTCGCCGGTCGGACAGCGAGAGGTTGTCGATCTCATTGCCGCCTCTTCCCGTATGGCCTTCGACGAGGAAGATCTCGTTGGGACTTGCTCCGAGCACGCTCTGAATCGCAGAGGCGACGAGGGAAAGTGCGTTGAGATCGGCCTGGTCGAGCGCCCAACTGCCGGTGTCGAAGCTTATGCCACCCAGCTCGACCGCGCGCATCCTCGACCGCAGGCTCGGGCTGAAGCGGACCTGATCGAGTTCGTAGACTTGGTCAAGTGGCACAACTGGACCAAGCGACCAAGTCGAGCTGAAAGTCTCAGCCTCGTGGCCATCGTTGAGGATGGTCAGCTCTCCCGGATTGAGCATCTCGATCGGCGGCAGGATCACGATGACGGGGCGAACTCCATGGCGCGGACGGCGCCACCCGTTGTCGACGATAACGTGTTCGCCGCCACCGGCGGGGCGGCGGATCCTGCGCAGCAGACGTCCATCGAGATCCGTGACCGAGACGAGCTGCCCTCCGCCAGGGCGGGCCCAAGTTGTCCAGATCTCGCCTCCCCGTCTTTCCTGGGAGATAGGCGCGCCGAACCGCGCGAAGCGAGCATTCTCGTCATGGCGGAGGAAGGTTTGGCCGCGCTCTTGCGTGATCACACGGCCCGGCTCGCGGATGATGGTCGTACCGGCTTCCTCGAACCGCTGGCGTCGCGCTCGAACATCCTCAATCCGGCGAACGCCAGCGCCGGGCATGAAGACGCTCGTTCCGCCGGCCGGAGCCGGATTCATCTGACGAGGCACGCGCGGCGCCGGGATCGGGGCCGGCTCGGGGGCGGTCTGTGCAGGCGCAGGCACCCATCGCTGCGCTTGGTTCGGCACTGGATACCAGTTCAGGCCCGGAGATGGCTGCTGCTGCTGCGGCGGCGCCGGCGCGACGTAATCTGGCTGCGGGGACACCCGGGGCACCACGCTTTGCGGGGAGACCCGTGGAACCTGCGTTTGCGGCGACACACGCGGTGCCTCAGGCATTGGCTGGGGCGCGACATGGACGGGAGCGGCCGGCGGTGTGACGATGACAGTCCCTGGTCCCCCCTGCCAATTGAGTCCCGGAGGCGGCTGTCGAGGTGCCGGGGCCGGAGCGGTCTGGATCGGCGCCGATGGCGGGGCGACCTGAGGCGCTGGAGGCCGAGCGACTGGAGCGGAGGGAGCTGCTGGTGCTACAGGAGGCGGGGCAGGATCAGCAGGCGTCGCTTGCGGCTGTTCCCGGCCGCGCAGCGGCAGTTGCCACGCAGGAACGGCCGTCTGCGCAACGACTTGGGCAGAGCTCAATGCCAGCAAGCTAGCAGCGGCAATCAAAGGTCTCATGCGGAATCCGACTTGGGCCCAGAGCCTGGTCTGATCGCCCGGAGAAGACAAGATCGGATGGTCAGGCCGCCGTCGCTGGTGCCGTCGAACGCCAACCGAGCGTCGCTCGCTTGCGGATATCTTCACCGGGCAGTGACGCGACGCTCTCGATCTTGACGTCGACGAGCGCCATTTCCTCGAAACTGACCTTCTCGGCGCGCGAGAGGCTCGCGGCCGCAGCGCGCATGTTGATGGTGGCTTCGTCAAACGCGAGCCGACCAGCGCGTTCGTGGGCGTCGTCGAGCGTGACTTCCTCACGTTGGCCACGGCGGTTCTCGGTGAAACCGATGGCCAACGCGAGCTGAGCGATCTTCGGCTGAAGGGACGGATCCATCAGCGCAACCTGAACTTCGACCGTCGCTGCGCAACCGCCATCTGCCACGTCGGACGCGGAGGTCTTGCCGGTGATATCGGCCTCGGCCAGCCCGACTTCTCCAAGGTGATCGACGAGATGAAGGGAGAGGCGTTCGATTGCCTCTTCGCCGGCGCTGTAGGCGCTGTCGATATCGGCTGCAGCTTCACGACGCTGGAGGAGCATCGTGAAGGCTCCAGGTCGCCAGCGCGAGAGCCCTTCGCCGACCGTGATGATGCTCGGCTTGGATTCGGTAGCGACAGGCGCCTTCGTCAGCTGGGTGATCGCGCGTGCTGCCTCCTTCGCCATGCCCTGCATCGCGAACTTGGCAGAGAGGATGATAACGAGAGAGCCGCCAGCCGACACCACGAGGATGAGCGCGAGGAGCCACGGCCAGTTGTCGGCGGGGTCGGTCAGAATGGTCAAGGCATCTTGCATCGGCTAGTGGGGCTCACGCGATCTCGGAGCTGGCGAAGAAGAGCGGGATCTCGCGGTTCGCTGCTTCCGGCGAGTCCGAGCCGTGGACGCTGTTCTCGCGATAGGAGATCGCGAACTTGTTCCGGATCGTGCCGGCCGGCGCCTTCGTGTGATCGGTGGGTCCCATCAGCGCCCGCCAGCGGGTGATGGCGTCCTGGCCCTCGAAAACGATCGCGACGACGGCTCCCGACGTCATGTAGGCGATCTGTTCGGGAAGCCATGACTTCCCTTCGTGCTCGGCATACATGAGCGAGGCGTCCTGATCGTCGAGCCTCAGTCGCTTCATCGCGCGAACATGAAGTCCCGCTGCGCCGGCCATTTCCAGGATCTGGCCAACGAGGTGCCGGCGCGTAGCGTCCGGCTTGATCATGGCGAAGGTGCGCTCAGTCGACAAAGCTCGATTCTCCGAATTTACAAGGAATGATATCGCGATTCATGTTCGGCGCATGCTTTTTCTTGTTTCGGGCGCGCCTTGCGTGTGGATTGACTGTTCGTCTGCGAAAGGCCTTGAGGTCACGATCGACGGATTTGCGACTTTCGGAAGCGGCGGCTTTTCTGAGCTCACGAGCAACGATGGATGACTGGCGTGAAGACCTTCATCAGATACGTCTATGGGGCCGCATATCGCGCGAAGCGGGCGCGCAACCCGCAGCACGTCGAAGTCGCGGAGATCGAAGAGATCGATCTTCCAAGCTTCGTGGGATTCGATGATCCGGGCGCGCTCCACATTCAATATGCCCAGTATCGCCGGCCGGAGTTCAGCGAGCTCATCTTGCATGGAGTGGCGGGGAAGCTTTGGGCCCAGCCGCATATGAAGCGAACTGGCCAAGTCGAGTTTGCGGATCCCGGATACATCCTAGGTCTGGAGAAGCCATCGGCGAGCCTCTTCGGCCGCTTGAAGGCACCCACGCTTACCCAGTTTCAGGCGGATAAGCCGGATGTCGAATGGGTTGAGACAACGCGCGACAGCGCGCGTGCGTCCGCGCTGAAACATGTGCGGGAAAACGTTGCCGTCGTCGCCGGGCAGCTGGTCTGCGTGGAAGGAGCGCCGATCTTCAATGTTGGTCGGACGTCGCTCTCCAATGTCTCGATCCACATGAACCATATTCCCCGCAATCAGGGCGATCGCGGCGGCGCCGTGATCCCCATGATGCTGACGGATTTGGGGGCTGCTCGGGCCATGGCCGAGAGCCTGAAGCCAAACGGGCGCGTCAGTGTCTCGGAGGAGCTCGAAAATCTGCGCGTGATCAACGCGATTCCGGACTACCTGAAGACGGACATGACACTCGGGCTGATCCGCTCGACCCTCAGCTGCGTCCGCTTTGTCCCGACCAGTTCCGGATTATGGCTCACCAAGCCGGCCCTGCGTGCATGGCTCGCATATCGCGAGGTGGTGGACGCCTTCGATCCCAATGAATTCGATCCAGCGGTCCTGCGAGCCCAATTCGGAGAGATCGCAATCCATCTCCCCGAGTTCGAGCTCGCGACGCTGACATTCAATCGAGCGTTCGATCTGAACCTCCTGGACTTCCGTCCGCGCATCGCGGCAGCGAGCGACCCGGAGCTCGACGCGCTGTCGCTTTGAGTTGTTGTGCCTTTCGTCGCCGCGGCGAAGGCTCCCTTCTGAAGAGGAAGGTGCCCTATGTCGAACCTGTCGCCCGCATTCGCCGATATGGCAAAGCTCGAATTCCGAACTGTCCAGGGTGAGCATGGCCCCCTCAGAGTTGCCGAGGGGCTCGATGGAGCCAGCTATGGCTCGGGCCCGATCGACGGGAGGGATCGTCTCTGGCGGCGAACCGCCGATGGCGCCGTGCAGACGCTGGCTCCGCAGGCCGAGCCCTTCGTTGCCGAAGAAATCCTCGGGATCGTCCATCAGCGCGCGACAGGCATGGGCATCCTCTTGCAGGCCCGCTGGCCGGTCCATGACCACGAAGGCACGCGGACCATCGAAACCGTTCCTGTCACGATTTCACGGGACCTCGACGGCATCACGATCGCTCCTCTGACAATCGGCGCCGGCCGGGTCGAGCTGCATGGCAGCGATCTCGGAGATACCCTGCTCGGCGCCCGCCGTGCCGAGATCTCGAACGGCCCCTCACCACGCGCTCAGAAGACGTTCGACGAGCAGGTGCTCAGCCTTCTGCGCATGGTGCCTGGCCTCCTCACCCCCGGCGAGGGGCTGATGGCCGCCTATGGCCAGGCGCAGCTTCGCCAGCGGCAGTCGGGGGCGCGCTTGAACGAGACGGCGGAGAAGCGGTTCGACGCCATTGTCGAGCATCTCTCGCGCGCGCTGGATGACAAGGCCATCGAGCCGACGGCGTTCGAGCAGACCGTTCGTTCGCTGCAGGAACTGCGCCGTGGTCTGGTCGGCGGTCAGCTGCCGCCCTTTATGGCTGCATTCATGGAGTCGGAGGTCGAGCCGGCGGTTCTGGCGGTTGCACCGCGGATGGCGGAACCCAGACGAGCGGTGGACCTAGAGGGCGAGGCTGTCGCCTTCGCCATGCGCTAGGCGACAGCCTCCAGATTGAAGAGTGGGCCCGCTGCATGGCGGCGGGCCGCATTGGAAGCGCTCGGCGACAACCACAGAACTTCTTTGCGGGGACGCGCTCCATCGGCCAGAGCATCCATCTCGAAGCGCTCCCAGCCGCCGAGCCTCCCGTCGTAAAGCGCGGACGCGTATCCGGAGATCACGATCATCCCCTTTAGTTCGAGGATTGCGTCGAGAAGCTCCTCGTGGTCGCCGACTTCCATCTCATGGCGATAGCGATGGTAGCCGCCGGAACCCTTCCGAGACTTTGGTGATCGGGTCTCCGGCATGTACGGTGGATCGAGATAGTGGAGGGTCTCCTCGCTATCATGCGCGCGCAGGATCGAGACGGCCGGCCTATTCTCGATGATGACGCCCCTGAGGCGCTCGACGATTGCCGGCAAGGCCTCCGGGTAGTTGGCCCAGTCATGGGCCGGCGTCGTTCCCGAGCGATTTGAGTTGGCACGAAAGCCGGTCCTGGCCTCGACGTTGGCACTTTCGGAACCGAAGCCGAGATAGGAGCGGACGACCATCCGACGCACCTGCTCAATGCGTTCCTCCGCCGGCTCGTAAGCGAGCTCGAACTCTTCCCGGGCGAATGGTGTCAGGTGGAGAAGCTCGATCAGCCGCTTCGATTCCGTCTCATCCCGGAGCACGCTGAAGAGGTTGCAGACGTCGCTGTCGACGTCGTTGATGACCTCGGCATAGGACCGCGGCTTCCGCATCAGGACGCTTGCGGCGCCGCAAAACGGCTCGGTGTAGATGCGGTGGGGCGGGAACTTGGCAATGATGCGCGGAGCGAGCACCCACTTGCCGCCGAGCCAGCGCATGACCGGGCGCCGGGGCCCGGCTGTCGGTGGCTCGATGTGAAGCAAATCGATCTCCTCGGGAGGTGTTCGTTGAGGCGATCATGGAAGCGCTGGACGAAACTAAAAACAATCCTTGACGATGCGCGGATCCACGGCCTTGCTCAAGGAACGGATCTTTAATCCAGGAATCGACTTCCGATGCGTGTCGCACGCCTTGCATTCCTCGGCCCTCCGGGCGCTGGTAAGGGGACTCAGGCTTCGCTTTTGTCGAAGCGCCTCGGAGCCGCGCACCTCTCCACCGGAGCGATGCTGAGAGCGATGGCTGCTACCGATACCGACCTGGGTCGCGAGGTTCGGGGTAGGATCGAAGGCGGTGGCTTTGTTAGGCACTCCGGCATCCGAGGTTGATCGGCTCTTGACCGAAGCCCGGAACCAGGCTGTCTTCGACAGGAACGTTTGAGGAACGTCGCGGGCCTGATGCTGCTGACCTACCGCTACAAATTGAAGCCGACGAGGGCGCAATACGCAGCTCTCGATCGGCTGCTTGAGGCACAGCGGCAGCTCTACAACGCAGCGCTGCAGGAGCGCATTGAGGCCTGGCGTAAGGCTGGAAAATCGATCTCGAAGATCGACCAGAACAAGTCCCTGACCCAGATCAGAAGCTGCGATGAGACCTATGCCTCGATGCCCGTCTCGCTCTCGCGCTGGTCGCTCGCCCGGCTCGATGACGCCATGGCTGGCTTCTTCGCTCGGGTGAAGCGCGGGCAGAGCCCTGGTTTTCCGCGTTTCAAGCCCAGGTCTAGGTGGAATAGCTTCGGGTTTGACGAGTGGAAGGGCATCAGGCTGTTCTCGGACAGGCTGTTGCTGAAGCCGATCGTTGGTGGGCTCCGTCTCAACCTGCATCGTCAGATCCCGGAAGGCTCGTCGATCAAGTCCTGCGCCTTCACCAGGCGAGGCCGGCATTGGTGCATCACCATGGCCGTCGACGTCCCAGCCGCCGAGGCTCACGCGGCGCCCGACAGTGCGGTGGGCCTTGATGTTGGCATCGAGCATCTCGCGACGCTGAGCGACGGCAGCCAAGTCGAGAACATCCGACCGCGATCGCGGCGCGAGAAGGAGCTCCGTCGCGCCCAGCGCGCGCTCGCCCGCTGCAAACGCGGCTCGAAGCGCAGACGCAAGGTGCGGGAGCGCTTGGCGGCCGCCCAGCTTCGGATCCAGCAGGCCAGGACTTCTCACCTCCACGAGGTGTCGGCCGGGCTGGCGATGCGCTACGCCTTCATCGCGGTGGAGGACCTGAAGCTGAGAAACATGACCAGGTCAGCGCGGGGAACCGCGGACGAGCCTGGCACAAATGTCCAGCAGAAGGCCGGCCTGAACCGGGAACTGCTGGATGCAGCTCCCGCGCGTCTGATCCAGATGCTGACCTACAAGGCTGAAAGGGCCGGTGGGATGGTTGTCAGGGTCGATCCCCGTCGCACCTCACTGGAGTGCTCCTCCTGCGGGACGATCGTGGAGAAGGCGCTTTCCGAGCGACGTCACGTTTGCAGTTGCGGTGCTGACCTGCACCGCGACCACAACGCGGCGATCAACATTTTGAACCGGGCGCTTGCCGCCCACGGGCGGGCTAAGCCGCCCGGAGACGTGAACGTGGGGCATCAGCCCGAGCGTCGTCTCGGAACCGCGGTCGCCAAGGCAGCCTAGCTGCCAAGGTTCCCGTAAGCCGGCATCCGAGGATCAACCTCGGATGCCGGATAGCCCTTTGTTAGCGACGAGCTCAGCGGGAAAATCGTCCGGGACTGGCTCGCCAAGCACCCGGGCGAAGGCTTCATTCTAGACGGTTTCCCAAGGAATTTGGCGCAGGCCGAGCTGTGCCTGGACATTCTTAGCGAGGTGTCTCGTCCTCTCGACGCGGTCGTTCAAATCGACGTGGACGAGGCGGAAGTCGTCCGGCGTGTCGCTGCTCGGGCAGGCGCGGCGATTGCCGCCGGTGAGGCCAAGAGGGCTGATGACGATCCAGATGTGGTTGTCGACCGGCTGCGCATCTGGCGCGAGCTGACGGAGCCCGTTGGCGCGTTCTTCGCCGCCCGCGGGCTCCTCATCAACGTCGACGGCATGATGCCGGCGGCGGATGTTCATGAGGCCATCAGCACCGCCGTGGTGGCCCGCATCAAGGCGTGAGGAGAGCGAGATCCGGGTCGTCTGATCGGCCGAAAGCGAGCTCTGGATAATCGATCGAGTTCGTGACTGCGTCTCGGAAAATCGGCATCCAGAATTCCAATTCGGTGCGCGCCCAGAACATGTCGTCCGAGAAGCACTTCGAGGCCTCAAGGTCGTCCATAGCGGACAAAAGCAGCGGGATGCTGGACGAGTCGTCGTTCACCGCGAGGTTATGCGCCCGCCCAACGCGCGCGAGCAGCTGATAGCCATCGTCGGGGAAGTGGCCGATGAAGTTCGAAAGGAGCGTGAGCATCCGGTTGGCGGCCGCCTCGGTATTTACGAGGGCCTCTGAGGCCGGCGGCAGCAAATCCGTATCGCGGTCGACGCCGGTGACCGTGAGATCGTCGTAGATTTCGCCCTTTGCCCAAGCCTTGTAGAACCGGCGAGCATCCTCCAGGCGCTCTGGGCGAAACTGGAATTCGATCGCCCGATCACCCGTATTTCGCATTTCGATCCTGGTGGACGCGTAGAGCTTGCGAGACCCGCTCTTGGTGTTGGCGAGCGTCACGGCGATCATGGGTTGGCGGCGCCGAACGTGGACCCGCTCATCGATGATCGCGACTTTCGCGAACGCCCTGCGCACAGCGGCCTCGACCTCCTGTTGGCGGTCCGAGAGGACCCGGGCCGTCTCAAGCGGAAGGACATCGAATGCGTTGCCGTCACCCAGCCAGTGATAGACCGAGTTCGGCAGCATGTACTGAAGGATGGTGTGGGTCGTCGCGGGCAGGCGTAGCGAGTTGACCAGGTCAGGACCGTGGAGACGATCCACCATGAAGGGGCTGTGATAGCAGTGCCCCTTAAACGCCCTTCGCGTCATCGAGTGCCCTCCCTTGTCATGAATCGTGAGCGCGATGGGAGCATCCTCTTTGGAGAGCCAAGGGATCTCCATGTCGAAGGTGCTGTTGATCAGCGCCGTCTTCGCGGTTCGGCCGCCCCGAGCCACGTAGGTCACGGGATAGCGATAGCCGATGGCAACCGTTCGCTTGGTCATGGAGCAAGATCCGCGAGTTCGGGCGCTTCGTCGTGAGTGACGAAGTCGACGCTGTCAGAAACTGATTTGATGAGCGGGGTTATCTTTGAACCGTCGAGCGCCGGGTTGTCGCGGAGCACCGATTCGGCGAGCGAAATCGCCTCGGCGGGGAGATCCTCACCAGCATCGGAGGAAAGTGCACTCTGAAGCTTGCGCTCGATCGCCGTGGATTCTGCGAAGTTTTCCAGCCCCATAACGTAATCGGCGGTGTACCTGTCGAAGGCGACCTTCAGCTCGTAGAGAAGGTTCCTCGCGTTGACCACCGCCTCGGGGAACATGGGCCAGCATGGATCCGCTAGAAACTCGACCGGAGGCATTTGTTCGTTGTGAACCTCGCCCTTGGCCAGGGCCATCTCCCGAAGCGCCTCAAGGCACGCGCCGGAGCGCCGGATGCTGAAATGAACTCCAACTGAGGCGTTTCGCCGCTGCAGCGGTGCGGCTGTGTCGGCCGACCAGGTGCCCAGGAAGCTCCTGATGACGAAAGCGGGTTCGAGGGCAGGCCTGTAGGCGAAACCGTCGATGATCAAGATCCGAGAGAGCGCCGCCGTCGCCGAGCGCAGGTGCTCGCTTCCGTCGTCGATGACGCGCCTAAGCTTGGCTGGCAGCGTGGAATCGCCTTCCTTGTGTTCCCACTGGAGAAAGCGGGCGACCCAGGCTGGATCGGCCAGGCGCGCCTTCAGATCGGATGCGCTGAGTGGAGGGATGCCCGCCTTCGCGGCGACCGGAGCGAAGAGCGATGTCCCCCGGAGACGGCGAACATACTTCAGGCCTGGTCGCCGATGGTGCTCCATGGTGACCGCGACCGGCGCCTCCTCAGACGAGAACTCGCGCAGCATCAGAGGTGCTGACGCCAGGGTTGAGATCGTCTGCGGGTTTCTCGCTCGATACGGGACGTAGGTCACGTTGAGCGGGATGGAGGCATGGGCGAGCACATCTCACCTCAGCATTGCGAGTTCTTCGACAGCCCTGTCGTAATCCGGGTCGGACTCGATCTCCTCGGGCACCATAGCCGGCGGCTCACAGGCGTCGATGGAGAGGAGGCTAACGGCCGTCCAGCGGCGCAGGTGCGCGCGTGTCGAGGAATGATGACGGGAGACCCCGAATTCAGCCTCCTGAAGCTCGTGGATCAGGCTTCGGGCGCGCTCGACACCGGCCAATGCGCGGGTCCGCTCTGGAGCCGTGATTTCGGTTTTGCAGGCGGCGAGCTCGCCGAGCTTTACGAAGGCCGCTGGGGGAAGCAGGGTGAGTGACGTCTTCGCGGCGTCGAGCGCCAGATTGACGGCTGCGCGAGCGTTGATCAGCAGCTCCGGCAGACGCGCGGCCTCGATCAGAGCGAGATCGAGGATCTCCCAGTCTCCCGTCGCTTCTACTCCAGGGCGCTTGTCTCCCGGCGTCACGGATGCGATTTCGGCCGCCAGCTTCACGGCAGTGTCGAACTGGTCAGCGTTGAAGTTCAGGCCACGATAAGCCGTCCGCCAGTTCATGTGGCGCCCGGCCTCGTTGTCGAGGGAGACTTCGGTCTTGTTGCCCACAGTGACCATGTAGCTCGGAAGCGGCGTCGTTTTGTGGAGCTTGCCATCGATGAAAGCGAGGGCCTCGAAGCCTTTCTCGATGCGACGAAGATGGTCGTCTTCCCCGTCATAGAAGACCTTGTCGATGTCGAAGGGCATCGTCTCGTAGGTGTCCTTCGGCGTGCGCTCTGGATCTGTGATGTTTCCCAGAAGCGACAGGCCGCTCGGATCCCCAATGCTCAGGTTGTGAAGATGGTGATCGTCGAGGTGGCGGCCGCCAATCAAGCCAAAGGGCATTCCGTTCACAGCGCGAATGGTGACCGATGGATTTTTCCAGACGCGCGGCTCGACGACGCGGTGCATGGCGACAGGTGCTTCGTCGCCAGTCAGATCTCGAACAGCGATCGAGAAGTCGCGATGCAGGCCGATGGTCTGACGCGCGCGCGAGCGCTTCTTCTGGATCGTCAGCGGGAAAACCGATCGCACGGTAACATTGCGCGTCTTCATGGTCAGGCTTTCAGCGCAGCCGACGACAGACCGAGCTCGACCTTAGCTGCCGAAAAGGCCTCGTCGACCGAATCCGCCCGCTCGATGATGACCTGGTCAGGCACCATCTCCGCATCCACCATGCAGAGCGGGTCGCGGAAGCGTTCCGCCTTGAAACCGCCTGCTTCCGGGCGGATAAGCACGAATGTCGAGCGATCTGCATCGCTGATGACGAGCTGATCGGCGCCTTGCGCGATCGCCCAGGGAAATTCCCCGACGCATTCCGAGTTGACGAAATCCAGAACAGCGTCGCTGTCCTTGAAGAATGCCGCCAACGCGGCCGCTGCAGAGCTCTGGGGCTTTTCGGTCATTGATCCACTCTCCTTGCATGCAGAGTGGCGTTCTCGGACGCAACTCACAAAGCCCCCATCCACCAGAAGCCTTCGAACGATCCTTCTAACTTTCGGATCAATCCTTCATGGTGTGAAGGAATGGGTATCACTTTTTTGAATCGTAACGACAGACAGTAGGTCCGTTTGACATCCAATCCAATTTCGCAGGCGCTCCCCTTTCTGGAGCGGGCGCCGATCCCGTCCGACAGCGCGATCACGATCCTTCCGCTCGGCGGAACGAACCGCGTCGGCATGAACTGCTACGCTGTAGGCACCAAGGGCCGATGGGTCCTGATCGACCTGGGCGCGACATTCCCCGGCGCAGACGACGATTTCGCGGCCGAGTTCGCGGAGCGCCATGAAGCCAGGGTCGAATCAATCTTCCCCGACCCCCGCAGCTTCGGCGACATCATCAATCGCCTTGACGCCATCATCCTCACTCACGCCCACGAGGATCATGTTGGCGGGATCGCCCCTCTCCTTGCCTTCAGTGAGGCCTGGCCTCGCCTCTCCCGTGTCCCGATCTGGGGGACGAAGTACACCATCGAGACGGTGCAGAACCGCCTTCGCGAATATGGTCGGTCCCACCCAATGCGGGAGCTTCACCCGAAGCGCACCACGCGGATCGGGCAGTTCGACATCACTCCGATCCGCGTGACCCACTCTGCTCCGCAGACCATGGCGATCCTGCTCGCCTGCAAGGCCGGGCGGATCATCCACGCCAGCGACGTGAAGGTCGATAGCAGGCCGGTCATCGGCGCGCCGACCGACTTCGGCAGCCTGGAGCGTGTTGGCCGGGCCGGTGTGCTCGCCTTCTTGGCCGACAGCACGAATGCGCATCGTTCCGGACGCTCCCGCTCGGAGGGCGAGGTGATGGATGGCCTGACCGATGTCATGCGCTCTGCCACCGGTAGGGTTTACGTCTCCACGTTCGCTTCGAATGTCGCCCGGATCGAAGGCATTCGCGGCGCTGCCCGCCGCAGCGGCCGCTCCCTGGCGTCGTCCGGATTCTCGATCCAGCGCAATTTCGAGACGGCCTGCGCCACCGGCGTCCTGCAGCCGAATACCCCTCCCCTGATCGACGCTCGTCGGCTCCATCACGGGATCCCGAAGCGGAAGATGGCGGTGGTTTGCACCGGCACGCAAGCGGAGGAGCGGTCGGCTCTTCGACGCCTGACGACGGAGCTGGAGTTGGGGGCGTTCTCGAATTCCGGTCCGTTCCGCATCGAGGCGGGCGACACGGTTGTCCACTCGGCTCGGGCGATCCCGGGCAACGAGGCGACCGTTCGGATGATGCTGGATACGCTTCGCGCCAAGGGCGTGAACGTACTGGATGCCAATAGCGGGCTCCCAATCCACGCTTCCGGCCATGGTCATCGCGACGAACTGATGGATCTCTATCGCGCCATCCGCCCGCGCTTTGCCATGCCGGTTCACGGGAATGAGGAGCTGATCGAAGCTCACCTCGATCTGGCTCGCTCCGTCCCTTCGGTGCGCGATGCACAGTCCCCGCGGGAAGGCGAAGCGTTTCGGGTTTCGGAGGCGGGCATCGAGCGTCTCGGCACGATGTCCGTGGATCTCGTTGCCTACCTCAAGGGTGTCGGCTCCACCCTCGGAACCGAGAAGCTGGTGGCGTGGCCTTCGGGCGAAGCGCCGGATCTCAAGCGGGAAGCCAAGGAGCGTCGCCGGGGAATGACGACCAGGAGGTCTCCCTCCTCGGAGCGGTCGCGCGGCGAGCAAGGCCTGCGCGCGACCGTCTGAGATCGCCTCTAGAGGCCGACGGCGCGAGAAACCTGGTCGCAGAGGCGGAGGTCGAAAGCGTCGTCCGCGTTGCGGACGCGGCTCTCCATGTCGATCCAGTACGCGCCGGTCGCGTCGAGGTCGGCGACGACCTGAGCAACGTTCGACGGGCCGAGACCTCCCGCATAGCCGACCAGTCGGTCCTCATGATGATGGGGCCATGACGAAGGCACGATGCCGGCGCCGCCGGACGCATCGAAAAGCCATGAGATCCTATTCTCGGCAGGGAACGCATTTCCGTCCCTGCTCTGCAAGATGACATCGACCCCGAGCCTCGCAGCGAAGCTGACAAGAGGGCCTAGATCCTGAGGTGCCCGGCCAACGTTGATCTGAACCCGCTGGAACCCGCCGATCAGCGCTTCGACCTCCGCCTGTTCGCCGCGCTCCGCCAGGGTGGCTGCCCAGCTGCCGCAGACGTGGGCGGCGAGCCGCAGGCTCCTCGGAACATCGCGGATCCAGGAGAGCGTTGGGTAGCGCGACGTTCCCGCACGGGAGGCTGAGAAGAGGATGCCGAATTCCGTCTTGGGGTGGCGACCCGCGAAGGCCAGGAGCTCTTCCGTCCTGGTGCCATCGTCGGCGCCGGTGAAGGTAATGAAGTCGGGCTTGATGGCGGTCACTGAGATGCCTCGCGCTGGTGTCATCATTGGATAAAAGAGCCAATCCTTAGAGCGATCAAGGATCGTCGATGGCTATCCACGGAAGTCTGCATGGATCGATGATTCGCGCTCGACACTTTCAAGGACCGTTCGTAGGACTGAATCGTCATTCCATGACCGCGGGCGCGGTCGGTATCAGTCAGGAGCGGGTTTATGAGCTGGACGCAAGCGATGATCGACGATCTGCACACGCTGTGGGTCAACGATCGCAAGTCCACAACGGCCTGCGCCGAGATCCTCAATCTGCGGCACGGATCGTCACTCACCAAGAATTCCATCATCGGCAAGGTCAATCGTCTCAATCTGGCCTATAAGGGCGGCGCCCGTATCCCAAGCCCGGTCAAGACGAAAGAGGAGCGCGCAGCGACCGCCGGCCAGCCGAAGCCGGTTCGGCCGAAGCGCGAGAAGACCGAAAGGGCCGCAAGGCCGGCTTCGATCAACGTTCTTTACCAGAAGGCATCGAAAGCGTCCGACGGAACAACCGTCGCGCTCCCCGCTCCTCCGCCGCGCCCGGTCATCGCGCGTGTCGAACTTCCGCCGGTCAAGATCGTGATGCCGGACACCGAGTGGTTCGGCGCTGAAGCCATCAATTCGCTCTCCGATCGCTCCGTCGAGGGCAAGCCCTGCAAGTGGCCTGTTGGCGATCCGATGAGCCCCACCTTCCGCTTCTGCAACATGCGCCACGAGAACCCCGGTTCGTATTGCGAAGGCCATCGCCGCCTCGCCTACAAGCCCGGCAGCCAGCGCCCGGTCGCCATGCAGCGCGAGCGCACCGACGACGACCGCCTCTCTGCCTGATCGTTCCATGAGGGCACCGGTTCGAAATCTCGCCAAACCGCGCCCCTACGCTCTGATCATGCAAATGCGCGGCAGCGAAACTGCCGCGCTCCGCGAACTGCTCGAAATTGCCTTCACCCGCGATCCTATCGACGCGGGATCGCTGGTCACCCTCTGCCGTATCATCGGCGAGGTCGAACTGACCTGGCTGCCATGGGATGTGGCCCAGACAAAGGTTGCTGCCTTGGCGGCGCTCGCCGCCAAGCTTTCCGTCCCGGTCATCTTCCGTCTTCGCCAGGGCAGGTCCGACCCGATTTTGGCTTTCGTCGCCGCGGGCTAGATAAGCACTCACCGGAAGTGGGAGTGACAGATGCGACTCAATGTCGATGGTGTTGGTGAAACCCTTGAGGCTGCGGGCACGATCCGCGCGCGGCGCGTGGGCGTCGTCATCCTTCGCGGCGAAGGTCTACCTACGAAGATCGGCGTTGGCGCCCACAACCTCGAAGACGAGGTCTGGCTCGATATCGAGAACCGCTTCCTTTCGGGCTCCCGCTACACCTCCATCGAACATGTCCTGCTCGGCGGCGTCTGCCTCGCAAAAGCTCCGATGGGCAAGCACGACCAGGCGATGAGCTTCGACGGCACGGTCTTCGCGACTGGCGCGATCGAGGGCACCGCTCCTCCTGGCAAAGTCATCTCGCCAGCGGAATTCGAGGCTGATCCGGATCTGCTGAGCGAGGTCGCCGCCTGGTTCGTCACGACGGCGGATGGATCGAAGGGGCTGTTCGTCGGTCCGCTCGCGATGGACAGCGACGATGTCTGCGAGAGCCTCGCCAAGAGCATCAAGGGCGAGTTCTCGATCCACTCTGTATCCGCCGGCACCTTCATCGCCGGTGACGAGATCGCGATGCGCGGCTGGTCGGTCGTGATTGGCGAACAGCCTGCGCCATCTCCCAGGCCGCGCTGAGCCGTGAAAGTCTTCTGGCCACAGATCGGCTACGAGGTCACACATGTGCCTCCAAAGGGCCGCGCAGAGCGCACTGTGCGGGTTCGCCGCGGCATGCCGGTCAAGGTCGAGGAGATGTCGCTTAGCGAAGCGCCCCTGGCGATCCGGATCGAGACGATCATGGATAAGGTCATAGAGTACCGTGAGGTCGGCGACCGGCTCTTTGAGCGCGTGGTGGGCGAGAACGGTGAACTGGTCGATTTCGAGCGCTTCCTTGAACTAGTCGGCCCGCACGGTACCACCTTCTCCAGCAATCCCTTCGAGGAAGCGTCCTACCGGTCGTGCCACGTTCAGTACTGGCAGGACTCGAACTTCTCCGGGATCGATTACCTCCAGCTAAAATCGGCGCGTGTTGTCAGCAGCACGGAGGGCGAAGCGGTCACTCGCGCGAAGCTTCAGGCGGAGAACCTGGTGCTGCTCGACGGCATGCCGTGGAGGCTTGCGCGAGAGCCGGTGGTCACCGTCGATTTTCGGGTCCCAGGCGTCTGGCCTTCCACCGCGCCGGCATGCGCTGAGAAGTCATCCCATACCTACGCGTTTCGCCTCAGCAATATGGAAGCAGCCGAGGAGCTTGCGGGACAATACCTGCGTGGCAATCGCATGAGCCAGGTCGGGAATGTCGAGGTCATCTCTGACCGTTGCCTTGCCTTTGATGAGATTTCGGATTTCCAGGCGGCAGTTTGCAAGGGCCTCGTCGGCGACGTGATGTTGGCCGATTTGCCGGGATTCGAGAAACTGCCCTTCGAGGTCATCAGCGGCTGGGCTGAAATCCGCCGGCTCGGTCAGGAGCCCAACGGCAACGATAAGGCGCTCGCCCTTGCCCATGTGCTCGATCGCATGGAGGCCTTCATGCCGCCAGCTGACCCGACCATCATTCAGCGTCGCATGGATCGCACAATGGCAGCTCATGCTGGCTTTGCCGCGCGCCGGGCCGCCCAGATCGTGCAGGTGCTCGCGCCCGCTCCCCCTAACGACCTCGATATGCTGCAGCTATGACGACGATCCTCGAATTCGATGTGCCCTATCTTGCTCGGGTGAAACTTCCTCGCAAGCGCGACCAGGAGGACGTGGAGTACCGCGAAGTGGTGCCGATCGCGGTCCGCACGATCGATGATGCCCCCATTGCCATCAGTATGCGGGGCCGGACGCTGCCTCCCCACGATTGCGACTGGCGCGTCGTCGACGGGCGACTTTATCGACCGATGTTCGACGGTGACGACCTGCCGATCCGTGCCAGCGAGTTCCATCTGGCGAAGGAAAAGGCCGAAAACAGGCAAGCGCGTGGATCCTGGATCGATTACCCCCTGAAGGGGCGAACCGGGCGGCTGATCACTTTTCTCAACGCTGGGATCCCACCCGGAGCGACCGTCTTCCAATCGAATCGCGAGCATGCGATCGCAGGGGCGGTTCGCGAGATGATGGACGCGGTCCTCGTGATTGGGGGCGTCGTGCATATGCGCGCGCCGGCGCCGGTCTGGTGCTTGAACCCTCGCTCGAACATCCTGTCCAACGCAATCAGCTCGGTGGAGCTTGCGATGCCGGATCGCGACAGCCCGAGCTTCGGATATTTCCGCGGGGATCAGTCGGAAGCGGCCGTTGCCTTCGCGGAAAGCCTGCTTGTGAGCAAGGATCTCCCGGCGCACACGTTTTGGCCGAACACGGACGTGCGGCTCGGCGAAGGCCGCGTCATCATCCATGACGAGAACGCTCTCGACGATCCGGTAGCCGGAAGCATCCACCGGGCGATGGTTGATATCGAATACGCAATCGCGCCAAGCGAGTTGGGCAAAACACCCTTCGAGCTCCTGGTCGCTTTCGTCGAGCTCAAAAGGGCGTGCCAAGAGGTCGACAGCCTATCGCCCACGGCGGAAGCGGTGGGTCGGGCCGGAGCATGCTTTGAGGCTTATCGAACCGCTTACGCTCAGTTCGGCGACCAGGATTGGCCTCGCGGCGCCAGCTCACAGGAATTCGCGATCGTCGCCTCCGAGCGGATCGCGCGCGCCCAGGATCTGAACCTGATCGCGGATCTTGCAAGCGATCCACTCGCCACCCTCTCGGCTTGATCTGAAAACAGAAGGGCCGGCACGCCCCATCTCAGATGAGGTGTACCGGCCCTTTCGGGCGTATGCGATCGTTGCTCAGAAGCGCGGGCCGTACCCGCCGGCGCCATAGCGGTAGCTGTCTTCCTGGGCCTTGAGCGCCTTGGCGCGGTTCCAGACCTGCCTCATCACCATGTCGTCGGCGCTGTAGATCCCATTCTCCTCACGAGCGACGACGCGTCCGAGAGGGGCGGCAACGAAGCGGCCGCGAGCGAAGTCCATGGTCACGCTGCCGGTGCGCACGACGCAATTGCCGCCGTAGCCCATCTGGCTCATGCAGCTCATGCCCTGGCGGATCGCCTGGTCGATCATCGCGTCGGCCTGGGTGATGCTGTTCACCTCGGCCGCGATGACCGCCTTGGCGGCGATCGTCATCTCGTCCGACATGGGGATGGGACGGGCGGCGTAGGAGTTGGGCTGGAAGTACGGGCGACGCTCGCGATAGTCGCGACGCGGATGATCATAGACTGGCGCTGGGCGATAATCCTGATAGCCGTAGCCGGGGGTGCGATAGTTCGGCTGGACACCGCCGTAGCCCTGGTTCTGGTAGTTCGGCTGCATCCCATAGCCGTTGTTGTTTCGAAGCCGCTGATAGACCTGCGGGGCGCCAGCGCCGGCCGCCATGCCGCCGATGATCGCCAGCATGCGGCGGGACCGTTCTCCGGCGACCACCTCGTTGGGGATAAGCGTGACGCTGAAGCTGCTGATCACACCCAACGTGACGAGGCTGCGAACGAGAGACATCTGCGCAGGCGCTGAGCCTCGAGGACCGCCGAAGGTGATCACCTTGGCCCCGTTTGTGACGAACTTGGCCAGCGGTGCGAGCTTCTGCCGGCGAGCGCGGATCGAGGCGATCATTCCCGCAACCGCGGCGCGCGCGGCGCGCGCAGCCTGGCTGTCGATATGCCGAGCAAGGCCGGCGATGCTTCGGTCTGAGGTCGCAGCGATCGGTTCCTTGGCGAGGGCCGCGATGAGGGACTTCGGGGGAACGGGCACAGGCGCCGCCAGCGCGGCATCAGCGATCGCGGCTGAAGCCACGCTCACCAGACGCTCCGTGGCGTAAGCTGCGCGCTCTTGCAGAGCGCCGCCGGTGCCGGGCGCGCCATGGAACTTCACCAGGGTGGCCGTTGTCGGGGAGCTCGCGGCGACGATCCGCGCAGCGGTGCGCCGCAGCAGCGCCTCAGGCGCGATCTGATCGTGATGCCCTGCTTCGATTTCGCTGCGGGCTTCTCGATTGCGTTCCGTGAGGTCGGTCTTTAGGTCCATAGGTGAATTCCCCAGAAGGATTTCACCGACAATCCCATCACGCAGTGAAAGTCAGAAGTGTCTCAGCGCTAACCGAGCGCAGGAGGGCACTCAAAACTGGCGCATAGTCCATCGCATAGATTCCGACGCGGTCCAGCGAGTTGGTCTCGATAAGGCAGATGCTGCCGTCGTCAGCGTTCACCGCAAAATCCATCGTGCAGTTGCGGAAGCGGCCACCGCCTTCCTCTGCATCGAGTTCGCGGCAAAGCCGTCGCGCCGTTGCGACATACTGGGCAACAAGATCGCTATCCCGCACCAGGTCCCGATCGCCGCGGCAGTGTTCGACCTGCGGGTCGAAGGGACCGTCAGCGGGGTCGTGCCAGCAGGGGCTGAGCCACTCCACGGTGCCGGCGCCGGCGACGGGCTCTCCGTCGACGATGATGACACGATACTCATGGATGAAGCGCAGCTCCTCCTGGATGAGGAAAGCCTCGCGCCGGGCTTCGCAGTCCAGCAAGCAATACTCGAATGCCGTGATGTACGCGCTCTGGATTTCCGAATCCGTAGGCTCCCGGCCTACCGGCAGCGGAAGGCGCGTCGGCGGCATGTATTTCGCCTGGAAGATGATCTTGGCCATCAGCGGGCGTTTCGTGCTCGCCAGCACGCGCCTGGTGGCTTCGACGTAGCCGCCTGGACCGCCGGGGTCGCCTGATGACGTCTGATTTTGACGGTTCAAGGCGGACCGAAGTACGGCGCTTGCCCAATATCGTTCGCCGGCGCCGAGCTTGCCATTCCGCGGCCAGATGATGTTGAGCGCTGGCGCCTGTTCAAGAAGCGGATTTGGAAAGATGCTGTCGTGCTTCAGCGGCGCGCCGAGGAAAATAGTAGGGGCGTCGGGGTCGAATGCGTCAGGTCCGAAGCTCCTGACCACTTGAAGCGGCTCATGGAGACGGTTTGGCGCAAGGATGTGCACACAGAGCCCGGCGTCAAGCGCCGCCAGCAGCACCACGGCGTTTTCCGACCAGTCTTCCGGGTCCGCTTTGGCTTGGAGCTCACAGGCCGGGATATCGAGCGCCCTCGCCCATCGGGCCAGGAGATCCTCGTGCCGCGCACGAACAGCAGCATTCGCTCCGTCAGGGCAGCGCCCGACAAAGGCCAGATCCTCGAATAGCGGGCGAAATACGACCTGCGCACGGCTCAACCGAAGACGAACTCCGGTTGGGAAAGCGCCTCGCTCTCGACGCGGGCTCGGATGAGATCGACGAATTCGGGAAGCTTCTCAGCCGTGATCGCTCTCCTCCCGGTCTTCAGGGCGGCCACAGCCGTTGTGCCCGACCCGCCGAAGGGGTCCAGCACGAGATCGCCTGGGTTCGAGGAAGTCTCGATCAGCATGCGCACGAGGTCATCGGGCTTCTGCGTCGGATGCTTGGCCATGTTGTGCATGGAGCGGAACTGCAGAACGCTGCGAGCGCGTCGCGGCCCTCCATCGACGCTCTCGTAGGTCGATTCCTTGAATGCCCCCATGTGCGTGGGGCTCTTCTTGCGCTTCACCTTTCGGGCGACCGCGTCGAATGTCAGCGGATTGTTGGCGGTCACCTGCTCGGCCGGCGTGCCGTCGAGACGGAACTGGACAACGAGCTCGTGGACGCGATTGAAGCGTCCGGGTTGAGGTGGCCCCGATCCGTTGTGCTTCTCCCAAACGACCTCCTGCATGAGCGTGAGGCCTTTGAATTCACTGCCGCGCAGCATGAAGAACTTGAGGGAGCCGAAACACCAGAGCGACGCCGTCGGCGACATCAGGGGGATCATTGCCTTGATCCAGCCTTTGACGTCGCGGTCCCATTCGAGCTTGGTGATGCCGTAGGGCGGATCGGCAATGACCAGATCGACGGACCCGGGTTCCACGCCAGCAAGCGCGGTGCGGCAGTCGCCATGGATGATCGAGACGTCGGAAGGCGAAACCGGCCTGAAGTTGGCCGGTGGGGGAAGGATGCGGACATCCGGCTGCTGAATGAGGTGTTCCACGGTTCTTGAATCCACGCGACTGGCCGCAGGAGGGTTCTGCTATCGGTGGCAGTTCGGTGGATAGTATCAAGGATTGAATTCTCTATCCTTGATTTGCCCGTGGATGGCCTCCATCGTCGTTCCAACATGCGCGGAGATTTGCACAGGCATCCCGCCCGTTAGGAGTACGAGATGTCGGCCGCGATTTGGGCTTCGCAGAGAATTTCGTCAGCGATTGCCGAGGGGGTGATCTCCTTGGACTTGCCGCTGGATCACGACCAGGTTCAGCCGGCGAGCCTTGATTTGAGGTTGGGCGCCCGGGCCTATCGGCTGCCAGCGAGCTTCCTTCCAGGGCCTGGCAATACCGTTGCCGATCGCGTCGCGCGCTTGGCCACCCATGAGGTCGATCTCACGAAGCCGACGGTTCTGGAGCGCAACTGCGTCCACATCATCCCCCTGATGGAGCGGCTGACTCTGCCGAAGGGCGTGAGCGCACGCGCCAATCCAAAGAGTTCATCAGGACGTCTCGATATCTTCGTGCGCGTCATCACCGACAACGGCGAGACATTCGACGATGTGCCGGCGGGCTATTGCGGACCCCTCTATGCCGAGGTGGTGCCTCGGTCCTTCGCCGTTCTCGCCCAGGCTGGTGCGCGCCTCGCGCAGATTCGCTTCCGGGAGGCTTCGGTCAAGCCGGTTGCGCCTATCCGCACCGTTCCCGTCACCATCGATCTCGATCCTGCCGGCAAGGACGGCGGTGTCATCGGCTACCGCGCACGGCGCCATGCCGGGCTGGTCGACCTCGCCAAGATCGGCGGACATCCCATCTCGGAGTTCTGGGAGCCGATCACCGCGATCGCCGGCAGGCGCGAGCTCGTCCTCGATCCGGACGAATTCTACATCCTCATGTCCGCCGAGGCGGTTGTGGTCGGGGAGGCAGAGGCGGCTGAGATGGTTGCCTATGATCCGGCCGTTGGGGAACTTCGGTCCCACTACGCCGGGTACTTGGATTGCGGGTTTGGACTCGCAGAAGCCGGCGGAGCGGGGTCTCGGGTTGTTCTGGAAGTCCGTTCCCACGATGTGCCCTTCCTGGTCGAGCACGGGCAGCGTGTCGCGACGCTCGTCTATGAGCCCATGGCACAGCGTCCGGACCGGCTCTACGGCCAGGATCTCGGCTCCAATTATCAGGGCCAGGGCCTGAAGCTCTCCAAGCATTTCGCCTGACCACCCCGCGAGACTGCCCTTGCCGGCCTCGCGCGACCCCTCATTGTCCCATTCACAGCTCTGCCGTCTTTTCGATGGGAGCGAAGTTCAGGAGTTGCCATGCGCGCGTCGCTTCTTGGTCTGATGGCCGCAACCGTTCTTGGGGCGCTGGCGCTCTCGCCGGTGGCGAAGGCCGGCCCGTTCGAGGGGCCGGAGTTCGACAAGGCGATGACCCGATGGATCGAAAACAACCCCGAGATCGTACTCAAGGCAATCAACAGCTACGTCGAGCGGCAGAAGGATGCGGAGGCCAAGCAGGCTGACGACGTCGTTCTCAAGCTGGCGAGCGAGCTTTCGGATCCGGGCAAATGGACCCCAATCCTCGGCTCGAAGTCGGGCAAGATCGTGCTGATCGAGGTGATCGATGCGAACTGCGTGTTCTGTCGCCGCATGGAGCCCGACATGCACAAGGTCATCGCGGACAATCCGGACCTCAGGGTGATCCGTCGCTACGTCCCGTTCCTTTCGCCGAGCTCGGAATATGCCGCCCGGATGGCATCCCTCGTCTGGCGGCGTCATGAGGGTCGCTACGCCGACTTCGACAAGGCGCTGATGGCCGAGAAGACCAACCTGTCCACCGACAGCGTCGACCGGATCGTCGGGACGGTGCTCGGATCCGAAGCTGTGATGGTTCTGAAGTCCGAGCTCGCCAGCGGGCTGGTGCGCCAGGAGCTCGACGAGCACATTTCGACCGCACTGGAGCTGACGCATCGCGCCAAGATCAATGGCACCCCGTTCACGATGATCGTCGGGGCCGGCCGTGACGGTCTCTTCCGCGGCGCGGTGCCGGCGCCTCGTCTGCAGGCCGCCATCGACAAGGCCCGGGCGGCAAACGCCAGCAAATGAACGACGATCTCGCGGTCCACGAAGCGGCAACGCAGGGGGAGCCGACGGCCACGCCGTCGGCCGAAACCCCGCGCGTGTCGAGCGCGCAGCGTCGGCCGCTGAAATTCGAAGGTCTCCGGATCGACGGCTTCAAAAGCTTTGCCGACCGCGTGGATCTGCCGATCGAAACCGGGATCACGGGCGTCGTTGGTCCCAACGGGTGCGGGAAATCCAATCTGCTCGAAGCGCTCCGCTGGGCGCTCGGCGAGCGTTCTGCGCGCAACATGCGCGGCGACGGCATGGATGACGTCATCTTCGCTGGCAGTGAGCGCCGCAGTGCGCGCTCCGTCGCTGAGGTGGTGCTGAGCCTCGATAATGCCGGCCGCACGGCAACGCCCGAGTTCAACGAAACCGACCGGCTGGAGGTCTCCCGACGGATCGACCGTGGCCAGGGCACGAGCTATCGCGTCAATGGAAAGCCAGCACGCCAGAAGGACGTGCAGATCCTTTTCGCGGATAACGCCGCAGGCGCTACCTCGCCGGCGATCGTCAGCCAGGGCCGGGTCAACAAGCTGATCCAGGACAAACCGTCCGACCGTCGCATCGTCCTCGAAGAGGCTGCCGGCGTGTCCGGCCTGTCGTCGCGCCGCCATGAAGCGGATCTGCGTCTCAATCAGACGGAAGCGAACCTCGCCCGCGCCGATGACGCGCTGGTTCAATCGAACGAGCTCGTGGCGTCGCTTCGTCGTCAGGCGCGCCAGGTCCAGCGCCGGCGGGAGATCGATGGACTGGTTCGAGATTCCGCGGCCCACCTGATGCATCTTCGGGTCATGGATGCGGAGCGGGCCGAGAGCCTGGCCCGGGCAAATCATGCGGAAGCTGACCAGCGCGTCGAAGGGGCTATCCTCGGCGTGCGGGCCAGCGAGCGTAGCCGCGACGAAGCCCTTTCGAAGGTGAGCCCGGCGCGCGACGCGCGCGCGCTCGCCGAGACCGCGTTTGCGCGCTCCGCTGCTCGGCTCGAAGGGATCGAGAACGAAGCCGCGCGCCTTGTTCAGGAGCTACAGGACGCTCGGCGACGGGTCATGGAGATCGCAGTCGATCGCAAGCGCGTCGACGACCAGATGGCTGAAGCCTCGCGGACCGTTGAGGCCCTGTCCTCCGAGCGCGAGGAACTGGCTGTCGAATCCGCAGAGGCACCGGAAGCAATCGAGCAGGCTTCGAACGCGACAGAAGCGGCGCAGGACTTCGCCCGCTTGGTCGAGACCGAAGTTTCCGATCTCGCCGCCGAGGCCGCGACCCGGCAGGCAACCCGCGCCGCTGCAATTCGGCAGCGTGATGAGGCCGCGCGTCGGCTCGAAGTGGTCGAGCGTCGGCTTTCGGACGCGGAACTGAAGCTTCAGGCCGCGCGGGGCGACCTGTCCGAAGATGCCGAGGACGCTGCGATCGCCGAGGCCGTCGAAACGGCGGAGGTCGCGGCCCGGGAAGCCGAGGCCGCACTCGTCGAATGCGAGGCGGCGCTGGTACAGGCCAAGGACCATGAAGCCGAAGCGGATGCGCGGCTGCGCGCCCTGAATGGCAAGGCAACGACGGTAGCGGCCGAGATCAAGGGTCTGGAGGCAGTCGGCAGCAACTCGCCATCTGAAGACCCCGTGTCCGGGCGCCTGACCGTTCCCGCTGGCATGGAGATGGCCATCGCCTCGGCGCTTGGCGATGGCCTGGATGCAGGAACGGACCCGAGCGAGCAGACCTGGTGGGAAGGTGTCGCTGGCGATCGCTCTGGTGGTCTCGCTGATCAGGTGAGCGGCGTGGCCGAGCTCCGAACCGCGTTGGCACATGTCGAGATTTGCGAGAGCGACGACGATGTGTTCGGGCGGGCGCACATGCTGTCCGCCGGCGAGATACTGGTCTCCCCAAGCGGAGCCTTCGCGCGGTGGGATGGTCTGCGCGGCCGTGGACGAGCGAGTGCAGGGTCGGAAAGCCTCAAGCGGGCAAACCGTCTGCGCGAGCTGCGCTCGCAGGCGGATGTGATCGCCTCCGAGCTCGACGTTGCTCACGCCGAGAAGAAGGCCGCATTCGAGAAGCTGGAGCGTTCGCGCGCCCTTGCTGACCAGGCCCGGAGAATGTCGCGCCAACTGTTCGACGATCTCGTCCGCTTGCGGGAGGCCCTCGCTGTGCGCGCCAAGCTCGCAGAGCAGCGCAAGAGCCGTGTCGTGATCATCGAAAGCGAAGTCGCCCGCGCCCGCCAGGAGCGCGCGGACGCCTCGGAGCAGCTCCTCGCCTCGAACCAGGCGGTAGCCGAGATCCCCGCAGATGACGAGGCCTCGCGCCGCTTGGAGGAAGCTCGCCGAAAACTCGACGCCGCCCGGCGCGAGGAGCAGGCAACGCGAGCGCAATTCGAGAAGCTCCGTGCGGCGCACGCGTTCCGCGAGCAGCGGTTCCGCGCCATCATCTCGCAAGAAGCCGATTGGCGCAGACGTCTGGGCGAAGCAACTGAGAATCGCTCCCAGTTAACCGCCCGGGCCGAGGAAGCCGAACGCATTCTCGAAGATGCCGCGCAGCGTCCCGAAAGCCCTGCCGAGGTTGTTGAGACCGCCCGGGCCGAGGTTGCTGCGCGGCGTGAAGAGCTCGACCAGGCCATTGCCAGGCAGGACGAGGCAGAGCGGCTCCGCGAGCAGGCGGACAACGAACTCAGGGCCTCCGAGGGGAAGCTCGCCCAGCTGCGCGAGGCGCGCGCTCGGGACCTGGCGGTGATCGAGCAGGCGGTAGCCACCTGCCGTGTTGTTGCCGACCAGGTGAAGGAGCGGTTCGAAATTGAGGTCGACGCTCTCGAAACGATCGCCCCTCGCCCGGACTGGCCGATGGACATGCCGGCGGCAAAGACCGCTGCGGAGCAGGCGCTCGCACGGCGCGAACGTGAGCGCGACTCGCTTGGCGCGGTGAACTTCCTGGCGGAACAGGAGCTGGCAGATCAGGAGAAGCGCCTGGGCGACATGGAGCGCGCGCGCTCGGAGCTGCGGGACACGATCGGCAAGCTGCGCGAGCAGATCACTGAGATCGAGAATGAGGCGCGGGTACGGCTCCAGGCGGCCTTCCAGTTGATCGATCGCCATTTTGGCGAGCTCTTCGTTCGCCTGTTCGGCGGCGGCGAGGCGCAGCTCAAGCTGGTGGGATCGGAAGACATCCTCTCTGCTGGCCTGGAGATCCTCGCTTCGCCCCCGGGCAAGCGCCTGCAGGTCCTGTCGTTGCTCTCCGGCGGTGAGCAAGCTCTGACGGCTATGGCGCTGGTTTTCGCGGCGTTCCTGTCTAACCCGGCACCAATCTGCGTCCTCGATGAGGTCGATGCCCCGCTCGATGACGCCAACACGGACCGGCTCTGCCGCCTCATCGAGCAGATGGCGCAAAACGACGCGACACGCTTCCTCGTTGTCACGCACCGGCCGCTTACGATGGCGCGAATGAACCGCCTGTACGGGGTGACGATGGCAGAACGGGGCGTATCGAGCGTGACCCGCGTCGATCTCGACCGAGCTGTCGAATTCGCGAAGGAATAAAGGAATGAACCTTCAATCCATGAATGCGCTCGAATCATTCCTTGATCGTACCCTGGTTCTGCTCGCTTCCGTGCCGGAGGCCGTGCTGGGTGTTCCGCCGATCGGGCTACTTCTGGCGGGGGTGCTCGCTTCGGGAATTGCGGGGGCAACCGCGGCGAGCCTGGAAAATGCGACGCTTCTGGGCAAGATTGCAGCCTATTTCCTCATCGGGTTGCCCATTTTCGCGTTGGGGATTGGCTTCTGTTATCTCGCGCCGGCGATGGTGTCCTTCGACTCCCTGATGAGAACGGCCGTGCCGCTCGCGCGATAAGGAATAACTGGCTCGCGTAAGGACTGTTGTGGCTTCTCAGCAACGATCCTTGCGCTGTTAAGGATTAAATGCGCAATCCTGTTGACGCCCAAGGACCGGCATGGTTTGGTGCTTTCACGGTCAACGTTTTGGTGGTTCGTCATGTTGGTTCAGTCTTCGGTTCAGTGCTCCGCTCCTGCTGCCTCGCAGGTCCCCATGGATGTTGCGTGGCGCCTGGCCACGAAGGCGATCGAGCAGCGCGCTGGCGCTCAGATCTATGCCCACTTCCTCCGCCAGCTCTCCTTCGAATCGTTCAACGGCGGCATTGTCGCCCTGTCGACATCGACCAAGTTCCTCGCCCACCACGTTCTGACGAATTACATCGGCATTATCACCGAGTGCCTGCGCGAGCAGCGTGAAGATGTGGTTTCCGTCGGTGTCGTCGTTCGCGGCGGGATGAACCAGCCCCCCAAGGCACCGATCGTCGATCTCAGCGCCACCGCCAAGCGCCGCGCTCCCGTCTCCGTCTTCGCCGAGGTCCAGAAGCCGGACTATGTTCCGCCGCCGGCCCCGGAAGGCCCGCAGCCCCGGACCGTCGCCGTCCTTCAGTCGATCGTCGGACGTCACTACGGTGTCTCGCGCACCGACATCATCTCCGAGAGCCGCGCGCTCAAGCTGATCATGCCGCGGCAGGTCGCGATGTACCTCTCGCGCTCCCTCCTCGAAAAGTCGACCGGCGAGATCGGCCGTCGCTTCGGAGGTCGTGATCACACCACCGCCATCCATGCCATCCGCAAGATCAAGACCCTTCTCGAAGGCGATGCCGATCTGCGCGCCGCCGTCGACAAGATCACCCAGGAATTCGCCACATCGACCGTCACGCCGGCGGCTTCCGGTCTGGAGTCGGATGCCTCCGACGCCGTCGAACTTCAGGCCTGACCGGTCATTTCCACCAAATTCGTCGACCGAGAGCGGGAAGCCTGGCTTCCCGCTCTTTTCCGTTGGGGGTCTGCTCATCCACCGTTCTGGCGGTCAGCGTTCCTCCAGCTAATTGACCCTCCGGTCGAATGGCCCGATCTATCCGTTGTGACTAGCGATCGGCCTACCCCATGACCCACGTCTTCGATTCCATCATTGTCCTCGATGAGGACGGCCTTCTGACGGCTCGCGGAGTGCGCGGGCGGTTCAGGCTCGCCCTCGTGACGGGCGAACGGACGGCGTGGCATGTGACCGGCCCAGTCGGGCCCGCTGGCGATGCGCCCCTGGCAGCAATGGCTGCTGGCCTCGAGGATGCTCTAGTCCTCCTCGGGCGAGCCGCGTTCGGCCCGGCGCCAGTCAGGCTCCTCGTGAAGCTGCCCTGCGGGAACGAGTTCTCGCGGCCGGGCCGCGTGCCGGTCGAATCGATACTGGCCGCGCTTGGGTACCAGGTGATCTCCAGGCTGTCGGGCTTCGCCGGCTACGTGGCAACTGCGGGAACGTCGCCGGACGACGTTGCGCGCGTGCTTCACGAGACGGCGGCCGCCTCGGGAATGACCGCCGGTACTCCCTCGAAGGTGGAGAGCGACGCCGCCGGCGACCACTGGGCGGTGGATGTGACCTATCCCTTCGCTGGTGTGATCCGCCGCCCGACGGCCGCTGCGGTCCTTGCCGTAGCGATCCAGGAGGCGGGATTGGATGTGATCGACGAGATGGAATGCGAGCAGACTGGGGATCACCAGGCTAATGTCGCTTCCGTCCTCGATCTGCGAAGCTTCACCGACGCGGCCTGACCATGGCACGGCTGACCACTGAGGTTCTGCTGGACGACGCCTTTGCGGCCGTCTTCGGGACTTCGGTGGATGCCGCACGTCAGCGCGCCGCTATTGGTGAAGCCCTGGAGGACGTTGTCCAGCACATTCCCAGGGAGATGCACGGTCTCGTGCGCGATAGAGGTCCGATCTACGTCATGGTCGACGGGGTGTCGGTTCGCTGCTCGGTGCCATCGCGTTCAACCCTCGACTTGCAGCTGAGCTGGGAGGACAACAGTCTCCAGGTCAAGATTGCGCCTTGGAGAGGACGTTCCATGGGAACCGTCGCGGCCTGCGATGTCGACAACCTGACGAACGCGGTCGCGATGATCAGCGTGCTCGGCCGAGCGTGGCGACGGATCGTCTCCGTCGCGGATCCTGACAGATAGCGATCAGGCGCTGCAGAAGCCGAAGCCGCTGCCCATCATCGTGTTCATGATGATGCAGGTCGAGACCTTGCTGTTGGCCAGAAGCACACCCGCGACGAGGAACGTGATGCCATGGCCGAGTGTTGAATTCGAACGACCTTCGGCGGCCGACTTCATGAGGAACAGCCCGCGGACGAAGGCGATGGCGCCAAAAAGCGTCAAGATCGTAAAGATATGCCCTATAACGCTCTCGTATTGCGTGAATATTCCGCCCACGTTCGAGTAGCGCAGGATTGAGGCACCCTCCATCAATCCGCTGCCGCCGATCGCCCCGGTCTGTCCGGTGATTGACTGCGTCGCGGCGCGCAACAGGAACGGGCCGTTCATCATCAGGACGGCGGTGAAGACCTTCATCCACCAGCCCGGTGGAATCGATCCGCGGTTCTGTTCGTGACGGGCGAGCTCCCCGATTGCGCCGGCGAGCTGGACCAGCCCGGCCAGGAAGACAAACGCGAAGACCGCGAGAACGCCGACGGGAACGACGTTGTTGGCGACGTTCTTGGCGAGGCAAGGAACCGGGTCTGCGGAGGTGATGCAGTTATCCACGCCCTTGATCTGGACCATGCTGAGGATGCGCTGGCTCAGCTGGCTCGCCGCGCCGCCACCATCGGAGGTAGCATCGAGGATGCGGGCCGCCCGGAGATCTCCGGATCCGAAGATGCCGTTCGCACCAAGCAGCGAGGTCATGCCCATTCCGGCAGCCTCCGGCAGAGCGATCAGCAGAGTTCCTGCGATCAGGCTCGTCGCCGCGGCGCCGTAGCTCCCGTCACGGGAGTTGGCAGCCTCCTTCAGCTTCAGAATGCCCTTCCCGACCAGATAGAGGCCGGCAAGGAAGGCCGTGAAGGAGATCGCGATCATGATCGGGCCGATCAGATCGCGCAGAGCGTCGAATGTACTCTGTCCGAGGGTGTTGGCTGTTCCACCAGCCTGTGCCCAGGCCGGGGACGAGATCAGAAGCGCCAGGAGGGCGACGAATGCGGGCTCGTAAACTTGACGATGCTGCATCGCCGACCTCCCGGGGACGCTTGAGACAGCTCGGGCTCAGAAGCCCGAGGCGTTCGTGATCGAGACGCCGCCGAGACCGGTGGAGTTCGAGGTCATGTTGACGACCGCGGGCAGCGCGGCGAGGCCGGCGCCGACGGCGATGCGCCACAGGCCGTCCGAATACTTGGTCTGGCCACGGCCCTGCTCGGCGGCGGCTTCCTTGAGCTTCATCAGTCCAACACCGGCAAAGCCGATGCCGACGAGGAAGCAACCGGCGACCAGGAACTTACCGACGTTGGTCAGCTGGCGGGTCCAGGTCTGCGCCGCATCGCCGATCGTGGTCGACTGCTGAGCGAGAGCTGGAGCTGCGCTCATCAGGTGAACCGTGACGACGGCCAGCGCGAGATAGGGCAGAGCCCGAATCTTCTCGAAGGTCTTCATCTGCGTCCCTTTCGATCCTCATGGATCAGGATGGATTCGCCACATAGCATTGCGGCGCGAGCAGTGTAAGGCCGATCCTTGGGACTCACAAGGATCGCTGTAGGGCAATCCTTCGAAATTCCATTGATTGCGCTTCTTCACTTTCAATGGGAAGCTACCGGCGTCGATCGGAGTCGTCATGGACGCAGAGAAAATCGTCGCCACAATCCTTTTGCGCGACAACTACCGCCGCACGCGAATCCAATATCTCCTGCGCATGATCGTTGTCATGGTCGCGCTTACGGGGCTGTCGCTGCTCGGAACCTGGTCCATTCTTACGCGCGAGGACGAGTATCGATATCTGATGACGGAGCCATCGGGGAAGCTTCTCCCGGTCATCCCGCTCGATCAGCGACACGCGAGCGACGAGGATGTTCTGAAGTGGACGATGGATGCGGTGACGCGCGTCTACACCTTCGACTTCGCGAACTACCGGCGTCAGTTTCAGTCTGCCCAGCGGCTCATGACCCCGATCGGCTGGGACGGCTATCAGCGAGCCCTCCGGGAATCGGGAAATTTCGTCGCTGTCGTCGAGAACAAGTATGTCACGACGGCGGCGCCTAGCGGTCCGGCACGTATCCTGTCTCAGGGGTTGCTGAATGATGCTTACGGTAATATAAGATGGTCGTGGACAATTGAAGTACCGATACTTGTAACATATCAGTCTTCTAAGCAGCGAACTTCACAAGATTTAATCGCCACGGTGACGCTAATTCGCGTCCCATCCTACGTGAATTACTATGGCGCCCAGATTAGACAGATCATCGCGCGTTGATTTACTTGAGATGCACGGCAATAAGTCATAGTCACGCCAGGGTTAATACGCTGACCCGGCGGTCGCCGCGCGGGCCTGATCAGCGGGCCAGCGCGGACACCGACGCCTCGGCGTCGAGGTCATCGGTCTCCTCGACCTCTGATAGTTGGCGTGTGAGCGCGCGCGCGTGGACCTCGACCGCGGAGCGAACGGCAGGCAGCAGGGGATGCCCGCCGGCGGGCATTGCCTCCACCAGGCGCTCGGCCTCGGCTGCCTTTGCCAGGACGGCCTCACAGAGCGACTCGACACGCTTCAGCACCTGAGCAGGGTTCAGTCCGCAATCCTTCGCAAAGCGCTGCCAGTGCCGACCGCGCAGGTGTTCACCACGGTTCTTTCCCGCGATTTTCTGCGAGAGGTTCTTGCTGACGTTCTCCCATACGTCAGCATTCATCAGGTCGTAGGCGGGAGCGAGGCGTGCGCCGCTTGCCGATAGAGTCAGTGAAAAGTTCTTGGCGTGCGCATCCGTGTTGCCGATGATCACATTGAACACGACGGCATCGAGCAGATGCAGGACGTCGGCGATCGGCATGTTCTCCCGGGTGACGGTGAACATTTCGGCCAATCCCGGGCCACGGGTTCCGGTATCATTGCTTTCGTACTTCGCGCTCGGGAGCCGGCCAAGGGCTTGGCAGAAATCCTCCTGGTGGCGCCGACGCCAGCGCCCCTCGCTTCCCTTGATGCGGTCGTAGCGCTCGACGAGCAGGTAACTGCGGCTGCCGGCGCGCCCGGTGGTCACCTTCGCCGTCGGCAGGCCAACGAGCCTCGCCAATGTTAGGCAGTACGCCTCGTTCTGGACACTGCCCCACATATGCTTCAGGGCGTCGGGCTTCAGGATGTGCGTGGACGGAGAGCCATCGGCCGGGACGCAGATGTGCCCGGCGTCGTCGATTGAGACGCCGAGCTTGGTCTGGGCGCCAGCGAGCGACATCGACACGCCGTCCTCGCTGAGCAGGAAGGGCTTGTTCGGCAGCTCGTTTATGATGCGTTCGAGCGCTTCGGCGCTCTCGACAGGGCGCCACCCGGCCGTGCTGGTGTTGCCAGGCGTGCCGAAGGACAGTGCGCCTGCAGTATCGCGGCCGATCCGGGAGAGGATTCCCATGACGTCGGTGGGAGCCATACCGAGGAAATGTCCGACGGACAGCAGCTGCTCGCTTTCAGGAAGCAGGTTGGCAGCCCATGGCAGGAAGATGCGCGGCGCGACCCTCGCTTCCGAAAGTGGCATCAGCACCGAGATCGGGAAGGCGCCCTGCAGGCTGAGCCAGCTTGGATCATAGGCAAAGCCAGGCCCCTGCTCGGTTACGTCGATGGTGCCGACAAGGCGTCGCTCAAAGTGGACGGGGAGCCGGTCCATCTTCGTCCTCTTCGAGTGGGAGTTCGTCGCAGGGCTCGGGAAGATCGGGGCCAGGGGCGGCTGCCTGCGACGGCCCCTCAAGCAGGGCATCAAGCCTCATGCCAAGCGTCTCCGCGACAAGCAGGGCCTTGCCGAGCTGCGTCGTGCTCTTGCCGCTCTCCAGTTCGCTCAGAAAGCGCCGACCAACGCCGGTGGCCAGAGCAAGCTGCTCCTGATGCAGCCCTTGAGCTCGCCGCCGGGCCTTGATCATCGCTCCGAACGTCTTTGACCACTCGGCGGCGCGCCGCTCGACGCTGTTATCGTCCATAATAAAGTTCCGTGTTCCCGATCGGTAACATAGGCTGGGACATAGCGAGTTTCAAGCCCATTTGTTACCGCTCGGGAACATGGCAAATACAATGCTTATCTCAATCGGCGTTCCCGCTCGGTAACATATGGCCGCCGGAGGGCGAGAGTCGGTCAAAATGTTACCGAGCGGGAGCATTGACGTGGCGATAGTGATCGAGTTGAAGGCTTTTGCCCCCTTCTCGATCGGGTCGGTGCTCGAAATGCCGAGCGCTATCGTCCCCCAGGCCATGGTGGTCATGCCGGGCGGGGTGAGCCGCTTCCCGCGAGCGTGGTGACTGTGGCGCGACCGAACGCGATCAAGCGCCCGGAGGGGAGTGTCCATGCTCCCGCTCGGGAGCAGGGAGGTGCTTTTCGACGCGTTTGGGCTCTGATGTTCCCGATCGGGAGCATGTCTATCTCGCGCACTCGAATGAAGCGGTGGATCAGGAAAAGCCGCGGATTGAGGAATTCGTGTTCAAAAAGGATCATAAGCAAAATCCTTAACGAGTACGGCCATGTTGAACCGAATCGATCGATTCCTGCCGAGCGCGTTCCGTCGTAGCTCGCCTGTCGTTGCGCCTGCGGCGACGGCCATGCCGACGGCTCTGAGCGGTCGTTCGCGGCTTCGAAGCGAGGCGACCAGCACCGTCCATTCGAGCCCCCTGCCGCCGCGGATTGACCTGATCTCGGTCGAAGAAGGTGGAGCTCGCCTTGTCCTTGAGGCGGGATCCCTCCGGCCGATCTCGCATTCAGTTGTTCGCCTCGCTGTCATCAATGGGGGTTGGGAAATCGGCAGCTGGATGGGGTTCTCCATCGTCGAGGACGAACTTCGGGGGCGATATGCGCTGTTTCGCGCCTATGGAGCGTGCAAGCCGATTGCGGTGCTTTCGGAGATTGCCGCGGGTTGGGACTTGGCTGGACGCGCCGCGATATATCTTCCCGAGGAGGTTTTCTCCCGCCTGATTGAATACCTGCGAGGCTTCAGCGGCAGCGCTATGGAGCAAAGATCGGTTCGCCTCAACATCGGCGCCCCCTTCGATCCAGGCGTTTCTCGGACGGAGCACGACACTGGAATCTGGCGCTGGCACGCCGGCTCTCGTCCCAACAAGGTCTTCGCTCTTATCGCCTGAGCAGCGCATCAGGTCGGTGGATGGCGGGTTCTTGAGCGTGGACAAGGACCGGACCTTCATTCCATGAAAGTCGAACTGCCGCACCGCGTGGCAGATGGATTGGAGAACGTGTCAATGAACGTGATGGCCCAGGCTGGAGCGGTTAGCGAGTATGTCGAGCTGGCAGCTAGCATTCCGACGCTCCGCCATTTCGAGGCCTCTCACCTCGACCGAATCCAGGCTGTGGTCGAGGCGGCACGGATCTTCGCCGACGCGCTAGCGGCCAAGTTCAAGATACCCCTTGAGGCTGTTGAGGGCTTGACGGCCGCGACGCGAAGGCTCGCAATCGATCTCAGCGACAAGAGCGGCAATCTCTCGCTCCTGACCGAGGACGACTTCCTCAGTGCCCTCGAAGAGGAACACGGATCGATGCCGGCCGCGTTGTTCGGGATCGCGACCTTGATCGAGCATGCCAGCGGCATCGAGCGTGACATCGACGCTCTGCCGGAGGCGGACGAGAATTGGCGTCACCGCCTGGTGCGGGTCTCCCGCGCCGATTATCAGGCGGTGCTCAAGGGGTTCGTGCCGCTGCTCGGCGAGATCGAAGGCGCCATCACCTCGGAGGGAACTCCGGACCTCTACCTCCGCGAGATCTGGTCGGTCCTTGTGATGAGCAATGTGACGATCACCCAGCTGTCCGACGCGGCCGGTATCGACCCCAAGGCCACGGCTTCGGCGCTGTCGGCTGCGGCCAAGGCGCTCGCCAACGCCTACAATTTCGCGATGAACGCTCAGATCAGCCGCAGCATCGATGTGATCACCGGGCTGATGTCCGTCCTCGATCAAGCCCAGCAGGTGATCGAGCGCGCGGTCGCGGCGCAGAGCAAGGACATCGTCATCATCGCGCTTCGGCAGTTGAGCCGCGGGCGCCTCGACCTCGACGAGAAGGTCGTCGTCGAGCTGGTCCAGGCCAACAAGGCCGCCAATATCTCGGTCCCTCGTGCGCTGAAGGCCGCCGAAGCGCTCCGCGCCGAGTGGGGCTCCGAACACGCCGCATGACCATCGAGCCGCTCTTCGCCACGCTCGATCAGCGCATCGAGGCCGCGCTCTTCGCAGCCTCGCGACCTCTGAAGCCGGAACGTCTCTCAGAGATGATGCCCGCCGGCGCTGATGTCGCAGGCGCAATCGAACGCATCTGCGCCTTCTGGAAGGGGCGTGGTATCGAAGTTGTTCATGAGGGCGGCGGCTATATGATGCGCGCGCGCGCCGAGCTGCTTCCTGCAGAGGCGCGACTGGGCTCGGGCCGTAGGCTCTCAGAGCAAGCTGTCGCCACCCTGGCGGTGATCGCCATGCACCAGCCCGTAACACTGAAGCAGATAGAGACCGTTCGGGGTGTGAAGCTGGGCCGCGTTGTACTCGACGCACTTGTCGATGCCGGTCTCGTCGAAGTCGTTGGCCGGCGCCGCGGCACGGGGGCTGCCGCCGCGTATGCCACGACGGCGAAATTCCTGGAGCGCACAGGCCTTTCGTCGCTTTCGGATCTCCCGACCCCCGAGGAAGCCTTCTCGCTCGATCTCTCGGACCGATAGCGGCTTCGTGGCGGGTCGCGTCGGGTCGACTATGGTGTCGCCTGCTTCGCGCCGTACTGGTAGACCAGCTGCTCTCGAACCTGCTTCAGCCAGTCAGCCAGGTTGGTCGCGTAGGTGCCCTTGCTGTTGCGCCGCTCGCGCCAGAGAACCTCGATGGTCTGCGTGCCGGCCGCCCGCTGCAGATCTCCGGTAGCCAGAGCGAGCACTTCGCGGACGCCATCATCAGCATTCACCTCGCCTTCGCCGTAGGGCGCCGAAAATCGCTGCATCGTGTTGGAGCCGACATAGGAGCGGTTATCCTCAACGAGCTGCCCAAGAACGGTCGCGGCCGCCCTTGAGAGGCCACCTCCGGAGGCTTCGAGCTTGACCGAATCCACAATCCAAGCGGTGTCCAGGGAAACGACTTCCGGCAGCTTGTCGCAGCTCGGGATGCGCTTCGGGCACCCCGATACGCCATCGGGGCCGAGAACCCGCGACTTGTAGCCCTGCACCTGGAAGCGCTCCGCCGAGCCCGTGAGCCCCATCAGGAAGCGTGCCGCGCTGGGCCGGAATGTGACGAGGAGTGTGAACTCGGCGTCCGCGATCTTGAGAGGCCGCACACGAAGTACGACAGGCTCCCAGAGCGCGATGACGTCAGAGCCAGGGAGAGCCTTGGGGACACCGATGCCTTGGCCATCAGGAGCCTCTGGCGCTTGCGCCTGCACACTCGTGCCGAGAACCGCCGGGAAGGCCATCCCCTGCTCGTCGGTCATCTTGCCGTCCTTCGTCGGAAGGAGCGATCGGATGAAGTTTGCGAGCTCCTCCTTCGGGCGCGAGCGAGATCCGTCGAAGGAGGCCTCGAACGAACGATGCGCCTTGTGAGCAGGGAAGAGGACGTTGACGCGATAATTCCCCGGGACCGCCTGAATTCGGCACCAGACGTCTAGGATGCCATCGGATGGCTGGATGCCGAGCAGGAATCGGATGCCCTGCCCTTCCGGCTCGGCCGGCGGCGTGCAGTTTGCAGCCAACGCACCGGCGGTTCCGAGTGTCATGCCGCTGGCAATGAGGAACGCTGAAAGGACCTTATGCACGATTCACTCCATGGGGTGTCTTGATTCTTCATCCATGTTCTTCAAACCTTCAAGCTTCGAATGATTCCTTGTTGATTGAGTGGTTGATGAGCGACGTTGGCAAAGAGGCCCCTGCACCGCGCGCGCCGCGCGTCCAGGCAGCGAAGACGGTCGACCGAGTGCGCGAGGCATCCGCGATTGGCGATCTCGGCTCTTGGGCAAAGCCCTGGTATTTCGACGCTCCGCGCGTGCTTCTGACCTGCTTCCAGGTCACGCTCGCTCCGTTGGGGCTCGCTATCCGTGCGGCCGAGGCAGCCGTCTCGCTCGCAGTGCTGGCGGTGATCGGCGTTGGAGCCGGCTGGTACACGGGAATGATTACAGATCAGGACATCGTCCAGCACCTGCGTCCGATCGGGCAGCGAATCCTCGCGATGGTTCAGCAGGCCGGCGGCCTGCCGTGAAGGCGCGTTTTGCAAGGGCAGCGGTTTGGGGCGAACGCATCCTTGAGGTTGCCGTTGCCAGCATGGTCGTGCCGACGGCCGTCGCGGCGCTCCTGGGCTTCCTCCTGCTTCACGCGGCTGGGCTGAACAGTGAAGAAGCGGTCTCGCTGCTACTGGAGGTCGCGAGCCGCGTCCCGGCCCTTGTTCCCATCTGCATGACCTTGCCGGCCCTCGCAGCGATTTTCCTGCGCGATCAGATGCTGTCGGTGATCCTCGCAGCGGTGGTCATCGGGGGCGCCGCCGGGACCGGGGCCACGCGGAGCGTCGCAACCGCCCTGCCCCAAGACCACATGATTGCGGGCTCGATCGGCGCACTCATCGCCGCGCTGTCGTGCCAGTCTGCCGCGATCTATGCCCGCCGCGCACTGCGGCGGGTTGACGAAATGGCCGCCCGCCTCAAGGCCGTTCAGTAGCCGAAGAAGCGCCGCCCGACGCCGCCGTCCTGGTAATAGACGACATAATCGCCGCGGTGATAGTCGGCTGGTACCGCGACCGCAAAGCAGACAGGGTTTCCGTACCAGTCGTATCCCGGCCGGACGCATTTCACGCCAGGTCGAGGATCAGTCGCGTCAGCAACGATGGCGCCGCCCACCGCGCCGATCGCGGCGCCTGCCGCTGCGCCGCCGACATTGCCCGTAGCAACGCCCCCGACGACGGCACCGGCGCCGCCGCCGATCAGTGCGCCGCCGACGACTCGATCGTTGGCGCAGCCACCCAAGGCGATGGCGGCGATGGCGAGGATTGCGAATCGAAGCATGATGTGACCTCAAGGATAGTTTCACGGATTCTCACACGAGGCCCACCGCGGCGCCAGCGCGGACTGCTGCTTGCGGCTTTCGCGTTCGGAGCAGAACATGGCGTCACGCCAAAGACCTGAGATTTGAACGGTAGACATGCCCGAGAACGAGAAGAAGCCGCTCCCGACAGAGGACCTTGTTGCCGACAAGGTCGAGCTCGACATCGAGATCGCCGTCTCGAAGGGCGAAGTCGCGGCCACGCCACAGCCCGAGAGGGACGTTCAGATTGATCCGCCGGCGCCAGAGGGCGCGCAGGCGCCTGGCGAAGACGCGACGGCCGAAGAAACCGCCCGAGCGCTGGGACAGGTCGATTTCGATCCGGAGGCTATCGTCCGGGCCGCCGCGCTGCTCAATCAGCTCCCTCCAATCCAAGACGAGATTTCAGACGCAGAGGCGGCCCGGATGGCAGCAATGCCGCGCGGGAACCTGGGGCGCCTCGCTGCCGTCCATGCCGAAAGGGCTCGTCAGATCGAGCTCCTACGACGGGACGGTCCCGGCGTCGACGAGCTGCCTCCGCCTCCCCCGCGGCCGCCAGAAAACCTGCCTGCAGTTCAGCAGCGGAACGTGTTCGCGCGCGACCCGAACTGGCAGGCGCCCCCTGCCCAGCCGCGTTGGCATCGTGTTTACGACCTTCCGCGCTACTACCAGAACCAGATCCGAGGCCTAGGCCGCGGCGTTTTCCGCCGGTTCCCGTGCTTTGCCGAGCATGAAGCTGTCATGACGCAGATGGGGCACGATCCCCTCGGCTCGATCCAGGTGATGGCGAACCTCAACGGTCAGGGCTACCCCTCCGAGGCATGGGAGCTCAACGCGATCGCGGAGTGGGTGCTGGGGGCCGGCGGCGGACGTGTGGTCGATGCTCGCGAGCTCACATTCGCGACCGTGATGCCGGACTATACACCCCGCGTGATCGTTGCCTGCACGGAAACGGAATCCTTCCTTCTCGTGCAGGAACTGGTCGAGATGGGCGCGCCGGCCGACTCGACCTACATTTACCGCTGGCACGGGGGACTGCGGTACTACCGCGACCATCCTCAGGAGTTGGCGGGGATGCAGCGTCGACAGATCGCGGCCGCCCGCCCGCAGCTGGAACATGATGCCGGGCCGGCAGTCGTCCCGCCGCGGCTTGCCCGGCCTCGGAACGCCCCTGCCGTCCCGGCTGTCGCTCGGGCCAGGCCTGCGACCTATACGCTGGTCCAACAGAGAACCAGCCAGGAACGCTCCGAGATCCTCAAGGCATTGCCGTTGGGGTCGTCGACGGTCGTGAAGAGCCCCGTGGTCGACCTGTTGAAGGTTGACGGCTTCAAACAGTTCGGATCCTCAAGCGGGCCGTGCCTTCGCAAGCAGGTCGGCGCCGGTCAGTATGCCTATGTCTTCGGGGAAGCTGGAAAGTCGCTCGCGACGTCATCGACGTTCCGTGTCGAGCTGGATGACGAGGGCACGCGCACTGTGCTTGCCAATGACGCCTCTGACTTCGAGGAGATCAAGGCCATCATATCCCCCGCGCCGGGTATGACCCCTTAGAACCTGGGATCGCTCACGCCACCGAGATCCTGCCGGGATGGTGGCTGAGCTGGGCCGCCTGGCAGGTCGCGCAATGCGATAGGTCCGCCTGGAAGAGGAGCTGACGGTGCCGAGGACTGCCTGCGAGCCGGAGCGCCGACAACGCCAACCGGTGGCGGGACGAACTGCTGCGGCGCCGCAGGCTCCGAGATTGGCGCGGGCGACGGGTTGGTGAAGCGCCTGACAGCCTTTTCGGCATCGCTCTGACGTTTGGTTCCTTGTTCCTGGGCCTCGCGACGGGCCCGTCCACCTGAAACCTCGTCCTCCCACCAGGCTGAGACCCGTTCAGCGAGATCGTCCTGCCAGGGCCCGCGGACGAGGAACTCGACCTGTCCTGACTCGGCGTGAAGGATGGGGAACGGTGGCTGACCTTCGATCAGAACGAAGCCGCGCATACGGCCATACTCGGCAACGAAGCGATAGGGCCCGATATCCAGGCAGGGATAATAGCCTCCCCGTGCCACCGGCTCGGCAGAGAGAGAGCACGACTGGCCGTGCCCTCGATCGAGCGCCGACCGGACGGTCGCGATGGCTTCCTGGTCGCCCTTCGCCTGCGCGGGCGCCGCGCCGAGAGCTGCTACTGCGAATGCAAGGATCACGAATCGCATCGATTGAAGGACCTTGTTGGTGGCGATCCACCGTTGTTCCTTACTGGTAATTCAAGAACCGTTGACCGACACCTTGATGCTGGTGATCATCCACGGGAAATCGAGGACAATCCATGGTCGAAGCAGGAATGGGCGGAGAAGATCTCGACGGTCTGGTGGAGGCGCCCGCCTCCGTCGTTGCGGTCGTGTCGCCGCCGACCATCTTCGTCAAGGACAACGAGCGGGCAACTGTCTATAGAGCGCTCGGCGCGATGCGGCTCGCCGGCATGCAATGGCACAAGGGCCTCGAGGCGCTCATCAAGGGTCACGAGGAGGCCCTACTCGACCGGGACGCGAAGGCCCCACGCGGCGTGCTGCTCCTGCTCAAGGCGTTCCACAAGTCTTCGCGCGACGGTGGAACGGAGACCATTTCCCAGGTCGTCAGCAGCTGCGCCGCGATCGAGGACACCGAGCATTTGATGGGCCAGGTGAAGCCGCACGAGCTCAGCGATCTGAGCCGTACTGAAGTCTTCACGTACTTCGAGGCTCTCGCCGCCGCCGCGGAACGCCGGAGCTGATATTGATGCGACAGATCGAGGTCTATCGTTCGGCTGAGGCACTGCTCGACCATCTGTCGCGCGAGCCGGTCGGCGCGGTCGGCATCATCGAGCGCGACACCGGATATCTCGTGGTCAGCCTCACCGCCTTCGGGCCCTCCGTGCGCAGTGGGAACGTCCGTTATACGGCGCGGCAGATTGCTATGCAGACGTTGAATGGAGACGCTCCGTCCGTTGCCTTCGCCCCCTCCGATTGGAGTTTGTTTTGCACGGTGTCGTCGCCGGACCTGGGCGAGTTCGTCATTCGCTGTGAGGCTCCCTCCAGCGGAAAGCCTGTCGGCCAGGTCATCGGGGCCTTCGAGGCCGCCGCAAAGGCGAAGGTGATCGAGAAGAACACGGCGGGAGCTGCCACAAGCCGGGTCATCGCCCGCGCACCGGTTGTGAAATCGCCCATTCGGCTTGGCGAGATCCTGATCCCCGCCATCTCAACGACCAAGAGCGGGAAGGCGATCGCCTGGCGTGCGGGGGCCGAGACGATCGCGACGCATCTGCTGCTCTCGCGCGATCCCAGTCCGGAGGAAATAAGCCTGGTCGCAGCGAGCAAGGGCATCGTGCGCGACTTCGTTCACTTCACCGCGGACCCAAGCCAGAGCAACTCCCGGTTCCAGGTGCTGTCGATTGAAGTGCCTAGCGCCTTCGCGATCGCCTTCCCCGACGGCAAGGTGCCGGTAGACGCCTTCCGAGGAGCGTCGGTCGCCTGATTTCACTCAGGGTCGGGGCGCAGACGGCACGAGTGAGCAGACCGAGCGGGGGTCGCTGGTCAGCTCGATGCCGATATCGGTCTGGCCGTGCTCGTGGCGGTCGCCCAGCTTTCGCGCGAGCATCAGGAAGCCGCGCTGCGGCCCTTCATACTGGTATTCCGACACGGCGGCGGTCTGCTCGCGGCGAACCGCTTCGATGAAGCCCGTGCGCGAGTAGACATTCAGAGGCTCGTCAGAATCGAAATAGGCGCCTCCGAACGCGTCGACCGCTTTGAAGGTGCCCTCGCCGCCAGCGGTGTTGATGTAGTGGGTCGGGATGCGGAAACGAATCCGTGCCCCCGGCCAGAGCGGAGCGCCTTTGGCGTCAGAGACGGGATATTTGCCGGCGTTGCCTGAGGCGCGAGGCGAGAAGGTCGTCTGCACATCGAAGGTATAGACGTCCAGGCCACCAGGAGCCTCGTCGCCGCGCTCGACGACTTTGCAGGCGCCGCCCTCGGCCTCTTCCCAGACGAGCACAGTATGGCCCGCAGGGGCGTTCTCGATGATGGTGGCGAAACGATGCATGTGCGGTCTCCTGCCTGGACCATGGCATGCGGCGGTGAAACCCACGACAGCCCGTAGGAGCTAGAGATCGCGCTCTCTCCTATGCGGGATCTCGTCAGCACCGCGGCAGCCGGCAATGGTCGCGTCTGCTGGATCGACACCGTTAGCGATCGCCATGGAGCGATAGCCCGCATACAGCTCGATCCCATCATCCGTCACATCGGCGGGATCAAAGCGCCCTTCGCGCATGGCCATCCGGATCGCCAGGTTGTGGTCCGCTCCACGAAGCAGGAAGCCGGCGCAGGTGCTGACCTTTTCCGCCCCTGACATGTGGCAGCTGAATTGCGATTGCGACATGTCATGAGCGGTGTCGGCGGAATGGCGATAAGCCTCGGCCGGGAATGCGCCCCGGGGAGCGTCCTTCCGCCACGGACATTCCTCGCAGGGACGCCGGCGATGGCGAAGCCGATCCGATGTGGGTGTGACGACGGTAACGACCTGATGGTCGGCATCGGCCTGACGGATCCGGGAAATGCGACCGCGGGCATTGCCCCGCCTGTTTTCGTCAATCAAAGGCACCACCACCGAACCGAAGGGCCACTACTCTACGCGGTCGCTCTCGACGTTCAAGCTGGGCGGGCGCGCGCGCCGTGGATGAAGGACTCGCAGGATTGGCCATTGTCAGATTCTGGATAGTCCGGTTAATCTTTCCTTAATGATCAGGAGAGACCGGTTATGAGCCACGCCTTTGAAGGAATGAACGAGCGCGGTCCTTTCGTCGGGACGCGTAAGCCGGCTCTCGTTCCTGTGGCTTCCGGGCGCAAAGCCACGGTCCTTTTCGATGAAGAGGCCGGTGCGCTCATCATCGCCAAGGGCTTCGCCGGCTTCGACGACGCCGACTGCCTTGCCGCGCTCGACGCCATGGAGCAGGCAGAAGGCTGGGTGTGGGACGGCCGGCTTCGCTACATCGTTTTCGACCTGGCGCATGAGCGAGCCAAGGAACCGGCGCGTCCGAGCCATTTCGACCAGCTCCTCTATGCCTACGCGAACCTGATCCTGCGCGCGCCGGTGATCTCGCTTGCTGTCGCGCGAGGCGACCTGTCCGGATCGGATCTGGAAATCGCGCTGGCGAGCAACGCGATCATCGCCTCGTCCACGGCTCGCTTTACGCTGCCGCGGAGCCTTGATGGCGTCGCTGGCAGGCTGTTGGCGGGAAAAATGCGTGAGGATCGGGCCGTCGCACTCATTGAGCGTGGCTCCTCGTACGCCGCGTCTGATCTCGTTTGCGAGCGCCTCGTAGCGGAGGTTCACGCGCCGGGCGATACGCTGGCGAAGGCGCGTCATTGGATGCACATGACAGGCCGCAAACATAACGCGGCCTATCTGATCTATCGGGCGCAGCGGGTGGTGAACCCGGTGCGCTGGAGTGCGCTGACGCAGTAAGCGTCAGGCAGCTTGGCCGAGCTTGATCACCCGGGGCTCGGCCAGCTTCGCTTGAAGATCGGCGATCGGGACCGGCTTCGAGAAGAAGTAGCCCTGCAGCTCGGTAACATGGAGCTTCTGCAGGATATCCATTTGAACGCGGGTCTCGACGCCCTCGGCGACCACCGTCTTCCCGAGCTCGCGGGCCAGCGAAACGATCGCCTTCACGATTGCCATTGACTCCGGCGTTTGGCCAAGCTTGTCGACGAAGGACTTGTCGATCTTGAGCTTGTGGAAGGGGATGCCGTGCAGCCGCGAGAGCGAGCTGTGACCGGTCCCGAAATCGTCCAGAGCCAAGCGCACGCCCATCGCACAGAGGCTGGATATAGCCTCACGGGTCGCCGGAGTATCGCTCATCATCAGAGACTCGGTGATCTCGCACTCCAGACGCTCGGGCGGCAGGCCAGAGGTCCGCAACGCGCTGAGGACGGCGCCGACCACGTCACCGCGCTTGAACTGGATGGGCGACAGGTTGACGGCCACCCGCGTGCCCTGAGGCCAGCTCATTGCATCCTTGCAGGCCTTGGCCAGAACCCAGTCGCCGATCGCTACGATTAGGCCGGTGTCCTCGGCGATCGGGATGAACTGAGCCGGGGAGATCAGGCCCTTATCCGGATGCCGCCAGCGGAGCAGAGCTTCGCAGGCGAGTATGCGCCCGCTAGATGCATCCACGAGGGGCTGATAGTGAAGCTCGAAGGCTCCGGACGCGACGGCGACCCGCAGGTCCATTTCGATCTCTCGCCGGCGCTGCGCGTCGGCGTCCATCTGCGGCTCGAAGCGAGCATACTGGCCGCGTCCGGCGTTCTTGGCATGGTAGAGAGCCATGTCTGCGCTGCGGATCAAGTCGTCGGCCGTCTCGCCGTCGCCGGGCCAGGACGCGATGCCGATGCTGGCGCCTACGACGAGGTGATGACCGTCGATCGCGTAGGACTCGCTGATGGCGTCGATCAGACGCTTCGCCAGCTGCTCCGGTGAGCTTCCGCTCTTGGTCTTCAGAACAACGAACTCGTCGCCGCCGAAGCGCGCCACCATGTCACCATGTGCGGCTTCGTGCAGTCGCTTGGCGACCTCGATCAGCAGCTTGTCGCCCATCGGATGGCCAAGGCTGTCGTTGATCTCCTTGAAGCCGTCCAGGTCGACATAGAGGACGGCGACATCGCCGCTGAGGCCGTTGTTCGCGTTCGAGAGCACGCGCTGGATCTCATCGCGGAAACGGAAGCGGTTGGGCAGGCCCGTCAGCGAACAGAAGTGAGCGAGGTGCTTGATCTCGCGCTCGGCCGCGCGCCGTTCGGAAATGTCGTCCACCACCACCACAGCACCACCTTCGGCACGCAGGGAGACGCGAAACTCGAAGATGCTGCCATCGGCAGTCAGAAGCTCGACCGGGGTCTGGCGGCCGCCTTCAAGCCGATCGCGTAGCTCCAGGCCGAAGCGACGGAGATCCTCGGTGCTGGCCTGCGTCGCTCCGCCGATCGCCTCCACAAAGCCGCCGATGGTCGCTCCGCTGGCAAGCTTGATCGTCGGGAAGTAGCAGCGCAGGCCAGCATTGATGACGACGACGCGGCCCGAGACGTCGAACATGCACAGCCCACCCCTCATGGTGTTCAGCGCATCGTCGAAGCGCGTCTTCTCGCGCTTGTGCAGCGCTGCGAGCTTCTGGACGGCCTGCGTCTGGACGAGAGCCCTGCGCAGCCCTGCATAGAGGGTTTTCGTGGTCGAGGAGACCGCGGCGAAGAACAACAGGATCATGCCCGACACGCCGAGCAGATAGGGCTCGCCGCTGCTCAGCAAGGATATCGCGAGCGGACCGCAGCAGAGCAGGACCTGCCCGCTCACGATCAATGGGCGCGCGCTGTTGCGGCCGGCGATGGCGCCGGCGCAGCCGACGGCCACGACGCTGCCGTAGAGCAGCGTGATCAGGTCGTTCCCTTCGTAGACGCCAAGGGCGCTGGTGACGCCGAGCGCGAGCATGAAGGTCCACGCCCCGGCGGCGTAGCGGAGCTCCCAGGCCGCGATCTCACGAAGGCGCATGTCATCGCCCCGGGGTTGCGACCGGTACCAGAACAAGATGACCGTCCGGAACGCGCAGGTTCCGAAGATCGCGGCGGTTGCCCAAAGAAAGATGGGATCACCTGAACGGAGCCAGGACACCAGGCCGACGGCGCTGCCGCAGACCATCCCGGCGACGAAGCTCGCATATGTGCCGTACAGGGCATCGACGAGCTGGGCATAGACCGCCTGCGGGAGCTTCTCTCGACGGGCGGCCCGGACAAACAGGTTCAAACTGAACGCCGACATAGGACCTCACATGTAGAAGTCCTTCGTCGCACAAATTCCTTCAAAAGAGTAAAGGATCGAGTTTCAAATTCTAAGGATCGACGGCGAGCTTCTTGACCTGCGTCGAAACAATCCTTCGCATGTGGCGCACGTCGACGTCCCTCGCGCCGAAGCATCCTTCGGCCCAGATATCGACCACCCTACGAAGTTCGTCATAGGTGACTTGCCATCGCTCCTGCCGATCGTCGCGGTCCTTCAGAAGCGCCCGGTAGATTGAGGTTGAAGCCTCGGAATTACCTAGGATTTCGAGCAGTTTAGCCGTGCCCTGCCCCCTCTCGGCGAGGTAGTCGACGACGCCGCGATCGAACATCTCCTCGGCCGTGTAAGGTCGACCATGAAACAGGATTTCCTCGGCCTCCGACGAGCCCAGCCTGCGGCTCAGGAAGGTAGTGCCGCCCATGCCCGGAAAGAGGTTGAAGGTGATCTCCGGCAGCCCGAGACGCACCCCTTTCTCGGCCAGAAGAAAGTTGTGGGCGAGCGCTGCTTCAAAGCCGCCGCCGAGCGCATCTCCCTCCACCAGGGCGAAGGTGATGACCGGATGGCCGAATCCATCCCAGACATCATGGATGATCTTGATGGCCCATCGGGCGTAATCGAACAGGACCTTTCGGTCCTGGCTTGCGATAGCGTCGGAGAAGTAGCCGAGATCCCCGCCCATGTTGAACATTCCGGGGATGGACGAGCCGATCACGACGTACCGGAGTTGCTCGCCGAGGCCGGCCGCATACAGCGCGCGGACGGAGTCGCCGAGGCACAGGAGATCGTTCATGATGCCGGGGGTGAAACTCGGAACGCTGTCAGCCTGCCAGCGGACGATGAGCGCCCTGGACTCCTCGATGAACCCGGAGGTCATGAGCTTGAAGGACCAGTTCGGAAAGTCCTCCGCCCGGTTGGTCTCATAGTCGACGCGGAATTCCACGAATCTCTCCTCGAAGCAGGGTATCGAGGAGTAGCACGCGGGCCCACGTCATCAAGAATTGACAGCGGGGTCCTTTCGTGGACCGGGTCAGGCGGTCACTTTCCGAATCTTTGGAGGGGCTGAGAGGTCCGGCGGCAAAGTGCCCATGCGGACGTGAGGAGACCACCAGAAAATACCACTTTTGCGAACCTTGAAGTGGCCCGTGACGTAGGCGGCGGTCATTTCGCGAACTGATGCGCCTGCTCGGGATGCCATTCGCTGGCGAGCTGCATTGAGCTTGATGCGTATCTCGTTATAGGCGCCGATCGGGGGCTTGTTCTTTTTCGCGCGCTGCTTGTTGAGCTTGTCAGGGGCGGCCACCGAGTTGATTTCGACCGCGTTGCGGCAGTTGAGGAGGATGAGCGTCGGCAGGATCGCGAGGTTGAACAGTCGACGGGCCTCCATTGCCTGACGTTCCCGGATCGCCTCGACCTGGTCGGAGCCCATCATCCTCTTCTGGCTCAAGCTCATCCGCGCGAGATCGGGATGCGGACGCCAGCGGAAGCGCACCTGCAGGTTATGGTAGCAGCGGCCTTCGAGGGGGCTCTTCGCGATCAAGGTCAGGTGTTCCTGCATCTTGCCGCTGATCGCCTCGGGACGCTCGGAAGAGAACGGATTGGGCGCGCTGCCATCGGGTAGCTCGACGTCGGCTAGGTCGAACACGCCTTGTGCCGGCGAGAGCTCGACAACCGTTTTGTCCCCGTATTGTTGCGCCATGATGTAGTCGACGAGCAGGTGGTCGCCTTGGTCTTCGATCAGGAAGCCGCTGCGAATGAGCTTCGTCGCAGTGTGGGGCGGACGGACATTGGTCGAGCCTAGGCCTGCCATTGAACGCTTGAGGTCCTCATTCGAGAATTCGATGAAGACGCGTGGGAACGGAAGCTTGGCGAAAGGCAACGCCGACAGCAGAGATGAGGGCTTGCTGAGAGCGACATTCGCCGCGAGCGCCATGGCATTGCTGTCGAGAACGTAGATGAAAGCCTTTTCCAGACGAGCCTTGACGGGTTCGAAGGCGTCCTGGGCCGGGTATCCATCCTCATAGACGAAATCCAGCTGCTGTTCCCGCAGCATGTCGACGAGCATTGACCACACCTCACTAACCGCCGCGCGTTTTAGCGCAGGCTGACCAGGTCAGCAAACCGGTAGCCGGTTTCGGGTTGCATCATCCACGGGTAGCCTCTGCGGGAAGGAGATCGACATGCTGCCACGTCACCACGGCCACTGGTCCATCGCGGACGAGCGGCTTGAAATGCTCGATTTCGAGCGCCTCCACATCATGGCCGAGCTATGCGAGCCCATCAGCCGCGCCGAAGGGACGCGTCTGGTCACGCTGGCCCAAGCCTCCGGGTGGGCTGAGATGGACAGCCTGATCGCGGACGAAGGCGCCGATGCCGCGCAAGAGCGTGAGGCGGCAGAGACGGCCCTGCCCTACCTGGAGCGAGTCTCGAAAAGCCTGGAGGTCTATCGCGAGGCATTCAAGCTTCGATCCGACACGCGCTTGTTCGTGTTGGAGGGGATCTGCGCGCGCATCGAGAAGGCCTACAAGGCTGGTCGAGAGGAGCGCCTGGCCGAGGCGCTGGTCCGCGGTCCTGGCGGCCCTTGAGCGCTATGGCTATCCACCGAATCCATAGTGGGATGGATTGTGGGACGTCCAAAGAATCGTGATGGTAATCCTTGAGACGGGTGCTCCTCCCCTTGCCCGTTTCGTTCCCCTCGACTTGGCCGGCCATCACCCGATGGCCGGCTCTTTCGTTACGGGGTCACGGAGTCGGCTGGCCAGGGGAGCGTTGGCCGATATCGTTGCCGTTGATCGATGCCGTCACTTCGGTGATCTCGGACGAGTTGTGCGCGAAGACCACGCGGAAAACGCCTGGCGTTGAAGGCGCATCGGGATCCTCGGGGTCGGCAAAGAACAGCGGACGCGTCCATTCGGCCGGCCCGGCGCCTGTCACGTATTCCCAACCGCTCTTGTCGTCGAGTTCGTACTCCGCGAAATCGTAGTTTTCGAACTCGGCGTCGGCGGCCTCGCGGCGTTCGTTTTCGATTTTCTGGAAGTCCATTGGGTTCTCCGGGGGTTGTTCGATCACGATGCGTGGGACACACGCATGGAACAACCGCAGAGGCGTATCGCTATGCCAGTTGACAGTTTCGGGTACTAGGCGTTGAATATTCATTGCCGCCGAGGTGGATCCATGAGGGTCACACCGACGCCGCACCAATCCATCCGCTCCGCGGGTGAGACTAGGATCGAGAATGACACGCAAGTTGAATCTTGTGCTGGCGCAGCTGAATCCGCGCGTCGGTGATCTCCGCAACAATGCCGACCGCGCGATCGAGGTGCTGAAGCAGCACACCGATGCGGATGTCATCGTCTTCCCGGAATGCTTCCTGACTGGCTATCCGATCGAGGACCACGTTCTCAGGCCGGCGTTCCTTGCGGCAACCGAGCGTGAGCTCGCACGGATCACTGAGGCGGTTGTGGCCGTCGGCGGCCCGGCCGTCATCATGGGTGCTCCCGAGGAGGGCCCGGCGCTTCCCTACAACGCCGCCTACTTCATCGGCCCCGACGGCTCCAAGAAGGTCGCCCGCAAGCGGGATAGGCCAAACGAGGGAGTCTTCGACGAAGTCCGCAACTTCGCCTGCGGCGATTTCCGCCCCCCCATTAAATTCCGCGGCGTCCGCATTGGTATCGGGATCTGCGAAGAAATGTGGCACCCCGCGGTGGCCCAGAATCTGGCTGGCGAACTGGCCGACGTCCTGATCTTCATCAACGGCAGCCCGTACACTCGTGGCAAGCACCGCGAGCAGCGGATGGCTCATGCCAAGGCCAGGGTTCGCGAGACCGGGCTGCCCCTCGTCTACCTGAACACGGTCGGCGGCCAGGACGAACTCGTCTTCGACGGCGCGAGCTTCGTCCTCGACGACAAGGGGCTTGTTCGGGCCCAGTTGCCCGCCTTCAAGGAGTCGATCGAGACAATCTCGGTCCCGTTCGGTGACGAGTTCCCGCACCAGGAACCCTACCCCGATGACGAGGTCGCAGACTACCTCGCCTGCGTTCTCGGGCTGCGCGATTATGTCAACAAGAGCGGCTTCAAGAGCGTGATCATCGGGATGTCCGGCGGAATCGACTCTGCCCTCGCCGGCACTATGGCCGTCGATGCACTCGGACCTGATCGTGTGAAGGCAGTGACCCTTCCCTCGAAGGTCACCTCTGGAGAGAATATCGGCGACGCCAAGCTGGTCTGCGAGCTCCTCGGGATCGAACTGGTCGAGATGCCGATCGCGGGGCCGGTCGAGGCTGTCGGCAAGATGCTCGGCATTCACGGCCGCGAGCAGCCGACTGTGACCGAGGAGAACATCCAGGCTCGCGTTCGGATGATCGCCCTGATGGCGCTCTCGAACGAGCACGGGCACATGCTCGTCACGACCGGCAACAAATCGGAAGGGGCCGTCGGCTACGCCACCCTGTATGGCGACATGGCTGGCGGCTTCAACCCGCTGAAGGACCTCTACAAGATGGAGGTCTGGAGCCTCGCCAAGCTGCGCAACGAGCGGCGCCCCGACGGTGTTCTGGGGCCGCTGGATCCGATCCCAGAGGCGATCATCAACAAGCCGCCAAGCGCTGAGCTCGCCGCTGGCCAAACCGATGAAGCGAAGCTCGGGCCCTACCGCATCCTGGACGAACTGCTGCGCGGCCTCGTCGACGAAGATCTCGACGCGGCCTCGGCCTTGGTTCGCGCCAAGGCGGTTCTGGGGGAAACGGATGATCGCTTCCTCACCCTCGACCACGCGCGCTTCGTCGGTCGGCTCGTGCGGCAGTCCGAATACAAGCGCCGGCAGGCGGCGCCCGGCCTGAAGATCGGGCCGAGGGCCTTCGGCCGCGATCGCCGCGCGCCGATCGTCAACGCCTTCGAGATGTGAGGATGCAATGAGCTACACCGATCTTGCGACCCGGGTCTACAATCACAGCTTCAAGCTCGACCCGGTGGTTCGTTCGCTCCTCGACACCGACTTCTACAAGCTGCTCATGCTGCAGATGATCTGGCGCCAGCATCGGGACGTGCCGGTCACGTTCGGGCTGATCAACCGATCGAAGAGCGTGCGTCTGGCTGACGATATCGACGAGGCGGAGCTGCGCGCGCAGCTCGATCATGCGCGGACCCTACGCTTCACGAAGGGCGAGCTGATCTATCTTGCCGGCAACACCTTCTACGGCGTGAAGCAGATCTTCGCGCCGGATTTCCTGGAGTGGCTCGCCGACTTCCAGCTGCCGGAGTACCAGCTAGAGCGCCGCGACGGGCAGTTCGAGCTGCGATTCGCCGGCCGCTGGTCGCAGACGACGATGTGGGAGATTCCCGCGCTCTCGATCATCAACGAGCTGCGCGCGCGCCACGCGATGAAAGGTATGGGGCGCTTCGAGCTCGACGTACTCTACGCCCGCGCCAAGTCGCGGCTCTGGGACAAGGTCGAGCGGCTGAAGGCGCTCAAGAACGAAGGATTGCTCAAGGTCGGCGACTTCGGTACCCGGCGCCGACACGGTTACCTCTGGCAGCGCTGGTGCTGTGAGGCGCTGGCCGAGGGCCTCGGGTCATCCTTCGTCGGCACGAGCAACGTCCATATCGCAATGCAGTCCGGGACCGAGGCGATCGGCACGAACGCGCACGAGTTGGCTATGGTCTACGCCGCCATGGCTGGCGAAAACGAAGAAGCGGTGCGTCAGTCGCGCTACCAGGTCCTTACCGACTGGGCGAAGATCTATTCCGGCAACCTTCTGGTGCTGCTGCCCGATGCCTATGGGACGACAGCGTTTCTGAGGGATGCGCCCGACTGGGTCGCGAAGTGGACCGGGGCCAGGCCTGATTCCAAGCCTCCGATCAAGGGCGGCCACGAGTTCATCCGATGGTGGCAGGAGCGCGGAGAAGATCCCCGCGAGAAGCTTCTGATCCTGTCCGACGGCATGGACATCGACTCGATCGAGGCAAGTTTCAGGCACTTCTCCGGGCGTGTGCGCGTCAGCTATGGCTGGGGCACAAATCTGACCAATGATTTCCGCGGCTGCGCCCCGGCGGGCGGCGACGGGCTGAACCCGATCTCCCTGGTGTGCAAGGTGATCGAGGCCGCCGGTCGCCCGGCCGTGAAGCTCTCTGACAATCTCGCGAAGGCCACCGGACCTGCCGACGAGGTCGAGCGCTACAAGGCAATTTTCGGAACAAAGGGGATGGCGGAAACCGCCGTCAGGGTGTGACCATGGCGCAGATCAATAACGAAGATCGGGTCTGCCTGGCGGTCGTGGACAGCCAGGTCCTCCACTACGGCCATCTCAGGCTGCTTCTTCAAATGCGGGCGACGGCGAAGCGGTGCCTAGTCGGCATCGGCAGCGTCAAGAAGTCGGGTCAGGAAGGGCATCCCTTCACGTTTGAAGAGCGGATGTCGATGATCGAGGCCATCTTCGGAGGGCCGCCGGAGAACACCGCTGGGTTCCGCTTCATACCGCTCGATGACATCGATGCCTCTGTCGATAACGATGACTGGTGCGCCTATGTCCTCGGCAAGATCCGCGGGCTGGGTTTGCCGGCACCCACGGACTATTTCTCCGGTAGCCGGATCGACGCGAAATGGTACGAGCCCGCCTTCGCGCGTCTCGGCGACGGCAACAGCAGCCGGGTCTTCGACTCGGCGCTGGCCACGGTCTACGAAGACGTCGACAGCGGGAAGCGCATCCATATCGTCGACCGCGACAAATCAGGCCTGCCACTGGGCCGGGAAATTAGGGCGCTGATCGAAAGGCGCGATGATGAGTGGCGGCGCTATGTCCCCGAGAGGCTGCACAGCTTCATCGAGTGGAATTATCCGCCGCATCTTCGGCAGGCCTTGCGAGGCACGGCGCCCCCGGAATCCAAACTGCCGGTGGGAACGCGTTTCAAGGCCGATGGCCTGGGCCGCGACGGCGAGGTGTTGGAGCTGAAGGACGACGGCAAGTGGCGCCCGCTTTCGAACCGCGATGAGAAGCGCGACTACGCGCGCTCGCGCCGCGGCGATCGTTGTTGAGGAGAAGGAGATGAACGCGATTACGAACCCGATGATGACGGCGATCGAGGGGACGGCGCCTCTGGTCATGTCGGCTCTGGATCTCAGCCGCGGCAAGATCGGTCTCATCGTCGTCGACGAGGTGCATGGTTTCTGCACGCCCGGCCGGGGCCCGCTGGCGCCGGCGGTTCCGAACCCGCAGATCGAGCGGATGATCGAGGAGACCGATCTACTCGCCCGCAGGATCGGTCCGAAGCTGGTCTTTCGGGACAGCCACACAGCTGAGCAGGACGAGAAGCCGTACCCGCCTCACTGTCTGGTCGGCACCGGCGATGACATGCTCGTCAGCCGTCTCGAATGGCTGGAAAATGATCCCGAGACGCTGGTGATGCCCAAGGAATGCATCAACGGAGTCATCGGCGGCATCAGGCCGGATGGGAGCAACATCGTATTCGACTGGGCGAAGAGCTCCGGCGTCGATACGTTGGTGCTGGTCGGGATCTGCACCGACATCTGTGTTCTGACAGCTGCTGTCAGCCTTCTGTCGGCGCGCACACGCGGCTTCATCGGCAAGGTCGACCAGATCATCGTGCACGAGCCGGCATGTGCCACCTATGACCTGCCGCTCGCTACCGCGGTGGAGCTTGGCCTGCCCGCCAGTTCGGCGCACCCGCAAGATCTCTTCCACCAGATGGGGCTCCTGATCATGCAGAACCAGGGCGCCATCATCACCGATCGGGTGCTCTGATGGTTGTATCGGTCATCGCCGAGCGCGTTCCATTCTGGAATCCGATCGCTGCCGCCTATCTTGCGGACGTGATCGCAGGCAGCGATCGGACGGTCATCCTGCTGAATGGCGCCGACCGGCCGATCTCGGCTCACCTGCAGCCGTTCACCGTCGACGTGCAGAAGGAGATGCTCACGCTTCTCTTCCCCCAGGAAGTCGCGGCAGGGGTCGTCGCGATTCAGGCGATCGACGATGACCCATACCTCGATGAAGCCCGTCGGCGTAGTGTGGAGGAAGCGCTTGATGCAGCAGGCGTGAAAGCGTCGGAAGCGCGTGGCGTCTGGTCGAGCGAGGCCGCGATGGACGAGGCGCGGGGGTTGCCGGACTTCGTCTTCGATGAGGTGCGCCGCGTGGAGAGCGTAGGCTCGACCGCCGACCTCTTCGGCGACCTCTCGCCAGCCCCGCTCCTCGCCCCCTTCCTGGATGATTGGCGTAGGTCAGACCGCTTCAGATACCTGCTGGGTGAGCACCAGGCCGCGGCGCGGTATCGCGCTGAGTGGGCGAATGCGCCCTACGAGCCGAGCTTCAACACCGCGGATGCGCTCATCGAGCACGAAGACGACGTGCTCTGCATCGTCCGAGATCGCTTCCCTTTCGAGGGCTTCCCGGCCTTGCCTGGAGGCTTCCAGGACCCACGGGAGCGCCTAAGGCGGACCTCCCTCCGGGAGGCGGGCGAGGAGGCTTCCATGACCCCGGAGATGATGGTCGAGTTCCTCGTCGGAAACGCGGTCTTCGACGAGCCAGATCGTGATCCTCGCGGACGCTTTGTCTCGCAGGTCTACCACTACCGGCTGAAGGGGCCACGACCGCCGGTGAAAGCGGGATCCGACGCCCGCTCCGTTCTATGGCTGCCGAAGAGTGAGATCGTGCCGGCAAAGATGGCTTTCGACCACGGCTTCGCAGTCCGCGAACTCCTCCAGCTCTAAGCCGACCTTGGTTCCTCGCCGGCGGCCCGCTTGGCGTAGGCGAGGAACACCTCACGGGTTATGACCGCCTCTGCGGAAGCGCCTGGCGCCAGAGGCTCAGACTGCGCGATCACCGTGTCGATCGTATCGACGATGGCATCACGAATGCGCAGCCGGTTGTCTGGAGACAGATCAGCGAGGATGTGGCGCATCTCGCCTGCATGCGGCTCAAGCGAGGCTGACGGGACGATATCGTCGTTGCCGAGGATGAACTTCAAGCTGTGGTAGCTGTCGCTGTAGTCGCCAGACGGGTCACAGCTACCGAGAATGAGCATCTCCGCAGCGTTGCGCAGCTCGATCGGCATCTCTTCGAACTGGGCAGGAAGCGTGGTTCGGCCAGCTTCGCGGGCCCGCTCAAGAACACCCGCCACGGCGTCGGCCGGGTTGGAGACGTAGCTCGTCATCGTTTCCACTACAGCCCGGCTATGGTCGTTCGCCGCGGGCCACGCCCCCAGGAACTGATGAAGGTTCTCTGCTGTCCGGGTCAGAACATGGCCGTGGGTGATCCGCTTCCCACCACTCCAATGGTGGAACGCATAGAGATAGGCTGGCATCGCCTGGGTCTCGGCGATGATGCGCCGACGCATGTGGGGCGCTTCGTCGAGCGTCTTCGCAGGAATCACCGAAAGGATATCGGCGTCGCGAACCTCGCCGCGCGCGTGGGACCGCCCTCCCCGCTGGGTCTCACGAGCGGAGGCGATATAGGTGCTGGACTGGGTTGCAGAGACACGCGTTCCGACGACGACATTCAAGCACTGAAGGTCAAATTCATCGCAGCCGGTGCGGATCAGATCCGCGGGCGAAAAACGCTTCATCAAACAATCCTCCGGACCTTAAAGCGCGGGGAGCAAAAGAAGTTCCAAGCCAGGGGGTGCAAAGGATTGCAAACGTTGGGGAATGCACGGTTTGGCCAGGACACATAGGGTCAAAAGTGGCGATTCCTTGTTCTGCACCATGGAACACGGCCCCGATCCGTGGACCGAAAGAGAGAAGACCTTGATGGTTGCCTCGAATTTCCTTATGTTGGGGGTGCCGCTTCAACGGCTACGACAGTAGACGGTCGGACATGATAGGTGCTCGGACATGGGTGCGATACCCATCGCCTCCACCATGAGTGCATCTCCCGGTGCATTGATGATGGGGGCGAAATAGGTTCGACGGGCGCTGACGAGTTCTTCTTGCTGTTCGGCATGGCTCCACCGTTATCGGGCTTTACGCATAGTTGCCAACGACAACCATGCTGCTGGGTACGCCGTCGCCGCGTGAGCGGTGCCGGTCCGGCGTTAAGTCCTGACGGGTAGCACCGTCAGGCGGGGCTTCGGGGCTGCGCCTGGCAACAGAAGCACCCCACTTTCGTTTCCACATGTTGTGCCTTTCATATCCTGCCGCGACGGTCTCGGGATGGAGAAGATCGACATGCCCCTGTCCCGTCCCGCGCATAAGCCCGCCACCCAGGTTGACCTGCAGCCCCTGCGCGAGCAGCTGCTCGCTGCCGACGTGAGCAGCAATGTCGATCTCTCGATTTTCGAGCGCGTTCTCAACTCGTTCGTTTTGGAGGCGATTGGGCCGAGCATCATCAGCGTTGCCCGTGGCGCAGCTCACGATCGCATGCGGGTCGGCGGCACGAGCATTCGTCGCGTCGATATGGGGCATCCCTTCAGCATCGCGCTCGCGATTGAGCACGACGGCTCGCCGAACGGCTACCTGGCTGTCGTGGACGTTCGTCCGCCTCTCGACACCTCCGCTTCGCACCTGGCCGAGCTCGATCGTCGCGCCAATCTCGTCACGCTACCCGAGGGAGAGCGCGAGCGCCGCGCGCGGCGCTTGATCGCGGAGATGACCATCGAAGAAGACCTGATCGAGGAATACAAGCGTTCGGGTTTCCCGTCCGATATGACCGGCGCCGAAGAGGCTGCCGATGTCGAGGAAGTCTTCTTCTATTCCTACGGCCGGCGTCCGGCCTATGAAGCGCCTGCGGAAGGTTGGGAGATGGAGCGCTTCCTGCGCCACGCTGCGGCACTGCGTGGCCGCCTCGATCCGAGCCTCGCCGACATCGTCAAGGCGCACGTGAACGGCCCTTCGGTCGGGTCTGCGATCACCTCGGCCCGTCCTTCGTACGAGAGCAACGGCGCCTGGTCCTTCACAGACGCCAATGTCGGCAGCGCGAAGGAATTCGCGGACGTCGTCTCTCTGCTGCGTCCGGTGATGGCTGCGACCATGGAGGATGCGAAGATCGCGGAGCGCGCGCTGGAGATCGGCAGTCGCTCCTACATCAACTATCGCGCTGACCCGGTGCAGTCCCTCGTCAGCCAGGTCGCGATGGCGACAGCCGCGAGCGAGGGCGGGATGCCAGGAACGGCAGCCCGCGCATTCCTGGATCAGTTGGAGTTCAGCGCGCATGCGTCGGGCCTTACAGAGCGTCTCGGCGCGCTGACCTCGATCATCGACTTTGCCCGCGAGAACGCCTCGGGCCGAGACCCCTTCGAAATCGAAGAACTCGACAACACCGTCAGCGTCTCATGCCGTCGCGATTGGGCCCTGGTAACCCTTCACTGCCAGAACGGCCAGTACCAGATCATGGCGTCGACGCGCGAGGGAACGATCACCTCGATCTCCATCGCGCGCTTCGGCCGTGATCCCAACGGGCACCTCGTGAGCTACGGGGATCCCGGCGCGCCCTCGCGTCTGCGTACGAGCGAGTTCCATCGCGACTACGCCAACAACCTCGACGGTTGCGCGCCACGAAGCGAGCGCGAGGTGGCCGGAAAGCTTCTAGTCGGTCTGACTGGCTTCCCGCATTTTCTGGGCACCTGGACCATCGAGGGCGGCGAGCTCAAGCTCTCGGAACCGTTCCTGAACGACGCGCGCGCCGTGACGGACCTCAACAACATCGACGTGTTGATAGCGAGCGCCGCCACTCTCCTCGAGGAGCGGACGCGGCTCGCGCCGGCGGCCTGATCAGTTACGATTGAGGCCCATCGCCCCGCTTTGCAGCTTGCGCTTCCAGAGGGACTCCTTTGCCAGGATGTCCTCTGGGAGAGAGCCGTCGCCGGCGACTTCCAGGATGGAAACGCGATAGTCGCTGGGGTCGCGGCTCTTGAGCCCGACATTGCCGCCATGCCCATCGCGGTAGGTGAGCCAGCGACCAAAGAAGCCATCAGCGCCTGTGGCCGAGCCCACATACTGCTCTTTGGTGCGTGGGCATGTGAGCAGGTAGACGCCTTTCACGGCCGAGAGCGCCGTCGACCAGGTTGCCGGCAATCGCTCGATCGATGACAGGTCGGCCATGAACTCCGTGAAGCCTGGGAATTCGGGCTCTCGGAATGATCGCCAGATCTCGGCTACGGCCTTTTCCTGAAAATCGGCGCGCTGAATCCAGGCTCGACCACCAAGGCCCCACTCGATCACCAGCCGGCCTTGCAGGTCCTCGAAGCGCGGATCCAGTTCGAGCGCATAGACGTCCCGCGTCCCTGCCGCATCAGTGCCTGGAGCGTGGGGCCAAGAAATGTCGGCCTCGTTGATCCCGCTGTACTGGCAGCGGTAGAGCCCGGCGAACAAGGTCTCGCCGGTGGAGGTCACGACGAAGGAGGCCCAGTATGGGGCTTGCAGCTTCGCGCGGTTCGAGAAGGTCTGGACGCGCTGGTACTCATCAAACGCCGGCCGATTATCACGCCAGAGTTCGTACGGGCTTCGTCCCTTGATGGAGCGGTTGTCCTGATGACGAAGCAAACGGACTGACGAAGGCTCTATGCCCGCGTCCTGCAGAAGCATGTTGAAGCGGAAAGGCATCGCATCCCCCGGGCCGAGGACGCGATCGTACCCGCGTCAGGGCTTCATATCGAGCGTGCCGAGCTCGATTTCCCCGACATAGCGGTCGACTCGCGCGAGAGCCCTGAGCTTCTCCTCCTCGAACCAGGCTCCGCCGAGATCATGCTTCGTGCGGTCGGTGGTGATCTGTTGCAGCGCTTCGCGCAGCTTGAGAGAGAGCTCGCCAAGGCTTGCGAACGGATCGGTACGCAGCTTGTGCTCCAGCGCGTATGTCTCGTCGCGAAGGCCTGCAAATGCGACGAAGTACGGGGCATCCAGCAGAGCGAGGCGATCAGCCATGGTGCGGCTGACCTCGCGGGCCGTTGCAAGAAGTAGCTCGGGCTCAAAGCGATGCTGAACGGCTTCGGGGATCAGGATCTCGATCAAATCTGGCTCGCGAAAGCCTTTGGCGCGGCCGATCCGTTCCGCGTGCAGCTCTTTGATGAGGTCGAGCTCGTCGAGTCGGAATGACTGGAACGCCGGCCGGCGGTCAGAGCCCTCGATCACCCGCACGCTCGGATAGTCCCGTTCCATGTCGGCGGCGAGAAAGGGCTCTTCGACGACATCCCACTGGACGCCATCGACGAACATCATCTCGGAAGCGGCGCTCCGGACCTTGCGTTCGACCTCTTCCCGATCGGTGTGATGGACTTCCTGGATATCGAGCTCGCGTTCGAGAATGCGATCGGAATGTCTGGAGGTCGGGTTGAGTTCGTGGCTGGTGCCGTCGAGCGATGCGACGAAAACCTCCAGCGTCACCGGCTTCTCGCGCAGGAGAGCTTTCGCCCAGAGCTTGCTGTCCCGCCAGCGGTAGGTCTGATCAACCGGACGTGCCCATTGATCCTTGACCCGGAACGCCACCGGGGCGTCCTGCGCCGACACCTCTGCGATTTCGACTGGGATCTCTGCCCGAAAGCAGTCGATCGAGGTCGATCGCTTCCGCTTGTAGCGAACGGTCGCCTCATAGGTGAAGGGAACTGAAAGGATCGGCATGGGACATCCACGAAGGCGTTGGTTGCTCTCGATGCTAGGTCGAGACGACGCAAGGCAGGAGCGCCCGTCCACGGGCAAGTCGTCCCCGTCGATTGACCCGTCCAGCACCCGCCGGGACACTGCGAACCACTCTCGATTTCAGGACATATCGTTGTGAGCATTTCTCTGTTCCAGGCCATCAATCACCTGATCCAGGTGTCGCGCGGCACCGTCGCTCCCGTGAGCGCGCCGCGCATTGTCTATTTTGCGCATATGCAATTCATGGGTCAGACCGAAGGTGGCATTCTGGTCGACGACCGCTTTTTCGCCATGCCTGGCGGCCCGGGTTCGCAGGCACTGCAGGCGGAGCTCAACAAGCGTGGCACCCTTCCGCTGCGCCAGCCGCTGCCGGCGCAAGCCTATCCGCAGTTCAAGCTGCGCTCGGAGCTCGGCGCCATCGAGAATGCCTGGGCCCGGCTCGGGTCCTTATCGGAGGCCGATATTGCCAACGCAGTTCGCGGCGATAAGACGGCCTGGGCGAGGGCCTATGATCGCAATCGCGTCGTCGCGATATCTGATCGGGCCATCTTCGAGGAGTTCCTCTGGCTGCACGACGCCTAAGCCGGCGCCATCTCCGGCGGCAGGAACCCGAGCTCGATCGCATCGCGCATAAGCGATCGCAGGTGCATGCGATCGAACACTTCCCCCATCAGCGATGATTTGGGCCTCTCCTCGGGCGAGGTCATCTCCGGCAGACGCGAGGCGAACCAACGGGCGACCGCAACGCGGCAGATCTGCTCGAAATCGTCCTCGTCGGTCTCATCGCCGGCGTCGGGGATCGTCAGACCGGCGAGGCGTGCCCGGAGATAGAGGTGCCGCCGGCGCCGGTTCACATCGGGCGCGTCATCCGCGCGTTGACGCGTTCCACCCATCTGCAGCAGGGATAGCTCCGTCGCGCTGAGCGGGGCGCGCCATGCCCCGATCTCGTAGATCGACTTGAAGGCCGTCCTGAAGGATCCGCAACGCAGGCATTTCGCACCGCCATTAGTGTAGCCGCGGCGCCCCCATCGATGGGGCCGGCAGGCGGCCTCCTTCTCGAAGCGGCTGAATGCGTCGGCTTCCGCTTCCTCGATCGATTTTCCTTCGCCGCGAATGAAGCCGCCGCCGGCGGGCATCGCCTCGAAGAACGCTGTCGAATAGGAGCCACCCTTATCGTCCGCGCGCAGCACCACGCCTCGCCCGCCCCACTGGACGTAGGTATCCGACGGCCAGTCTTTCAGCGGCTGCCAGGCATCCTGCCTGTGGTTGCGGGCGATGATCGGCATTCAGGCAAAGCCGGGCGCAGAAATGCGGGTCGCGGCGTTCAAGCCGAGTTGCGCCAGCGCCATAGCGTACTGCTCCTCAGGGTTGGCACCGAAGACGATTTCGGGCTCCCCGGGGCAGACGAGCCAGTCGCCCTCGAAGATCTCCTTCGTCACCGCGCCAGGCGACCAGGCACGGCTGCCAATGGCAAAGAGGACACGTCGCGGTCCGCTGCGTCGACCGATCGCGCGCAGCAGGTCCGGGGTGCGCGTCAGAGAGATCATCTCGCTGATCTTCTGTGTCTGATCAGGCAGGAAGACGTCGCTCGAATGCAGGATGAAGCCACGGCGGCCGTCATTGTCCCCGCCATGAAGGACCGGAATGCGCTTGGTCTCATCGGGGAGGATGAGGCTCTCTTCCGGGGTGATGATCTCCTGCTGAAGGAGGACCTGGCTGAAGTCGAGTTCGGGGACGGGGTTGCCCAGTCTTAGGCCGAACGCCGTGTGATCCGCATCGGCATGCTCGCAGACGTAGACGATGTTCCTGGACGTGCCGCCAGGAGGCGATACCAGCAGATGGCCGGCCAGGTTGGTGATCACAGGGGTACGACCGCGGGGCATCGGGCTTTCAAGAATCTATCGGGGGATCGTCAATGGATCGATGATTGCAGCTTTCAGGATACCGCGCCACCGTGGATTGAAGCCGGATTCCTTTCTCGGCTCGTTCGATTCCATCAAGCGGTGACGTGAAAATGCTGAAGCGACTGCCGAAGCCGGCTGTGAAGCGGCTGCCCCTCAATACCAAGGGGAAGGATCTGATCGTCGGCGACATCCATGGCATGTTCGATCTTGTCCTGCGCGCAATGGAAAAGATGAACTTCGATCAATCACGCGATCGCTTGATCTCTGTGGGCGACCTGATCGACCGCGGCCCGGGCTCGCACCGGACAGCAAAGTTCCTGTCGTGCTCGTTCGTAGAGGCTGTCCTCGGCAATCATGAGGGCATGCTCCTCGAAGCATATCAGGGCGGAGATGCACACCCCGCCGTGCTGGAATTTCTGCATAGTCGGAACGGCTTCGAATGGTGGAGAGACACCCCCGACGAGCTGCGTTCGGACATTCTCGATGCTCTCTGGAAACTACCTCTCGCGTTGGAGATCGAAACCGACCGCGGCCTGGTCGGCGTTGTGCACGCCGATGTTCCCAGGGGTATGAGCTGGCAGGCCTTCACAGGGGCCCTGGAGGCCGGCGACGCGGACGTGGCCGAATGCGCGCTCTGGGGCAGGGATCGCATTCACAAGCTCGATGAGAGCGGGGTTCAAGGCATCGGGCGCATTTATGTCGGGCACACGCCTCTGCGGCGCGTTGCGAAGCTCGGTAATGTCGTTGCGCTCGATACGGGGGGCGTGTTTGGGCTCGGGCGCGAGGAAGGCGCGCTGACGGCTCTGGACATCGCGACGGGGACGATGGAGATACGCACCGTGCATTCGATGATGCGTCCTGACGACCTCGTCTTCTCCGGCCCCGTCGGCGACGCACCCGACACGGCTTTCTCGTTCGAATCGGTGGGCATGCGCCATGGCTGACAGGCTTTTCATCGGTGACATCCACGGCCACGCTGACGAGCTCGAAGCGCTGCTGGCGGAGAACGGCTTCCAGCACGCCGGCGGCGCATGGCGGCATCCATCGATGATCGCGGTGTTCTGCGGGGACTATATCGACCGGGGGCCGCGCCAGCTCGACGTCGTCGATATCGTTCGGAGGATGGTGGATGCCGGAAGCGCCGCCGCCATCCAAGGCAACCACGAGTTCAACGCTGTGGCTTGGGCGACGGAGATCCCGGACGAGCCCGGCCGGCACTTCCGCGTGCGTGGGACGAAGAATCGTGCGCAGCATGCCGCCTTCCTCGATGCGGTCGGCAACGACAGCGAGCAGCACAAGGAGATCGTCTCCTGGTTCCGCTCGCTGCCTCTCTGGGTCGAATTCGATGGCGCCGTCGCCATCCATGCATGCTGGCATCGCGATTTGCAGGCGGAGCTGTCGGGCCTCACCGACGCGAACCACGTCCTGACCGAAGAAGGCTGGTTCCAGGCGCTCACGAAGGGAGCCAGGGCCTACGAGATCACGGAGACCTTGCTGAAGGGCCCAGAGGTCGCGCTGCCGCCCGGCGTTACCTTCTTCGACAAGGATGGGCACGAGAGGAAGAACACCCGCGTCCGCTGGTGGGATAACGAGGCGACCACATTCCGCTCGGCCGCGATCGTCGACGAGGAAACGGCTGCCTTCCTGCCGGACGAGGCTCTCGGATCCGACTGGCTCGCGGATCTCGGCGAGGAGCGGCTCGTGTTCTTCGGTCACTACTGGATGGCGGGCGAGCCGCGCATCCTGCATCCGCGGCGCACCTGCCTCGACTTCTCGGTGGCCAAAGCCGGGCACCTGGCTGCCTATCGGCACGAAGGCGAGACCGAGCTCGATCCGGAGCACCTGGTTTGGGCGGGAAAGCCAGTACCGGGGTTGCGCCCGGCCGGCTAGCGCTGCGGGTACTGTCGATTTGAAGGAATGGGTTTCCGGTCCTTGAAGGTATGCCTGTTATGACGGATGGATGAAGATCCTCATGCTGTCCGCCGCACTCCTCCTCGCTGCCGTCGCTGCTCAAGCGCAGACCGCCCTCATGCCTAGCCCTGGGGCCATCAAGATGGGAGTGGGCGTCGGAGGCGGCATTCTCGCGTACAAGGCTGCCAAGGCCTGCCTCGACCACAAGATCAGCTGCGCGGTTGCGATCGGCGGGGGCGCGGCGCTGGTCCACAAGTTCAAGAAGGATGCAGGGCTACCGCCGCCGGGTGATTGCGGCCCGGAGCAGTTTCGTCGGTTGAACGCTGAAGTGGAGCGAGCATGTAAAAGCCCGACGCCCTTGCGGTGCCTGAGGACTGACAGTGCCGCTATCCTTGAGAATAAGGCGGACAAGTTTCGCTTCTGCGCGGTGGCTCGATCCCGTCGAGAAACATTATGTTTTCGCGGTGGAGATAAGAATCACAAGACGCAAATCAATCAGGTCAATAATGCCTACAGGAATTGCGTCGAATTGGCGGGGATTTGAGATGAAGAGCCTGATCGACATCGTGTCCGACGCATTTCCTCCGGAGTTGTCGTATGGAGCAGTTCCGATCGAGGAGCTCTATGAATTCTACAGCATGGAATCGCTGGGTCGTCCGGTCGCAAACTGGACTGAGATCACCGAGGAGGATCTCAGGCATGGCCATTTCGGGGCGCTTTTGCAGATGATGCTGGATGGAACGTTCGTCAATTGGCTGCCCGCCTGGCTGGTGATGGTGCCGGCCTGTGGCGGAGAGGTTCGGAAAGCGCTCGCTGCGTTCAGCGGGTGTCTCTCGCCGCGTGCGAGTGCTGAACTAGGCGAAGCTGATCGGTTGGCGGAGCGCGTCTCTTGGCTGAATTCAGCTCAGAGGAAAGCCGTCGCTGCCGCCGGGCGAGAGCTCGCTGGGAAACACATCGAGTTCTTCGGCTTCGACGCAGGCTCAGACATCGCAGAAGCCTGGGAGCGATACGCGTCCGAGGCACCAGCCTGATCGCCTGGTGCCTCAAGCGGCAGCGCTGACTGCGGGACTGCTCTCGGCAACGATCCGGCGGATCTCGTCTCCATCGAGCGTGTCTTCCTCTCGGAACCGAGCGCAGAGCCGATCCAGCGCGGGCTTGTTCGCCAGCAGGAGCTCCTTCGCGCGCTCATAGCTGGCGCGGATGATCTCCTCGACCTCTTCGTCGACGCGGCGCTTGGTCTCCTCGGAGAGCGGACGCGACGAGCCGACGCGGCTCGCCATGCTCGATCCCATGCCGTACCTCGCGACCATGTCAAAGGCGGTCGTTGTTGCTAGGTCGCTGTCCGAGGTGGCCCCGCTGGTGACCATGTCGGCGCCGAAGAAAATTTCCTCCGCCGCGCGGCCTGCAAGCAGCATGACGAGCTCGGACAGGAACTTGGTCCGAGTTACCAATACGCGGTCCTTCAGGGGCATCGTGGCGATGTGGCCCAGCGAACGTCCGCGGGGCGTCACGGTGCCCTTGTGAATGGGGTCACAGGCCGGCAGGAGCACGTTCGCCAGGGCATGCCCGCTCTCGTGCACGATGATGGTCTCCAGCTCGGCTGGGTCGATCATCAAGGTGCCGCGCGTCCCTCCGAGAATCTTGTTGTCGCGGGCCTGGTCGAAGTCCGCCATGGTGACCTGGTGCGCAGAGCGCTTCCCAGCGAGGATCGCTGCCTCGTTGACCAGGATGGCAAGATCCGCGCCCGAGAAACCGGAGGTGCCGCGCGCGATCGTGGCGAAGTCGACGTCGTCGGCGAGCTCGACGTCGCGGCTGGCGACCTTCAGGATCTCGGTGCGCGCTTTCTGATCCGGGGACGGCACAATGACGTGCATGTCGAAGCGGCCGGCGCGAATGAGGGCCGGATCGAGCACTTCGACGCGGTTCGTGGCCCCGATGATGACGATGCCGCTCCCGGAGGTCAGGCCATCCAACTGCGTCAGGAGCTCGTTGAGCGTGTTGGCGGAGTCGTTCTCGACAGAGGAGGAGCTCGATGAACGCTTTTTGCCGAGGCTGTCGATCTCGTCGATGAACAGAATGGCCGGGGCCGCCTTCCGCAGCTTCTTGAACATCGAACGAACGCGTGCCGCGCCCACGCCGGCGAACATCTCCTGGAACTGCGAGCCCGAGCAGGCCATGAACGGGACACCCGCCTCGCCGGCGACGGCCTTCGCGAGCAGCGTCTTTCCGTTGCCAGGATCACCGACAAGGAGGACGCCGTTGCGCGGCTTGGCGCCGACCGCCTCGAACCTGGATGGGTCGCGTAGGTAGTCGACGATGTCCTTGAGCGCTTCCTTGCCGTCGTCAGCGCCCGCGACGTGCTGGAAGAGGATGCGATCCTTGATGTCGCGGGGCTTCACGAAGTCCGCGATCGCCATCTTGCTTCGCGCGGTCCGCAGCAGCCAGACGACCAGGCCGGCCATCAGGAAGAGCCCGAGGCCCTGCACGACGACGCTGAAGATCGAGAGCGAAAGGTTCAGGGTCGACTGATCGGGAGCCTGGAATTCGATGTTGACGCCGGCCTTGGCGAGCTCGGTCGCCCAGGTCTGGTTCAGCGGCATCGTCGCAGCCGCCCGGGCGCCTTCTCGGGTCTCGACCACGGCCTGACGCTCTCCCAGGACCACGATGGTCTTCAGCTTGCCTTCCTGTCCGAGGCGCATCACGTCGCCGAAGGTCATCTGACCATCCGTTGGGCCAACTGCAAACGCCAGCGGTGCCGGGGCCAATGCAAGCAGCAGCGCGGCAATCTTGAGGAAGCGAAGGATCATGCGATGGACCGGCGATTCAATTGTTGAACGCACCAAGGATCGCACGCCGGTTGAAGCCGTTAAAGGTTTATCAATTAAAATGCCGTGGATGCGTTAACGCCGCAGCCGGCAACGACGGAGAGAGGCGCAGCGCAATTGCAGGCGAGCCACGCTCCGGTTTGCCTGCCCCTCAAGGTGCGAGCATGAAACGCCGCTCGCAAAGCTTGTTGTCGGCCACCCCAGTTCGAAGGAGCGGCATTGGATTCAACGCATGATCGAGCGCGCTTGCGAGTTATCGGCCACTCCCAATTCACGGGGTGGCAAAGTTGGCGCTTGAAATGGAGCTGGACGTTGTCGGCTGCCCTGGTGAGGGGGCAGCATAGGGTCGCCGCACTCCATTCTGCGAATGAGGTGATACCAGCCAACCGCAACCGAGGTTGGCATTGCCAGGCTTTTCCTTGAAGAACTGCCGCAGATTTTATCGGCCGCCCCGTTTCAGGGGGCGGCATGAGGGCTGCAAGCGGCCCACAGCATAAGGCGGTTATCGGCCAACCCTAGTCTGGGGGTCGGCATAGGTTCGAACCGTCAGCAGACACCGCTTGCCTTGTTGTCGGCCAACCCCAATTCAAAGGTCGGCATAGGCGATGCGGTCTTCGATGCGATCGACGACCAATTGTCGGCCAACCTCAGAAGCGGGGGATGGCATTGGGAAAACGGTCGGCCTGATGCCAGCCGTAGAAGTTGTCGGCCGATCCCATTTGATGGGTCGGCATTGGGTTCATCAGGTAGGCGAGCGCGCCCGCATAGTTGTCGGCCACTCCCATTGGAGGGATAGCATGCCTATGCCGCCCCTGATCTGGGGTGGCCGAAGTTGTCGGCCAACCCCAAGAGAAGGATCTCTTCATGCTGGCTGGACGGCGTTGTCGGCCAACCCCATTTGATGGGTCGGCATAGGGCGCGCATCGCTTCCGGCTCTGCTGTCGTGTTGTCGGCCAACCCCAAATGGATGGTCGGCATGTACCGCTCGTCGAGCAATTTCTCCGCCTTGTCGTTGTAGGCCGATCCTCGAACCGAGTCCGGCATAGGTCCTTGAGTTACGCGATCGACTGCATGGCGTTTTCGGCCAACCCCAAAAGAAGGGTCGGCATAGGCTCGAACGAGACCGACAAGCGCACCGCGCTGTTGTCGGCCAACCCCCAAAGAAGGGTCGGCATAGGGCTGTTCGCCGTTGCGCTCGTGGTCTTCTCGTTGTCGGCCAACCCCAAAAGAAGGGTTCGGCATAGGGCGGTGAATAGCGCGAGGTAGACGGTGCCGTTGTCGGCCAACCCTAAAAGCCAGGGTCGGCATAGGGCCGTCGAAGCGCGGGCGTCGTGAACCCGAGGTTGTCGGCCAACCCCAAAAGAGGGGTCGGCATAGGGGCTGCCTGGCGCCGGCTCTCCCGCAACTTGTCGGCCAACCCCAAAAGAAGGGTCGGCACAGGCCGCATCTGATCGTCTGTGCTGACGATGACGTTGTCGGCCGACCCCAAAAGAAGGGTCGGCATAGGAGGTTCCTGGATCACCGACGAGCTCTCCAAGTTGTCGGCCGCCCCCAAAGAAGGGTCGGCATAGGGAGCCGTTTCGGTTCTACCCGGGATCGCCGTTGTCGGCCAACCTGGGGCTGGCATGGGAAACATCGTCATATCGCGGTTGACAGTGCCATTATCGGCCGGACCCTATCACGGGGACGGCATAGGTCAGGCACGACCACCCTACCACCGGCACAGTTGTCGGCCACCCGGAATCGAGGGGGCGGCATAAATGCCCGAACGATCATCACCTCGGTCAAGCAATTGTCGGCCACACCATACCAGGGGTGGCACTTGATTGCGTCCCGCCGCGTTCCGCCTTCCTAGTTTTCGGCCAACCTCTTCGAGGGGTGGCATGAGTAGAAGCAAGGCCTCCCGGAAATACTGCTCCTTGTCGGCCGACCTCAAATGAAAGGGTCGGCATAAGGATACGCAACGAAACGCTTGGCGTAATCAAATTGTCGGCCAACCCCAATCAAGGGTCGGAATAAGAGTAACGAAATGCTTCCAGCTCTCATCGAAGTTGTCGGCCAACCCCAAATCAAGGGTCGGCATAGGATCACCGCGGGCGATTTTGGCTTCGGGCTTGTTGTCGGCCGACCCCAAAAGAAGGGTCGGCATAGGATCGTCACTGTCGAAGGCTCAGGCGACCACGTTGTCGGCCAACCGCAAAAGAAGGGTCGGCATAGGCGTGGTGAACGTGCCGGCCATGGTCAACAAGTTGTCGGCCAACCGCAAAAGAAGGGTCGGCATAGGGGCAGGCAGATCGTGAAACGATCGCTCATGTTGTCGGCCAACCGCAAAAGAAGGGTCGGCATAGGTTCGTCATTGACGGCGGCGATGCCTCTACAGTTGTCGGCCAACCGCAAAAGAAGGGTCGGCATAGGAGGTGCCCAACTAAAGCCTTGGCAACGCATCCGGAACGTCCTCACGTCGCGGACGAATTTTGTCCAGGAATGCGGACAGCCTGCTCTGCCTTCGCTCCTTTTCGATGGATTCGAAGGGCCCCACGCCCGAGGCGAGGCTGTAAATCGCCGCGTTGTCGAGATTGGAGCGGAAGCGCTGCGGGACGGCGTACACCATGGAGCTGGCCCAGTTTCGGGAGATCACCTCGGGGTGCCTTTCGCGCCGATCATCGGAGAGGGGCCAGCGGCTGTCCCCGATCCAGATAGTAACACTATCCGACTCGATCCGAATGCCCCGGCCGGCCCCCTGGAAGAACTTGCGCCGGGCCTGCGAGAGCGACGCCATGAAGGCCTGAGCCCGGATCGATGATTTCTTGTAGCCGCGAGCGAGCAGGGACTCCTCGCGCAGAGCGTCGCGGACGACGTCGCGCGGGGTGAGCGGATAGCGCGGGATCACGATGTGGCGGATTTTGCCTGGCATATCGAGGCCTTCCCACCTGATCGCGCTGATCAGGATGGCGGACGCGTCGGTTTCGAATGCCCTGAGCACCTGGGCGCCTTCATCGCGACTGTCGAGCAAGATACGCCGCCCATCGATGGCACCGAGAGCATCACGCACCAATGATGCATCCCGATGGGAGGGCAGGAGCACGAGGATACGACCGCCCTTATCCGACGCCGCGCGGATCATGCCGCACCACCAGGGTAGGATGGCCGGGTTGGCGATCGTGTTCGTGTCATCGTCATCACCGTCGTTCCGGATCGTGACGGGAGGAGCTATCCGAGGGTCGATCAACACGAAGTCCATGCTCCCGAATTGTTCCGGAGCGAAGGCGGCGCAAACTGTCTCGGCGAGCACCCGCTGCCCCATTCCGATTTCGCGCGCGAAGCCAGCCATGGGGATGCCGCGATCGGCGGCCCCTGTCAGCGTCGCCGAGGTGAACAGGAGGGTGGCCGGACGGAGGTGTTCAAGGCGCCAGAGCCGGGAGATGATCCTGCCGGCATCGCCTCCGTCGATGTGGAAGCCTGGAAAGTTGCGAATTGGCGACCAATACAGCGAGAGGATCTCGCTGGATGCCCCGCCCTGGCGCGCCAGGTTCGCGCGGATCGCCTGCAGATCCCTCACGATCGTGTCGAGATCGTACCTGCGCATCGTGCCGAGCCCGTCCTTGGACATGCACGTCGTCAGAATTCCTTCGACCTCCTCGATCTCGCCGAGCAGCACCTTCTGGAGATTGCTCTGCCCGCTTAGGGGCATGATTGCGATGTCGCTCGGGCGGTTCAAAATGGCGCCGGCGTCCCGGGCCTGGTCGAAGCTTGCTGCGATGTTCTTCAGGCACTTGTTCAACCTCGTCCGCGTCGCCTTCGCGACATCGATCCTCGAGGCAGCGTAGTCGAGGTCGCGTAGCGGAAGCTTACGGGTGGCCAGGCTGGCGGCCATCGAAGCGAGGGCGTCGGCCTCGTCGACAATCATGATGACAGGGCGGCGATCGTCGGATTTGACGTCGTACAGGAAGCCTCCCGAGCACATGAGGTTGTAGGTCAGCAGGGCGTGATTGGTGACGAGGACGTCGCAATTGACGCTGTCATCCAGCATCTTGAGGTATGCGTAGTCGTCGCCATCCACCCTGCCGATCTGAAGCTGATCGAAGAAGTGTGCGGGAACGCCGATCTCTCCGAGCTCCTGGCCAAAGGCTTCGGATACGTGCTGCTTCGTCGCGTTTGCAGGATCGATCGACAGCTCCGCGTGTATCCTTCCCAACAGTTTGACGAGCGCCGAGTTCGGGGTCGCCTCGCGGGCGAGATCGTTGATCTTGATCTGCAGGCCGGGCAGCGAGATGAAGTTCTGGCGACCGATGCGGCGCGCCGCTCGCAGGCGTTTGCCAGTGAGGCGCTCGATCAGGACCAGCGCCGACGGCAACGCGTCCTTCATCAGCTGCTTCTGCAGGTTGAGGGTGTTCGTCGAGATGACCACCAGAGCGCCTGTCTTTGCCGCCTTCAAGAGGGCGGGAACGAGGTAACCGGCCGTCTTTCCTGACCCGGTCTCACCCTGGATGATCCCGATGCCGGAGCGCTGATCGAGCAGTCCCTCGACGGCCTCAGCGAACTGAGCCTGGGCGGCTCGCGGTTTGCCGAGGCGGCCCCCGAGGCCGATCGAGAAGAACTCGGACTCGGGGTTCGAGAAGAGGTCGTGAACGATCGACATGCTGCTCACGCTGCCTTTTTGCCCTTCTTGGCGGTGCCCGAAGTAGAGGTATCGTCGCCGGCGGACTTGTGCGTCGGAGGCGTCAGGTCCAGCGCGCCGCTGGCCGCGTACTCAGCCCACGCGGAAGCGAACTCCTCCAGCACGGCGCCATCGTAGGTTGTCGGGCTGAAAGTCGTTCCGGCGAGCGAGCCAGCGTCGATCCACTTGCCGCCGCGCTCCTCGCGATAGGAAACCTTCCAGTCGGCATCGACGGCGCCGTAGTGATAGGAGACCTTGCCGCCGAAGAACGGGTCCTCGTCGAACAGGTAGTTGAGCGCGGCGAGGAAAAGCCCTGCTTCGACGGCTGTGACCCGCTGAAGGGTGATGGTCTGGTCCATCACCACGCCGGCCGGCATCACTCGGTGAGCGATCGGCAGCGCCAGAGAATTGCCAGCCGTGCCCTTGGCCTTTTCATGCTCTGCCTTGGCGGCTTCGAGCGCGCTGGCGTCGGCATTGCCGTTCGAGCCCTTCTCGATCGCGAAGGCCTTCTTCGCGTCGGTGACCTTCTTCGCGGCTTCGACCTTGTCTCGGGTCGCTTCGCGCATCTTGAGGTAGCTCGGGACAGCATTCTGATCGAGCAAATCGACCAGGTCGGACTTCAGGCGCATTGCATCGACGCGCGCGCTCGTCACGAAGTGAGGCTCGACGATGTCGATCGGGATCGCATTCGAAATGAACGCCGACGAACGATCCCAGGGCTGACTGCCGCCCATGAGGCCGATGATCGGATTGACATGCCGACGCTGGTTGCGATCGGCGATGGCGAACGGGTTCTCGTCCTCGGAACCCTTCACACCGCCGAGGGAGGTGTAGACATAGGCCTCACGGGAAGGCTTCTCGGCCAGGTGGCGCATCGCGACCCGCGTCGCCGCGTTGCGCAGCTTGCCGCGGATCGTCGAAGCCGGGATGACCGGGAGATGACGCAGGACGCCGTCGCGGTACACAGGGAGGGTCGCGATCTCGACGGCTTTCGCATCCGAGAAGTTCGGGACCTCCTTCACCTGGGTGTTGGGGGGCGTGATGTGAAGCGGCGACCGATTGATCATGGTGCCGATGAAGCGGACGTCGAAGTGCTTGGTCATGTTGAGAATCCTATCGGGTCAGGAGTGCGTCGAAGATGGTTTTCGGGACGAGCGCATGAACTTGTCCGCGCTTGTCCCAGTAGGGAGGTCGGCAGGTCTCGATCCGGTGCCGGAATTCGTTCAAGCTCCTGCCCGCGAGGAGATCGGCGGGCGCGGGACGCATCAGGCGCTCGCCTTCCTCGTCGACAATGCCGAATAGGTCAGGAGCGTCCTCGACTGTCGTTGTTCGGATCGAGGCATGATCGAGCTGGCCGAAGCCGTTGTTGACCTTGGCGCCGATCCCAGGGGTCTCGGCGAGGATGCGACGAACCTCATCCGGATCCCCTTGCGCGAGCCATTCGAACCGGCCGGGTAGGATCATGCGCTGGGTCGACAGAAAGCCGGCGGTGATCCCCCGTTTCACATCGAAGACCTTTGCGGCTGTCGCGAAGGGGTATTCGACGTCGTGCTTGAACGCCTCATTGGGGCGCAGCCCGCCACGAAAGGTCACGCTTGAGATGGCCGGGTGAGGGATGGAGGCGCGCCCCGACTTCGTCTCATCTACAGGGTCCACGATCCGGATGGTGGCATCACCCGGGATTGCAGCCGAAGCGCAGAAGACCAGATTGCCGGACGAAGCGTCGAGCGCGGTCAGCCCGGCCCTTTTCTGACGCCCGTCGAAAGCGAGGAGCGGAAGGATGCGCTCCTCCGGGGCGAGACCGTTCTGGGTCTGGATGCCGTCGAGCATGGCGTCGAGCGTCAGCCAGCGGTTTAGAAGGACGGGGGTGACCGTCCTTAGGGAGAGAATGAAGGCCGTCACGCCTGTCCTCCCGCCATCGGTTCGAGGACGAGAAGGCCGAACCCGAAGCCGCGGTCGCGGCCGACGCCTTCGAGGATCGCCCGGCGAACCTTTTCGAGATCGGTGACTGTCGCGCAACCGCTCGCGAAGATGGCGTGCTTCGTCACCTTCTGGCTGCGGCGCTTGTCGATCTTGTTGACCTCGAAACGTCGCTGGTGCGCGGCGTCGAGATCTCCGACGAGTTCGAGGCCCGAGTTGGCGACGAAGTCGGACGCGATCACTCGCCATGCCGCTTGCTCGCGGGTCTCACCCTCGCGAGGCCGCTGGGTCAGGACGAACGACCGGAAGTCGAAGGAAGCCGACCGCTTCGTCGACACGTTGAGGAAGAAGCGAACGGTGTCGCCCAGTTTCGGGATGAAGGTGTCGCAGGAGTGCACGCTCAGCGGGGCGATCGCCTCGGAGAGTTCCGGCAGCGTCCGCACGAAGATGAAGCGAGCATGCGCATCGGGTTCGTGGATGACGGCACGCGGGTCCGCGCCGAAAAGCCAGCGGGACGTCTGCCCCTCGCCCATGCCGAGGACGCGGTAGCCGATCTGGTCGTGCAACAGTCGGTGAATCTTGTACCAGTCCGCCGCGATGGCGTCGGCGAGCCCGGCGTTCAAGGCGAGAATGTGATCTTGCATCACGAGGCCTTCTTGGGGTTCTGGATAGCTTCAGCGATGGCCCAGGCCGGGTCGTCGCTCATCGGAAGGCGGGAGACGTTTTCCCAGAACTCATGCTGCTGGGCGAACTCCGCATCGAAGGCATTGGGGTTCGCCTTCGCCGGCAGCCCCAAGGCCTTGCGGACCTGCTTGACCATGAGGGGGTGTCGGGGGTGGTTGATCGTCTTTCCCTGCAAGGTCGACTTGGGGCTTCTCCCTTCCAGTGCGATCGCGTGCTCAATGCTCCCCTTGAGCGCTCTGAGCTTGAAGGGGGTGGTCTTCATGTAGGCCGCGCAGAGGGTGACGAGCTCGACACGCTCTCGGTCGAGCAGGAAGCTCACCTGCCCCACGCCCTCGACAAGGTCTGGATCGAGCGTGAGCCGGGCCGCCTTGAGAGCTGGCTGGTATGAGGGGCCGATCGTCATGAAGAGAAGTGGCCGTGGCAGGGAGAGTGAATTCCAAGCCAACTCGTAGGTTCTCGGGACTGACAGGCCACGCTCGACGGTGACGCCGGGCACTGATTGCAGGCATGCGGGGCTGTAGATGGAAAGCCCGCCTTCCCAGGCCAGGATCGTGCAGTGGACCGCTGCAGCTCCAGGTCGGGTTGTCCGGATTTTCTCAGGCGCCCCAGGGGTCGCCTGCTCAGCCGTTTCGGGCTTCGGCCAGGTTGGCCAGCTCGATGCCAGCAGCTTCTGGAGCGGCGCGTCGCCGGAATACCCGTTGGCTGACAGGAGGGCACATCCGCCGTTGCGGGCGAAAAAATCATAGGGGCACAACAACACTGACACCACAGACAATGGAAGATTGGTCGAAACGTAGGAACGCGACAGCAATCCTGTCAACGGGGTCGATCAATCCTTCATCTCAAGGCGGTGGATGACGGTGGCGCTGGTGCAATATCAACCAACTATTAGGGACGCGGGCAGGTGTGCGCCTTCAATCAACAGGAATGGTGGCAGTTATCCTTGGCTGCGCACCATCCTGCGGCCAATGTGAGTTCCGATTTGACGCTTGAGGCGGGGAGCGACGATGCCGAGCCACTTCGTTGTGGGTTTCAACGAGTGCGCTCACGCTCTGCCCATGCGCAAAACAATCCTTGCCTCCGTCTTTCTAATTGCGTCGATGCTGACCGCGAATGCGGCGCCGACACAGTGCCCTGTGTTCTTCGCCGGCGGCGTTGCTCCCGATGTAGGTCCATCGCTTTCGCAGAAGGTTCGCCCGCTCTGCTTCTCGGCCTATGCGCTGCTGCATTCCGGCGTGACGCGTTCGGCGCTATGGTCGGCAGAGCATCTCACCCGCGACAACGTCCGCAGCGCGCGCAGCTTGGAGCGACAGAATCTCTTTCATGCCGAGACTGCCCTGCCGGTCGGCGAGCGCGCTGAGCTCTCGGATTACGTCCGCTCGGGCTTCGATCGCGGCCACCTGGCGCCGTCGGGCAACATGCCGGACGAAATCGCCCAGGCCGAGAGCTTCTCGCTCGCGAACATGATCCCGCAAAACCCGGACAACAATCGCAATCTATGGGCGGCGATCGAGACCGCAGTACGCGACCACGCCGTCCGGAGCGGCGAACTCTATGTGGTCACGGGTCCGCTCTACATCGGAAAGGATCTCCAGGCACTGCGAAACCGTGTCCTGGTGCCGACCCACGTCTTCAAGGCGGTCTATGATCCCCGCCGGCAAACCGCCGCCGCCTACATCACCGCCAACGGCCCGGGTGCCGAATGGAAGACTGTCTCGATCAAGGAGCTCGAAGCTCTCTCTGGGATCGACGTCTTCCCGGCGCTATCATCCGCGGCGAAGACGAAGCTTGCGAGCCTGCCTTCGCCGGCGCCGCGAGCCTCGCGGACTGCCCAGCAGGAGGGCTGGGTCGCGCGGACCTTGAGGAGACTGTGGTGAAGCCATTTTCCGATGACGCTTCGAGCGTCACGCTCGCCGGCCTGACGATCGAGAACGGCACCAGCGAGATCGCGATCTATGGCGACCTGCGGCTCAGAGCGGATCGCAAGGGTCTGGAGGCAGCGACAGAGCTCGCGCGCTTCTTCGCCGAGGCGCGGGACAAGCTCGCGTCGCAGCCCAACCTTCCGGACGCCGTCGATACCGTCGACGCTTCGGCAGTGTCGACGGTGAGAAACCCGTTCGGCTGAACTCGCCCCTACTCGGCCGCCTTCAGGCCGCCGGATTTCCTCGCAGACGCCTCGCGCATCTCTCGAACGAGCTTTTCGAGGAAACGCTCGTTGGTCGGGTAAGAGCCCTGAGGCACCGGGAAGCGGCCCTCCTCGCGGCGCAGCTCGTTCACCAAGTCGACGAACGCGCGAGTGCTGCTCACTCCGAACTCCGATGTGAGCTCGGCGCTCCATGGTGCCTGCCGAAGTCTCCCATAAGGAGGGGCTCGGCGATCGGGAGGCAATTCTGACGATTGAGCGGGCATCGGCTCCTCCGAGGCCCAGTGCAGCTGGCGATTGGGCAATGAGGGTGGTTCAGACGCGTTGGTTGGCTCTTTCAAGGCTTCGCCTCCCCAAAAGAAACGCGATACGAGCGCGCGCTTTATGGTCAGCTCATGACGGCCGTCAACCTTTTCCCCAACCTCAGCCGGAGACGTTGGCTGCCCCCGATGCGCTGTAATCTGCGACGGCCGATCGCACCCGGGGCCGCAGAACGTTTACGAAGGTGTTGGTCCGCTCCCGGAGCCACTCGAAGGCCTTCGTTCGGGTCCCGGCGTCATCTAGCGAGCCGAAGACCTTGTAGTCGATGATCCGCGGCCGGCCGTGATCATCGCTTTCGACGATCGCCGATCCACCGAGCTCCTTACTCACCGTCTCCCATTCCTCAGCGATGAGGTTCGAGGCGTATTCGCCGGCTGTGTTGCGGGTTGAGGCCAGGAAAACTCCCATGACGCCGCGGCGCATATCCCGGTAGACGTTGAGCCAGGAGCTCCCGGCCGGCGCCGGCATTGAGAATGACAGATATCCCAGCTTGAACGGCTTCGGTTTCTGCTGTTCGGGGTCATCGAGCGTCAGGCCGTCCAGGAATTCAGACCAGAAGCGAACATAGGCTTCGCCCGCGGCGATCGTCTCGGTGCTTGTCGCCGGTGTGCGCCTCTCGGTTGGTTCACTCGCCTCAACGACAATGTGGTCGGCCGGTGCGGCGATGACATGGCGGGTGATCACCGTCGTGCGGGCGAGAACACGCGGAGCCGCGAGCCTTGAGCCGTCTGGGAGCGCGAAGATCGGCATCTCCACCAGGCCAAGCGAGAAATGAAGGCCGGCGTGGGCGCTTAGGTACTCAGCGATGGTCTCAACCCCCTCCCTGATGCCGTCGCCTACGATCAGCAAGAGAAAGCGCCCTCGCCGCAGATTCGTAGTCAGGGCGTCGTTGAATTCCATCTCGTCGACGGCTGGGTTGACGCGCCGGACGATCTCAAGGAGGGCGTTGTCGTGGCGCTTGAGGCGTCGATTGACCTCTCGATGGAGATCTGCCGAGCTCCATTTGGCCAGCTCCTTCGCGTAGTCCAAAATCTGACCGGTGATCTCCCGTCGCGCCTCTGGATTTCGCCAGAGCTTGCACTCCACGAGAACAGGCAAGCCGGACGCCGTCACAAGGAAATTGTCGATCGGACCAGCAGGCGTATTGAGCTCGGTGCATACCGAAACCGCACCCGAAAACATCGGGTCGATCTCGTTGATCGGGAGCGACCCAGGAAACTGATGGACGAGGGCCTGGATGTCGGCCTCGCTGACGCTGTTGGGGCCGGCGCTGAACGCAATTGGTCGCAGCGCGATATGCTCTCCGCTCGATTGCAGAAGGACGGGGGCGGCGTGTTGACGGCTCAAGGCAAGGGCTTCCGTGGCGGGTGGTCCCGCGATCCGGTCAGCCTACACCGCGTTGGGCTGCAAGGAAGCCCAGGGCAGCGCCATGCACCGCTCGATGACGCATCGCTAGTGGAGGCGCCTCAAATGGCGCAGGCGACGCTTCCAGCGCTCTCCCGCAGGTAGATCGCTCTTTGCCCGGCGGACGCGCTCCTCGGGGGAAGGTGGTTCTTGGGGGGGGGAGGGATTGAGCTTTCGTCAGCAGGTTCTTTGAAACGCGCGAGCTCCGCAGCCTTCGCTTTGGCCTGCCTCGCCTCAGTCGGGGGCTTTGGCTTTCGCCCTCTCGTCTTCACAGACCTCAGTTTCTCCTCAAGCGGATCAACAGCGAGGAGATTGGGGAGAATCCTTGGCGCTGGCTGCGAAATCTCGGGCGCTTCTTGGGCGAACGTCAGAGACGTTTCGACCTCTTCGGATTCGGTATCCGCTACCAAGAACGAATTTCGACGCGCGTGCGTTCTCGGTGCTGGCGGCGGAACTTTGGCAAAGGAGCGTTTGCGTTCGACCACAAAGGTTGGAGATCTGCGCATCGAGGGCTCCGGATGAAGCGGAAGGAACCGTGATTCGATTCGTAGAACGGACAGCGCTTGAAGCGCAATCGATACTTGGTTCTGAGCTGTGAGCGCAGAACGGCAAAGGATTACATGACGGAACGTCAGGCCGCCTCTCTGTTTGGCCCTTGGGCGATCGCAGACTGAATCACCCTGACGACCTCTGCCTGGTCGAATGGTTTGCGCACGAGCGGGAAACCGCAGGTCGCGCCGCGCGCCAGCGCCTCGCTATAGCCTGTCATCATGACAACAGCGGCGTTCGGCAGTGCAGATTGGATACGCGGCGCCGCGTCGAGCCCGGACATGCCATCGCCGAGAACAATGTCACTGAGCACTGCATCGAACGCCTTGTCGGTTTCGATGACGTCGAGCGCTTCTTCCGCACTTTCAACGAGCTTTACCTTGAAACCCGACGCGCGCAGGACCTCACCGGTTATTGACCCGACCTCGACGTGATCCTCGATAATCAGGAGGCGCCCGCCTTCAACTTCGTCGTTCGAGACGATGGGAAGAGGCGATGGCACCGGCGGGGCATTGGAACGCGGCATGACAAGCGTGAACGTGCTGCCCTGTCCCATCTCGCTGCGAACATGAATATCGCCGCCGGACTGATAGGCGAAGCCATGCACCTGGCTGAGGCCGAGACCTGTACCTTTGCCGGTGGGCTTCGTCGTGAAGAACGGCTCGAAGATCTTCTCCTGGAATTCCTGAGAAATGCCGGCGCCGGTGTCCGTGACGGAAATCGAAACCGAATTGGGGCTGCGGAATGTGTTCCAGGCGTGAGCCCGGATAGTCAGAATGCCGCCGTCCGGCATCGCATCGCTGGCGTTCACAGCAAGGTTGATGAGGGCGACCTCGAAGGCATTTGGGTCCGCGAGGATGGCCGGCGTGTTCGGGTCGATACTGATCTGCAGGCGCACATCGGGATTGATCGCCCGCTCGATCATCACGGCAAGATGCGCGATGCGATCCTGAATCCGGAAGCTGATCGGGTCGTGCGAGCTTCGCCGGGCAAAAGCGAGCAAATGCGTGGTGAGCTGTCGGCCGCGCTGGGCCGCCGACGCGATGGTATCCGCGATCATCTGCACCCGTGTGGAATCGCCGCTGCGCGATTTCAGGATATCGGCGCCGCCCATCATGATCATCAGAAGGTTGTTGAAGTCGTGGGCCACGCCGCCCGTCACGCGGCCGAGAGCCTCGAGGCGGAGGCCGTCTTCGACCTTTCGCCCGACCTCTTGTCCGCGGCGCAGCTCGCGCAGGAGCAATGTGACAAAGACGCCGGAGATCGCCAGGGCAACGATGCCGGCCGTGACCGCGAGGAAGATCGATCGCCTGACAGGCTCCTGATAGATCTTGTCGGGGATTGCGACATGGACCGACCATCTCAGCCCCGGAAGCATTCGATAGTGGGCGTTCGTGGCGCGCCCATCCAAAGTCCGTCCCGCGTATACGCCCGCGTCGGAAGTGTGGCGCGCTTTGCGAGCAGGCTCGGAGGCAAGCGAGCCGGGCTGAGACGCGAAATCTCCCTGATCGCCCGCGCGAGCAACAATACGGTCATTGCCGTCGATTACGAGTGAAATCCATTCAGGCGACAGCCTGCTTGCCTGCAGAAGCGCGACCAGGACGGAAGGCTTCAGCGTGGTGGAGATCACACCCTTGATCTTCGAGTCCCTGACGATCGGGACACGTACGGCAAAGACAGGTCCCTCTTCAGGAAACTGTGTCACGTTGCCGACCGAAGGCTGCTGCGTTGCGACCGTCAACTCATGACTGAGGATATCCTTCGCCTGCTCGCCGATATGGCTGTCCTCGGGCACGCGGGCAACCCTGACGCCAGTTAGATCGTTCAGTGTGATCGCCGTGAAATTGGGCTGGGTCGTGAGGGAACGCTCCGCGAGATCGCGGAATTCGTAAAGGTCGAGGCCGTTATCGAAGGCCCTTGAGGCCGCCATCACCTTGAGGACGTTGATTTGCGCGTCGAACTCGCGCTGAAGCGTGTCGGCGAGATTGAACGTCGCTTCGCGCGCGGTCTCCTGCATCTCTTCCTGCTGCTGCCGAAGGATCAGGACACCTGCGAACGAGGCAAGCAGAACCAGCGGCACGCTCGCAGCGAGTGCCAGGAGGGCCATCGTCCTCGGTCGGAACGGGCTGAATCGAACCGACGCGCTGCCGGTCATTCCCCTCACCTGTAAACCCCTTCTGGGTCGAGGCTATTCAATCAGGATTACCCGACAACATCAATCTAGCTCTGACAACACAATACAATGGACCAAATGCTCATTAACCCTTCGTCCATGATTGTGTGAGTGCAATCCCGGCAGGCAAATAATATGTCGCGATTGACCTATGGGAATATCGCTTTGTGTCGTCGCGTAGCTAGGCTCAGCTCAATTTGCGGGGGGAGTTTACCCACGACAGCAGTTTGAGCATCGAAAAGATCGCAATAAACCCTATGCAGAAGTAAAGCACGCCGGACATAAATGTCCTCAAAGCGGGACCTGGCAGGCCCTCAGTGAGTAGCGCTATGCTTCCAACGAGTGGAGTGATGGCCAGGAAGAGGCCGGCGATGCAGGCAACGAGCGCGCTGCCAGATCGAAACGTGCCGTCCTGCCTTTGCAACAATGACATTGGCTTGTCCTCCAATCCGGAATGACAACCAGGTTCGTCGAGGGCCAGTTCCATCGGGTATAGTGCCTTGCGTCGTTGCGCGGGAAGGTAGAGATCTCGCGGAGCCCATGTTTGTGAAGCATCAAATCCCCTTCGAATTCCCGCAGAAGCAGCTCTCCCGGGGCTATCGCGGCCGCTACACGAACTATGCCGTGACGGGCTCGATGGAGATCGAGGTCATCGAGGTCGCCGCCGACGCGGCGCCTGTCGCGCTGCGGATCGCTGCCGACGTGAGCGCGAAAGACTACAGCGTCGACAGCTTGCTCAAGCGGCGGCCCGGGGAAGACGCCGTCGAGATGCGCTGGCATGCCGGATCCTTCTGGATCGACCACGGACCTGCTGAAAAGCTCGATGCTCCCTTCGAGGCGTGGAACGAGACGCATCGGGACTCGCCCTTTCGCAGCCTGACCCGTGTCCAGCGTAAAGGGGAAGTCCGAGAGGCGCCGCTGCGCTTTTTCGATGCGGCCAAGATCCGGGACAAGGTGCAGGCGGAGCGCGAAAAGATCGCGGTGGCCGCCAGTCGCCTCATGATCGTCGAAGGTCGCATTTTTGAGCGCTGCACTGAGCCTGTCGCCATTTTTCAGGCTGGAGAGCACGTCGGCTTCAGCTTCGCGGACGCGGCGCCGGAAGAGGCTGTTTCGTCCCGCTTCGGCAAGAACTTTCTTTATCGAAGCGAGGCGGTAGCCCTAAGTGAGGCTCAAGGGATCGACGGTGTCGAGATCCTGATGCCAGAGGTCCTTCACGCTGATCCGGAATTCGGTGCCACCGTCGCTTCGGTGCGGCATCAGGCGCAGGAGGTTACGCGGCATGCGCGCCACCTTCCTGTCGATCAGGTCCTCGCGATCAAGCGCCTGAACGAGACGCTGGTCGGGATCGGCAACCATGCTGAGCCGTCCCTGCTCGCAGCAGTCGAGCACTTCGTTGAGACGGCGGTTGATCCACAGGCGGCTGCTCGCTTGTTGGCGATCGAGGCGTACACCGCCGTCGCAGTCGAGCATTTTACCCAGAGGCCGGCAAACCCCGTTCAAGAGGCGATTTCTGGTCATCGTCAGGCAGCCCATTCGCTCGCTGACCTCATTCCCCGGCTCAAGGGTGACATCACCTCTCGGCTCTATCGGGAGCAGGAGCATGGGCCGCGCCACCTCGACGACGACCGCAGATCGGGCCTGTCGCGGGCGTCGACGGTCTCGGAGGTCTTCCGCGCCGCCAGGCTTCTTGAGACCAATGCGGTGACCCTCCTTGAGCAGGCTCGGGCAGGCGACGTCGACGTCATTCTCGTCGAAAGTGGGTTGCCCTACGTCAGGAAGCTCGACAAGCGCGAGACCGGGTCCGCCTGGATCAACTCGGGCTCGATCCCCGAGCTGGTTGGCGTTCGATTGGTCTATGCGGATGCACCGGATGAGCCGGTCCACGCGTTCTCCAAGGCCTGTGATCCGGAGATCAAGCAGCGTGCCCTCGATCTTGCCTACCCTTCTCTCGATGAGCCGCCACAGCCGGCGATGGAGATCCGGTCGTGATCATCCAGATTCCATTCGCGTACCGCATCGGTGTTCGCCGGCCGCGGGCGCGGAACTTCTCGCCCTTCTGGAACCTCGCTGTCGGCACGCTGCAGATCGCTGAGATCGAAACTTCCTCGGTCGAGCTCATGTGCCAGGTGGCGAACACGGATGACCCGACAGTTGGGCGTGTGTCGCCGGTGTTTCGGCAGGTCAAAACCCCGGAGGGGGAAACTCGGCCATGCAAGGTCTACCGGATCAACGGGCGCCTCTTCGCGGAGACTTGTTCGATCGAGGACCTTGAGAATGACGCAGTTTCGATTGGCAATCCCTTCGACGTGTCGCTGTATGGCGAAGGGCTGCACTACTCCCTACTGAGGTCCGACGAGCTCGACCGCGTCGGGATGGGCAAGGATGTTCCCGATCATCCTCTCACGGCGGCGGAGCTGCCTGGGTTCACGAAGGGTGAAGTGGCCGCCGTTGAGGACGATCGCGGCGCCGCTCGGCTCAGCCTTCTGCAGCGTCGGGCGAGCGAGCTGCGGTTGCTCGATGGTATGGTCCTCGCCCCGGTGGGTGAGCCGCGGCTCGCCGTCGTCGTGACAGTGCCTACCTCGTGGCCTTCAGCTGAGCAGGTCGTCAGAACCGTTCATGTTCGCATCGAGGAAGCACCAGCGCGCCCGAGCGCCTTCCGCTGGGCCGTTATCGGTGCTCGCGGACACACGGACTTCACCGATCGGCTCCATTACGCCCTCGACCGGATTCCGCAGGCCCTCGATGCGGCAGAGCGGCTAGAGGAGTTTGCCCGGGCGGATGGTTTGGCCGAGCGGGCTCCCTTGCCCTTCGTCGAGCACCTGAGTGCAGGTTTCCTCCGCGAGGATGGTTCTTCCCTCACTGTGGTTGCGGGAAGACAGATCTCGGAGATTCCCGCGGTCCTGGATATGCCTGAGGAAGCGATCGCCGCGTGGGTCGACGTCCGAGACGCAGCTCGCGAGTTTCGGTCTGGCACGACGCCGATCGTGGATGCCTTATGGGCATTCGAGGCTGCGGCGAACGGGTCTGATGTTCAGAAGATGCCGCTCTGGGTTGCCGGCGAGGCGGGGCGCGAAGCGGATCACGCGGTCGCCGTTGGGCGCGCCTGGTCAACGGCGGGTGCCGCGCCCGACACGCCGTCGGATCGGACGGTTGCCTGGGAGTCAGGGAGTTTCCGCGACCTCCCTCATGGCATCGGTGATGAATTGAAGGAGCTGTTTAGCCCCGGCGAACACGCCCTCGTCATCGTTCGCCGGAACATGCGGACGCCGGACATGTCTGAGAGAAGCCGTAAAGGCTGGATGGCTCTTGTCTTCGATGGGGCCGGTGCCGCGCTCGGCGAGGCCAAATGGGGCGATACCATCGGCATCGAGGACGAAATGCGCGCGACGGCGCAAAAGCATTTCGAGGCGAAGATCGCTCGATCGCTGACAAACCAGGCTGCCGCCGAGCTCGCAGAGTTCGGGCTCTAGAGAGCGTTACTGCTGAACGAAGCGCGCCGCCGTGGCAACATCAGCCATGGCGAGCTGCACGGTGCCGCGCTCGATCCAGCCATCAGCCGGCAGATTGGCGAAGGCCAGTACCTTCGTTGCGTAGCCCTGAGTGCGCGGCCCATGGATGCGCGTGTTCGGGCCGCCATGATAGCGAAGGACGGCCCAGCGAGGTCCGGCTTCGAGGAAACCCTGCCTGAGATAAGCGACGCCATAGCGAATGTTTACCTCGGGCCTGAACAGGTCGCGGATGGACCCACGATGCCCGAGACTCCTCGCTGTCCGCGGCAGGATCTGCATGACGCCCACGGCGCCGGCCGATGAGCGAGCCATCGGATTGAACGAGCTCTCGACCTTGGCGACGGCGAGAGCCAGGTCTTCGGGCACGCCTTGCTTTCGCGCCTCGCGCGCGACCGCCTCCGCGATCAAGCGTCGCTGCTTGCCAGACGGCCGCAGCTGGGCTGGTGCTGCAGGCTTCGTCTCGACGGATGCTGTCGGAGGCGTAGCCTGGAAAAGTGCGCATCCGCCGAGGGTGCAAGAGATGACGGCGGCAAGGGCCACTCGGCCGGCTCCGGACAAGGTCAGCATCACGCTGGAACGACTCCACGTTACTCTTGAGCAACATTGCAAATCGAATCCATCGCGCGATCAACAAGAATCCTTGACGCTGTCCACCGGAACACACGAATCAGAGAGCAGTCCTTTGTCGAGAGGGCAGATGGTGGATGAGGGTCCTTGCGTCGTGGTCTCATGCGAGGGCTGCCGGTAGGGTTCCAGCTCAGATCGGAAGGAAGCACCCAATGGGCTTGAAGGACCTCATCGCGCGGCAAGGCAGCAACCCCACTCTTCATGACCCGGCTGAGGTGCTCCACGCATCCAGCGCCGATCGTGCGCGCTACGCAGGCATCTTCGTCGCGTCGCTAACGATGGTCGCGCCTGAGGACCTGGAAGCGTTCTGGAAGCAGGAAAGGAAAAACCGCCAACGACTCAGCATCCGTGAAGGCGATGAGAATTGGCGCAAGATGGAAGATGCGGTACGCCTTCGGCTGCAGGAGCTATCGCCGGCGCCCGAAATGCGCATGTAGGCTCAGCGTTTCAACCCGATAGACGCGATCGCCAGCTCAAGCTCTTTCAGGCCGAAGGGTTTGTGAAGCATGGGCGCGGCGGGATGCCAGGCCGGACGGGCTGCGCCGGAAGTGATGATGAATGGCGTCCCTGCCGCGAAGAGCGCGTCTGCGACGGCTTCGGTGTCGCCTTCCCGCAGATTGATGTCCAAAAATGCGAGGTCATACTCGCAACGGGCTTCTGAAAGTGCTTCGGGCATGGTCTGAGCGTGCGTTGCTCCCGCGAAGCCGGCATCCTCCAGCAGCTGCTCCATGAACAGGGCAATCACTGCGTCATCCTCGACTATCAACACCTTGGTGTCGCGCATCAGGTGACATCTCCGGGCCGGCTCAGATAGGCTTCCTGTAGCAGCGAAAATTTATTTGGGCGACCCGTGAACCAAAACCGTTCTGACCGCGACAAATGACCAGAACGCGCGGTGCGAAAAATTTTCGATCGCCCTGCGGGTACGAAGAATGCAATGGATTCGACCCACGATTGATTGAGATCCTCGAGGTTAGATCAAGCGTGGTACAAGGAGTGAGCGCATGAATCTTCAGGGACGCGCCAACAGCTACATCATCATTGCCCGGGCGCCGAATTTCGTTGCGCCCTTCGATGATGGCTGCTGGCACCTCGTCGCGGAGGGCAACAAGTATGCCGACATGCGCACTGCCTTCGTCGAGATCGTGCCCGGCGTCGACGAGATCAACGGCGAGCTCATCATGGCTGCCATCATCAGCGGGAAAAGCGGCCTGGAGCTGAAGGGCGTCGTTCTCAAGGTTCGGAACGGGCTTGTCGTTCCGAAAGCCTCGGAGATCGTCGAGGACGCGCAGGACCAGCTTCGCTGCTTCAATCTCGTGGTCGAGGCCGGCAAGAACTCGAAGGATCCGCAGCGCTGGCGCGACTTCCTCGCCTCGATCGATTTCGACGATCTTCCGGAGGTCGTCATCCATGCTATTCATCGTCAGTCGCCTGTGGTGGTCTCCTTCAAGCGACCTCCCCGCAGCAAGCTGACGGAATTCATGGAGAGCCGCCGGGGCCTGATGGCAACCGTCGCAGCCTCGCTCGCCGCCCTCGCCTTCGTGATTGCTGGCGTTAGCGCCATCACGAGCTCCAATGCCGAGGATCGTCGCCGGACGCTGGAGCTGCAGGCCTATGCGGCCTTCCGCGATGGCGCGATGGATATCGTGCGCTCGGATGAGAATAAGGTCTGGTTCACCCGCACCCGGATGTACCCGGACGGCACGAGCCGCGTCATCGACCAGTACTCGCCATACAGCAAGGCCCGCCGCTGAGGCGCTGATCCTCGCTCAGAAGGTCTCGGAGAGGTCGATGCGATATTGCGCCGGGGCGATCTCGACCCCGGCGTTATCGCGATAGCCGATCAGGAGACGCGGGATCACCAGGCTCTTCCCGGATCTGAGGACCCGGCGATGCGACCTACGCCAGTGAAGGCGCGGCGATGATCGTAGCTGCCCCTGACTTTCCTCGCGATCGCCGCGCATCCGGGCCGCCACGTCTCTCGGTATGATCGAGACCATCGTGTGCGGTGCGATCGCGACGCGGCCGCGTTTGATCCGTTGCTTGTTCAGCTTCTCTGGCGCCGGAACGCGATCAATCTGCGTGGATCGCGATGAGAGCATGAGGGTGAGCCAACCGACGAAGCCGGTCTCGCCGCTCACGCGTCGTGCATAATCCGCCCCCGTCAGCTCGGCTCGGGTGCGGCCGACATTGAGCGGATCTCGCGTGTCGATGCTCAGCCCTTTACCGTCTGTCGCGGGAAGGACCAGCCAAACTTCACCGGTGAGGTCGCCGTATTCGCGGACCCAATGGCCATCTATATCGATGGCCTTGGCGTGCTGCATGGTCCGCAGGGCTCGCACGCAAATTCCGCTTCCGGGGAGTTGCTCGACCAGGAAGCCGAAGATCTCGCGGTGACCAGGCGCGATCGTCACGCTGGTTTCGAACCAGCAGGTCTCGAAGGGCAGTGGGATGAGGCCCTCTGCAAACATTTCCTGCTCTTCGGCCTCAAGGCCGGGCAGATCGATTGATCCCTCCCCGTCGAGCGCCACCGGCAAGTTCTCAAAGACGAAGACGGCGGCCTTCTCCATGCGCCGGGCGAAATCCTCGGCCGTCGACTCGATAGCGCTGCGCGGAGCGTTTGGGCTCAGGCAGATGACCGGGATGCCATCATCCCGGTAGCGCAGTCCGTCTATCAGCTTATGGTGGATCATGGGCCCAGGATTGCCGTCGCCGATGTAGGGCTGTCAATCCTGGGAAGGCGAGACACCTGCGCGTCTAGGAGGCTGTCGGTTCGCCGAGATACCACCGTTCGGCCCCCTTGGTTGCCTGCGGCAGATCCAGTCGTTCAGAGGCCGGGATAATCGCCACATCGGAAGCCGTGGATCGTGTGACGAAGGCATGGGCTTCCGACCGGGTCGCGAACGTCGAAGAGTGGGCCTGGACACCGTTCGCGCCTGGAAAGCCAGCCTTTGCCTCATCGAGCCAGGAGTTCGAAGAGTAAATGCTGATTGCTCGCTTCTCGGCGGACGCCGGGTAGATCTCGATGAAGGTGGCGACGGTCTTCGACTGGACGCGGATGCTCACCGTCGAGGCGATCATCGGTTCCCAATCGGCCGGACGTCTGATTCCCAGAGCTTCGTCAAGCGCGTCCGGATTGGTGTCCAGTCCGTCGGCCAGCCACGCATAGTGCTGCTTGCTGCGAGCGGCGAGCCAACGCCGGAGCCAAGGGCCGAGCATCGGGTCATAATCCACGCGCTCAGCCACCGGCCAATGTGTGGTGAAACCGAACTCGCCATCCAGGGTCTTCTGCGCGGACGGATAGATCTCAGCCACTTCCCAGCGCGGCGCGGGACGATTGACTGCGTGCTCGAAACGCTCCGTAGCTTGGTCCTTGTTCTTATAGAGCGAGAGGTAGGCTGCCCTCACGCGGGCGCGATCCTCATCGGTCGGCGCCAGGTGGTGGATCAGCTCAACCGGATGCCGCAACACAAGGCAAGTGGACGTTTTCTGGCCCCTCCGGACCTACCAAGTCCGCAGTGGTCGGGAATTGGCAGTGGTAGGCCTACCAACTTTGGATTTTCCGCTTGCGGAAGGCTTCAAAGTAAAATAGCGAAGCCGACAAGCTTCGTGCTGATTTAATACCGCGCGCCCTTCGTCTAGCGGTCTAGGACACTGCCCTCTCACGGCAGGAACAGGGGTTCGAGTCCCCTAGGGCGCGCCATTTCCTTCCCGAAATTTTCGAACAAGCTGAAAAATACTTTAGCTGAGCGCGAGATCGGGTTCGCTCGCTCGTACAATCGTGTTTGATTAGATCGAATGGCGATGGTTTTCGATCCGGCGTGGGGCCTCGGTGCCTCGGCTGCCGCGAAGCTGCGCCGCGCGTGGAAGTCGGTCTTTCCTCGGATTCAGCCTGCCACCTTTTCCGTCACCGATATGATGAACTGGTTGATCATCTCGACATAGGGTAAGGCATCGGCGTCCGCTAGGTCGAAAGGCCCGTATTTCGGGTCGATGAGTTCATGGACATACAGCTTGAAGCTTGAGTTCCCCACGATACGGAACGAGGCCAGCTGCTTGCCGGAATCGGAGAGTGATACAGTGATCGTTCCGGCGGTGGCCTTGGAAAGCGGCACCACCTTCTTGGTCAGAGTTGCGCGGCTCCCCTTGAATGCCTCGTTCGCCTGACGCAGACATTGGTCGACCCGTGCCTCGGCGGCTGCGAACAATGCGGTCGCGTTGGAAAACGAGCGTTCCTTCTCCTGCCGCTCCGCATCGGCGGCTGCCTTGGCCCGGCGCTCTTCATCGGCGATCAGGTCGAGGCGTCCGACAAGTGCGCTGGCAGCCTTCTCGAAGGGATTACTCATCTTTTCTCCTCATGAAACGTGGCGGTCGGGCCATTGCCAAGTGACGCGAGGCTTTCCCCGCCGACAGCATGATTTATGCTTGAGGCGATCGAAGCGGAAGATAGACGTCCAAATTCTTGAATAACGTCAGCCTGTCACTTTCCAGATCGAAGTCATGGGGTCGTGTGCGCGGACGTCCCGGGATTCCGGAATTTTCACTGCGGCCCCTCTGCGATCGCGAGGATTTTGCGCAGCGCGCTGACGAAGCCGGGATCGGCCAGATCACGCCCGTCTCGGGTGGTGACGCTGCCGTCCTCGTGCTCGGCAAGGCCGCGAGATTTCAGCTTCCGTTCGGCAACGAAGTCTCGGATGGCCTCGACCTCACTCTCGGCGAGTTGCGGGAGCGAAGTCCTCTGCGAGCCCGGAGGTGGCGTGCCAGGCGTCGCGACCAGGGTAATGGTAGGCGCGTTTTTCACTTGCCTGACGATGTCGAGCTGGCTCTTCAGACTTGTATTCTGCGCGATCAGGAGCTTGACCTGATGCCGAAGGGTCGGGTCCGGGATTGAGCTGAGCTCGGTGTAATCGATGATCTCGCCTGGTTTCGCCTTTCCCATCTTCCGTGGGCGCGCGAGGATGACCTCGCCGGCGTCCTCCCAGGCGCGATAGAGCTCTAGATAGGGGTTCGCTCCTCCTCGCTTGTTGCGGATGGAGGACTCGGCGATCGACTGGTCCTTGGCAGGGAACATCGCGGCATAGGTCGACAGCACCAAGGGAACGGTCAGCCGCTGCTTGCCGTTCATAATCAGATGCGAGCACGCCTCGTTGAGGTTCCGAAGCTTGACCCGCACGGTGTCGGTGCTCGCTGCCTCCACCAAGCGCTTCAGGATCTCCTCAACGACCTGGGTCGCCTGCTTTTCTGCGTCCGACAACCTTGCCTCCCACCACTACACAAATCGACAAATTGAGCGAGCACCCGGCGCTTGCGCTCCCCCAGGGAGCCGGGCTTACTGCTCTGTCTCCGATGCAGTCAGCTCAAGGACCGCACCAGGTTGCGGTCTTGTCTCTAGGCGCACCAGCGGGGCCCCGATTGCCCGCCTGACGACATCTTCAAGCGGCTGCTGGAGTCCGAGATCCGCCAGTGTCTTGTGCCCCTCGATCAGATTCTGGGATTCCGAGGCCCCGAGCTTCGTCAGCAGGAAGGCTGACATCGCATCGGCGGCTTTCCGGCGCTCCTCCGCGGAGAGCGGCCCCAACGTGATGGGGATGTAGCCGCCGTTGTAGAGGATGCGATCGAGGAACTGGTCGCGTTCCCGTTCGAGGTCCGCGGATTCCAGCGAGGGATAGAAGCGGCTCATCTGAACGACGGAATCGGTGAGCTCGAACCGGGTCGACTCCCGTCCGGTCAGTTCCGGGATCCCATCATCGTTGATCAGCATCGGCAGTTTGTCGCCTGCGTCCTGCCGACTGATAGCTCGTATCTTCTCGACCAGCGTTAGCGTCGCGTGGAAGTCGGTGAAGACCTGGTCCCGCGCATCACTGTCCGCCTCCAATTCCGCCTCGATGGCCATGATGCGCTTGCGGAGCCCTGAAGGAATGACGTGTCCCGCCGTCGAGAGCTCGTGACGTTCGCGCTTGAGGTCTTTCAGCCGGGCTCGGCTTTGCTCGATCCGAATGCTCAAGGAGCTCGCTTTGGCCGATTGCATATTGGCATGACCGGCCAGCGGTATCAGGAACGGCAACCCGGTGATGAAGAAGCGGCAGCGGACGCAGTTGCGCGGTCCGCCTGGCACGGGCAGATACCCGCCGGGCTTCCGATGAGACTTCCCACCCTTCCGTATCTGCGGCTCGCCGCCGATATGGCATTGCACGCCGCCGTTGGGGCAGATGCCGATATCGGGACTGCTCCACGAGTTCGCATCGGCGTAGAGGCCTTTGGCTTGTTGGAGTCCATCGTCCTGAAGGCGGGCCGTCATCTTGGCCGCCTCCTCGTAGGTCGTGTTGAGCAGGGTCGATCGGAACTGCGAGGTATCGTTCGCCAGCGCTTTTTCGCGAGCGGCCGAAAGAACCTCGCTCACATGCAAGGGATCGAATTTGACGTAGCTCAGCGTCATCAAGATCGTTGCATGCCCGGCAACGAGCTTGCTGAGGATCGTGATCGGGACGCCTTCACTGTAGAGCGTGGTGATCGTCGACGATCGCAATCCGTGAAGCGTGTAAATGGCCTGCCGCGGAGATCCGCCAGGCTCTCGCCGGGTGATGATCTTGATCGGGTTTTCCGGGTCCTCAAGGTTCAGCCGCCGCTCCAGCTCCTCAAGCGCCAGATTGAAGAACAGATGCAACGCTTGGTAATTCGGAGGCGCCTCATTGCCGCGATACCCTGCATTCAACGGATATCTGAACAGATAAAACCGATCAGGAAGGTTGCCGGCGACCGACTCTGACGCCTCGTCGCTGCGTAGGCCAACGGGCGTATCCGAAGACGACAGCGGCCGCTCAACTGGATTGTAGCGCTCCTGCCAGGCCCGCATCGCCGCGAGGTTCTCGATGACATCGAGAAACTCCCACGGGATCTCGTAGCCCGACATCTCGTCGAACTCCTTGTTGCGATCCTGGGTCTTGTTCGAATTCACATAAAAGCCGGTGATCGACCCGCCGTTACGGCCCGCCGACGGTATTCTCCTTAGAACGCCGCGGCGTCGATTCCGAGCGCCCATCTTTCGCCAGTAACCGGCTGCAGGGCCCGGGTTCTCGACCCATTGGCGAGACGCAGGGGACCATGCCTCGTCGTCACCCTCGCCGCTGTCGAGGCGCCTCGCCTGTACGCTGCGAAGCGGTAGGTCGAGCATAAGCAGCAAGAGACGCGGAAGGACCTCGCAGAAAACTTCCTGACCCTCGCCGGTGACCGGGTCGATGTGGGTGATCCATTCGGAGGGGCGATCCTTTTTTAGCAACGATTTTGGCCAGGCGAAATCGTTCTCGCGGATCAGATTTTTCATCTCGACATGCAATCGCGCCGGCATTGGCCGCGCCCGAACTTCCGAGTCTGACGACCGTGAGGCGGCTGGAAGAGACTGTCGGAAACGATCGATGTCGGCGTTTGTTAGCCCGAGTGCGATCTGCGGGTGACCATCCTCGTCGCGACTTTCATCCTGCACCCAGACGCAGAAATCGAAGATTTTGGACAGGCACTGAAGGCGTTGGTCCGGGGTGCTCCAGTCTTTCGCGGCGGCCATGAGCGCCTGCATATTGCTACGGCGGAATGCCGTCGCGACCTCAGCGACGTCCTCTGGCGGGCATGCCTTGAAGCCGAGAAGCAGCAGATCGAGCGCACGACGATGTTGCTTCTTCTGCAGGAATTTCTGGCTGTCGAGGAAGCGCTCGAACAACTCGTCAACCCATAGGAGATGGGGCGCACCGATAGCTGTGTCCGACTTTCGCTTGGGCCTCTTCCGTTCGCCAACGCGGAGGAAGGACTGACCAAGGCCAGGGTCTTCTCGTTGCTCTGAAAGCGCCTTTGCGACGCCGCGGATTACCGTTTTATGCCACTGAGAGAGCCATGGCGCCCACACACCGGCCGGCCGCACCATGTCTGCGAGCATCAGAAGGTGCTCGCGCTGGACGTCGTCGATCGTCCGGACATTGGTCGATGCCAGCTGGAACGCCAGAACGACGCGGTAGATGGCACCGATGTGGTTATCCCTGTCGCGCCCGGTCTTCCTTGCAATGAACGGAAGACGCTCGATCGAGGCCTTGGCCTCGTCCTGGAGCTCACCGGTTCGAGCGGCGATCTCATGCAGCAGCTGGGCGGATAGCGTCCCGAGCGCCGATTGCCCCCAGATGAAGCCGAAGGGGAACAATGCGGCCTTCTGCTCCCAGAATTCAAACAGAGGCTTCAGGGCATCGATCTTCTCGCCATGCGTCTTGCTCTCGCTGGCAATAAGCTGGAATGCCTCCAGCAGGTAGCCTTCGGTCGTGATCGCACCGGTAAATCGAGCCAGCTGATCCTCTTCATCGACGTCGTGGCTCGCCTCCTCCCAGTCTTCCGGAAGGATCGCGAAGTTGTCGGTCAGCGGGTTGAACCAGCCGTTGCCGATAGGCGTGGCCAGACCTAATTCGGGAGTTTTCGGAACGACGCGATCAAGCAAGGGTCGGTCCCCCCGTGATAAAATTATGGAGGTCGAGCAGCGCGCGGCCGCTTTCATGGCCAAGCGGCGGAGCCGGGATCGGTTCGCCTCTAGAGACAGCGCTCAGCACCTCGTTGACGCGCTCCTTCGTCGGAACGGTGTAGGGCACCTGCGACAGGAATTTTCGGTGGTGCAGCCCCTTCCTGATGATCTGTGGCGGAATCCCCAGCTCAGCCAAGGCTTGGCCATATCCATGACGCAGGCCGTGCGTCGTGGTGCCTTCGTTCTTCGCGTGAGGGAGTCCTATCCGCCGGACCGCGGCCTCATGGTTTCGCGAGTAGGCCTGCGCCGAGTATGGATCGCCAATCAAAGCGTCGGCGTCTTCATTTCGGTCTTCACCTTCGCTGACGAACAGGAATGGGTGATCGGAGCCCCCGCGACGCTTGCGCTCCTCCATGATCGGCCGACGCACATGGCGGACGTAGCCGAGATAGAGAACCCAAAACAGCGCACCGGCCCGCTCGTCGAGCCAGTAGACAAATGCTTGATAGTCGGAGTTGAGGTCGAGGCTTTTCCAGCCGACGTGATAGCGGCCGCGCGTTACCAGGTGCCTCGGCTGCCTCTGGTACAGACGATGAAGAGCCTCCTGCCGTGTGACACGGACGGTTCCGCCCCGCAGTCCATCCGGGATCTCGATTCTTGCTTCCGAGGGATGGTTCAGGACGACGAGCGCATGCTGCGGCTTCTTGGGCTCCTCGACGACATCCTGGACCCACAGATGCAAGCCCTCCGAGCGGCGCAGGCCACCCCAGCCATCCAATAGGGCAATCATCTGGTCGCGGACGTTGTATTTCAGAAAGGGATTGGTCTCGCTTTCCTTGCCGGGCCGCAGATGTCCTTGCCAAAGCAAGCGCTCGATGTGGGCAGCAGGGAAGAACTTGTAACCCTCCGTTCCCATGCCCCGCGGTGAGGGACCAAAATCTACCACGCTGTCGCGCCGGATTTGATGGGGCCGGTCGATGTGCTTGAGCATCGAGACGTTTCGCAAGCGCGCCCAGATCAGCAGATCAGTGACCGAGAGCGAGTCATCTGGGCGCCCGGGGCGTAGCGTGATTTTTGCCTCTCGATCCTCGTCCTTCCACCAATCCGCGAAGTTCTCAATCGCGCGGATCAACCTGACGGTGCGATCACGCCCGGTACGCGCCCAGATCAGCCCGTTCTTCTCACCGTCGCTGCCATTGGAAAGCATGGCCGCAAAGGAGCGCAGCAAAGCGTAGTGAGGGTTCTGGTTCCCGCCAGCTTTGGCCACCTCCATGACGTCGTGGCCGCAAATCTGGCAATAGTCCCAGAAGAGGCCGACAGCTCGCGCGACGTCGTTTTGCCAGGTGCCGGATCGATAGGGATGCGCGCACATGTACTCAACGAGCGGCACGTAAATCTCGACGCTGTCGTCGGGGCGCCTCAACAGGAGCACCCGGGCTGTCCATCCGTCCCGCATGCCCGAAACCGGCATCGACATCGTCGTGTGGCGTTGTGGATGAGGCTCTGGCAACGGCAAGGCAGCTTGATAGGGCGTCGGTGTCTCGACGCGAAGGAATGGAGGAAGGACCAGAGAGCTAGTCCTTGTGCTTGTGGGCAGGAGTAGGTCGCTCAAGTTCACATTCCGTTACGGACACAAAGGATCTCACGCCCGAACCAGCGGTTCGGGTTGAAACTGTGCGGAGGAAGGAAATCAGAAGCGCGCGCCTTGTGGGCTCGATCACTTCTGGACAACATGAACTAGATCAGGGCGTAGCGATCGTGTTTGGTAGGAATCATAGGGGCAAACAGCGGAAACCTACCATGGCATGGTGGGTTCGGCGCCGCGTGCGTTTGGTATCAGATGGTAGGTTCGGAAGATCGACCTACGTGTTTATGCCCCTATTGAAGCATCCCATCCTACCATCGCTCGGCGAGTGACTCCGTACGAGGTGCACGGCATACCGGGCAGAGATGGTAGGAATTGTGGGGGCGGAAAATCAGATACCCACCATCGAACTCGCCAGCCCTCCCTAGCTGCAACGATGCGGGTCGAAGCGCCTTGGTAGGTTACTGGGGGGCAGCTGCATTCCTACCAACCGCGAGCGCGGAGCCAATTGCGCGTTCACAACGACCGCGTCAGGCTTAGATCGAGCGATGGCGTCGGGGCGCGGGCGTGATGCCACGTTCTGCTGCGCCGATCGATGGCCGAGGCTCAGGGGAACCAACAGTGTGGGGAAGCTACGGTCGAATCTAAGCTCTAAAGCCTTAACAATCCCTTGCGCTGAGCCAGGTTTGAATTCCAACCGTCAGAAGAACCGGGGTCCGCGCCCAGGCTGCTGCGATACTTGAGGTCTACGCAGCCTGGGCGCTGCTCGGTCAGCCCTTTGGAAGGCCCGTGATTTCAGCTGGCGAGCACGCTATAAATTGGGGTTGGTATAGTAGCTTGGGGCGAACCGCCGTGCTCCTACCAATGTGCGATCAGGCGATCGGGAGGCCCTCGAAGTGCTTCATGGTACCGGGTGGTAAGGATCGTGAGGGGTATAAACGTAGCGCAGGTCGCCGGCGGCGCCACTGACGCCGATCGGGAGCACGAAATCCGGCTCGACGACACGAGACAACTTCCTGGTCAGATTGGTGCGTTCGAGCGACCAGGCCTTGTAGTAGTGCTCGAACCACAAGGAGCTCGGCTTTCCGAGACGGCGTATGACGTCGAAGCATCCCTCGGCGGGAGCCAGGAACTGCGCCTTCTGATGGAAGGTCGCGAAGACATCCGGGTGGCCGGTCCACGACTCAGCGTCGGGCCACTGGTGGATGACGGTCTCCGCGGCCGTGCGAGCCGTCAGGACACTCCAGCTGCGGGCCTTCTCGATCAGCTTGGTCTTCCCGAGCTCAAGCGTGATCCGATGAACCCACCGGTGAGGCACGAGGCGATCGTCACGTTCACTTTCGGCGGGCGCGGCGTAGATGACGAGCTTCGCATTGCCGGAGAGCACCAGACGCAGCGGCGCGAGCCCGAGCGCGCGAACGAAGGCTTCAGCCTGTACCGTCCTTGAGTCGCCCTCGTTGGCCAGCATGAACATCTGGTCGAGCAGCGACTTCCAGGCCGCAGGCGGGGTGCCACCTTCGAACACCGGTAGCGTGGCGCCTCGCTGGGCCGCGCGCCACGCGATGACGGCCCGCGACACGAGTTCCTCGGCCTTTGATCCGGTCGCGATGTTGCCGTCCGCCAGCGCCTCGACAAGGCGTCGACGGGTATCGGCTTCCGCCACGGCTTCGGCACGCACGAACTTCAGCGCGTGCTTCCAGAACCGGATGTACAGGAGGTGATCGGACCGCGACGCTCGGTTGTTGAGATAGAAAACGAGATCACTCTCGGTCACGGCATCAAGGCAGAGGTAGCCGAGCTGCTCGTGATCCCAGGGCTTCTCCTCCTTGGTGAGGCGTACCTTCGCCTGGAAGCTGCGGTCATCGCCCAGACGGGAGTAACCGCTGACCTCCGCATTGGCATAGAGCTCGGCGCCATCGCGATAGGCGATCACCGGCTCGACAGGGCGAAGCGGCCGATAGCGCATTTCGAAGCCGCGATCGCTTCGAGACGGGAAGCAGGCCCCCGGTGCTGTGTGATCGGTCATGAGGCCGTACCAGGAGACAAGCACACGCGAACCGCTGCGCAGGAAGGCGTTCTTTTCCTTAATCCACTCGCGCACCGACGGACGGCCTTCGCTGAGCAGCAAACCGCTGTCGTCGAACAGGAAGCGGCAGTTCTTCTCCTGGAACCCGAGCGAAACAAATTCGAAGGAGGCGGGCCCCTCGTAGAAGTCGCCGAAGAGCTTCTCGCGATGGTCGAGGCCGCAAGCCAGGATCAGGAAGCGCTTGTAGTGGAGGACCTGAGCCTCGTGAACGGCGAGCTTGTCCGTGTAGGCGACGTCGTCGATCTTCATGTTGGAGCCATCGATGCCCCGGAAGATCGCCTTGTGGTCATCCGTGTTCGGGAACAGCCGCGCCGTCGCCAGATGGCTCTCGACCGGCGAGACGACGCGGTGAATGCGCATGCCGTCGCGGACAAGCATGAAGACCTCAGCATTGGCCTCATTCATGGCCGCGCTGATCAGAGGGTGGCTGTAGTCGATGTGCCGGCGCGTTGTCGCCATCACGAGAACGCAGCGCTCGGTCGGAAAAATCTGCTCGACCAGGCCATCGTGTTCGCAAAGGGCGCGGAAGAACTCCTCCTGCCGGGAGACGTCGAACTGATGGTCGACGTCGAGATAAACAGACAGCTCCTCGTCCATGAGAAGCTTGCGCTGGACAAAGGTCAGCGGGACGTCGCGGGGTGCGCTCCGGCCGTCGCGGATCAGGCGAACGGAGACGTTCTTGCCGACGTATAGGTCAAGCGTCTCGATGCCCGTCATCATGCGAGCGACGTAGGATCGGACGTCCTCGGTCCTGGCGAGCGCCGCCGCCGCCTGTTCCTGGAAATAGGGCGTCATCGCGGTCACGGCTTGCCCGATCTTCTCGGTTCTGTCCTTGACCCAATTAGCTCTGATCGTCGCGACCTGATGTTCGCGCTCAGCCGCGACCTTGAGTGCCTCGATTTTCTCGGGCGTGATGCCTGACTGTAGCGTCTCAGCGAGCGTTCCGGTCGCGACACGCTTCAGTTCATGGCTGGACGCCGGCGAAACAGCGACCGCTTTCGATCCGCTGGCGCCGGCCGTGGCCGGCTCCGACTTCGGCTTCTGCTTGGCGAGCTCACTTTCGACGACCGCCGCGAGTACTAGCGGGTCGCGCTGGCCGTCCAGCAACTCCTGCTGGAGGTCAAAAATCTTCTGCTGAGCGTCCTTGATCTCACGCTCGCGGATGGCCTCGGCGTCGAGCTCGGGCACGAAGCGAGAGAGGAAGTCGTCGAGCAGGAAGCGGTGCTCTTTGAGCCTGATCCATTGGCGCAGCTTCTTGCCTTCGGTGCCTCGCTCAACCTGGACCTGATGGTCATAGTGAGACGGGTGCGGCCGCAGGATGATGGTGTGCGGAGCGTCGTGGGCCCAGCGGATCGAAGTGATCAGGAGGACCATGCCCTCAGTGATCGCCTCTTCTGGGATTGCTTTGACCGCCTTCCAGTACTGGCCGGCCTGCAGAGGCTGCGACCGCGTCAGACGCTCAACGGAAGGCTCCTCGGAGGAAACCTCGATATCACGACCCACCACAAACCACTCCGTCGACCATACGCGTTGTAGGAGGAGATAGCACCGGCACACAAGAATTCGGTGAACCGGCAAATTCGAATTGTAGGATTCTCCCAGGAATCGTGATGATGATCCTTGGTGTGATCCTTCTTTTGCCCCTCGCTTGGGCTCGCAGTGATCCACACAAAGGAATTTCACCTCAAGATCAAATCCCCCATCAAGGAATGAAAGGCGTGGACGGAGCGATGCGCGCACAGCGAGGACGCCAGATTGACCTGATCGAGCGCGCCGGCGTTGCAAGCGCGCAGGTCAGGAGTGGTTCAACCTGCGATCCCGTCGTCCTTGCGGATCTTCTGGACGGGTTGGTTGCCGCACTCCCGGAAAACGAGGCTGCGCTGGCTCTCAGGGCGGCTGAGCGACGCGAGCGTAAGCTGCAATCGGAACTCGACCGAGCAATTGGAGCGTGCCGGTCCGCCTGGCAGTCCATTGGGCGCTTTCCCGGATCCGTTCACGATCGTGCCATGGCGCGCTTGGAGCGGGTGCTGTTTCCGGGAAGGCATCCCGACTATCCGCAGCTGGATCCGAAGCTGCCGGCTCCAGAGGCGTTGGAGAAGCTCATAGCAGATGGCCTTGCTGCGCTGAGGCCGCCGGCCGCGATCGCGCGCGACATCGCCAACCTCATCGACGGCGGAACGGCCTAATGGCGTCGCGGCGAGACCGGTATCAGGAGCTCGGGCCGAAGATCCTGGTCTACGGGTTCGAAGCGGCGATGACCAAGGTCAGAGAGGTCTGGCCGGAAGCGTATCAAGAGGGCTCGACAGGATTTGAGCGAACCTGGTGGAGCGCAAGGGAGCTCGTCGGACATCACTGGCCAGTCCGGGCCCGGGATCCAGAGAGGCTATGGCTTCGCCTCAAGCAACGAGTGACGTTATCGTAGGGCAGGAAGGCGGAATCGGTTGATGGCGCTGAAGATGACAGGGGCGGACTGGAAGGCCTTTATGGCCGACGTTCGCTATTGGCCGGAAGACGGATCGCGCTGGGTTGATGAGTGGCTCCTCCGGTTCCGCGGTGTGGAGGTCGAGGATCTTGGGGAGGACCAGGTTGAGGATGCCGACGAGATCGTCGTGCTCTCGGGCTGGGTCAGGGCCCCGGAAGAGGGGTGCCAGATCCCTGGGCATTACGACTTCCTCGAATACGCCCGCGACTTCATGAAGCGCCGGAACACGATCGCAGCTGCTGTCTCGATCCCGCTTGCGAACGTCGGGGCCGCGGTCGACGCGGCGAAGGCTCGCGGCCTGAAGCTGGAACTGCCTTTTGACAACGCCGCGGAGCTGCGAGCGGGGAAGCTCAAGCTCGCGGGTGTCGACTGGCTGGATTACCTCGCTTTGGAGCCCCCGGCATGGCCCGAGGGCGGCTATATCGAGGACTGCGAAGGGAAGATCGACGGGATCGCCTCGTCCGACGTCTCCGTTGCGACTGTGGGGCCTAGCCAGATCGTGCTGGTCGAGAGCGGAGCCATTGTTGTCGAGGGAGCCGAGGAGATCGATCTCGTGTCGCATCTTCAGGCCTGGATGCGGGGGAGACCCGCTCGGACCGTTATCGTGAGCTACAAGCGCGACCGGCAGTCCAATTTCGATGCCTGGATTTCTGAAGCAGAGGCAAGCGTGCGGATCCCGCCAGACCGGGCTTTATCTCCCCAGCCGCCGGTGGTGTAGAACCTGCGCTTTTCGCCGCACATTTTTGGAACAAGCACCCCGAGGAGGCATTACCCCCCGTTGCCACGCCGACTAGGGCCTCAGCTCCGCCGCGAGCTACAACGGAAGGGAATGTGCGTGCCGAGCTTCTGCGCGAAGTTGGCGCCGAAGCGCCACCGCTGTCATCGGGTCGCCGAGGCTACCCGTATCCCTTCGGTTGGCGACCATGCAGCCAAGCTGGCGAAAAGTGATCCCGATCGCTCCACTTCGAAGCGCCATCTCCCTGGCGCCTTTGCTCACATCGTAATGATCGCCCTGAAACCAGCGGCGCGCGATACCGAGCCGATCGGCCATCTCATGGAGTTCATGATCTGTGTCAGCGATCATATGAAACATGATCATGCGGCCGTACCGTGCTGCCATGTCGTCGACATAGACGGTCATGATTACGCGGCGACTCCAACATGCTGGCCCGCTGCGATTCTGCACTGAGCAGTCGCAAATTACCAAGCCGATGGGTTGCTGCGTGTGCGAACGCGCTGCGGCTTTGCTAGTGGAATCCCGCAGTTGTGTGTCGACGCGCGCCAGCACTTGCGTCACACTTCATATTAACTATCGGGAAGGTCAGTTTAGAACCTCTCTGGAGAAACGCCTCCATTCAATGGATGGCGGTCATAAGCTGTTGATAATTCACGCAGCTATCTGTACGCCGACGAAAAATTAGGTTGGTTCCTGTTGGAACCTCTTTGAATAGAGCGCGTACTGATAGTCGGATCCTGGAGGCGCTGGACTTTAACATATGTGAGTGACGCACGCCGTGACGCATATTCCGAAGAAGAAAATGTGATGTCTACAAGAATCGCCAAAGGGGAAATCGGTGATCGGCCGTCGTAACGACGACAACGGCAAGGTGCCTGTCGCAGGCATCGTCGGGGTTCCCGACGTCATGCGCGTTTGCGACGATGAGCTCGCTGCGGCGGCAGACGCGATTCTGCGCGCTGGGCAGCCGATAGAAGGCTTTCGGCTCCGTCGAAAACTCGACGAGCTTCAGACATCTCTTTCGGAGAATCCCACGCTGCTGTACGCGCTTCGATCGCGTTCGCCGCGCCCCCACTCGCCAAGGAATTTCCGGGAGTCTCTTGAGCTCGGGTCGATTTCGGCCTTCCCGGACGCCAACGTCGCCATCGTCAAGTTCGCATCGCATATTTTTCATCGGGACCGTCACATCGCGATGCATGCCTCCTCGCCCATGATTGGTGACATCCCGATCGCGGAGCGGCTGCTCCACAAGCGGCGAGCGATTAATTCGGCCGCGCCCGGTTCGTGGTCGGCAGCGAACCGCGTCATGGGGCTCATGGGATTTATGCTTTTGCCGGCGTCCCACTTCCCGGAGCGTAGGCTGGCCACCGCGCTGCGCGACGGCCTGGTCTTCGGGGAGGTTCGCAACGATTACGGTGGCCAGGATGGAGCGGCCTGCTGCAAATCGACGGCGCGGGAAATCACTCCGAGCGGCGAGATCGAGCATCCGGTGCTGGACTGCCCATTTTCGATCGATGCGGAGGGCACGACCTGGGTCTTCAAAGTGGATGCGCTTCTCCCAGTCGAGGCGATGGATGCCGGCCAGAGAGCTCTTTTCGAGCGGCTCAAGGAATTTGAGGATCAGCACGGGCGATTGCTTGAGATTGCCGGGATCGGGTGCCTGTTCCCTCACCACGCCGAGTTCGCCATCAACTACCGGTCTGGCTCAGGTCTGTATGACCAGATGAACCGCGCCCGCGAAGAGATGATCGACCTGATGATGAGCCCTGGCATGGCACAGGCGATGGGTAATAGCCGGTCGCCGGCAACCCGGCCGCCGTTGACGCCGTTGATCACTGACACCGCTATGGAGAGCGTGAATCAGCTCATTCGGGCGGTCGGCGTGAAGCCTACCGGAATGCGCTAGATCTGGAGCCCGGCGAGCTCGGGGTCGTCTTCGGGTGCAACACGCTCCCGGAGGTCGAGCGATTTGGATTGCGCCATCAACGCATGGGCGTGAACGCCGAAGACCTCGTTCGCTTCTTTGGCATCCCGGGGGATTAGCCCTCCAAGCCTTTCCAGTAGGTCGTAGAGCGGCTGGGCATGCCCATCGACGGCTGACCAGCGTCGAGCTTCCCTCCGCAGCTCCATCCAGCACAGGAGAGCATCGTCAGGCAGATTGCCGAAGCTCGATCCGCAGCCTGCGATGCCATAGCGCAGAGCAGCGTATCCGAGATGGACTTGGTCCAGCGCCAGGAGTTCCGGCTCAGCGTGGTGGATCTCCACCGGAGCCATCGCCAGGATGTTTCGATGGCCGCGGCCTTGCAGCTCGGAGGTGAAAGCCTCGAAGGCTTCTGTGTCTGTGAGCGGAAACCAGACACGCCCCGGAAAGGGGGCGGCCTTTCTCTCGACACCCACAGCTACGTCGCGGAGTTCTTTCGCGACCCAGTAGCCTGGGGGCGCCGTTCGGGTGTGCAACCGACCATCAATGATCAGGAAGTTGTCGCGTACATAGTGCTCCATCGTCGCGCGGTTCAGTTCGCGATCATCGCGGATCATCTCACGGACGTTTACGGGCTCACGCAGCACATTGCCGGGCATCGCAGCCGGGCCATCGACGGAAAGGACGATCAGTTCTTTCCTCCGCAGCTGATGGGCTGCGTGTTCGTCAAGCCAGTGGAGGAGACCACCAGGCGGGAGCGAGGCCCCGTCCTCGCTGACGTAGCTTATAAGCTCTGGAGCGTCCTTACCGCGCAGCCTGTTGGCAGCGAGATCCGGGTAACGCTCTCGACTGTCGCGTGCGGCATCAACCCAGAGCGCGCCGCCATATCCCTTAAGTTCGATGCTGTTCGAGACGACTGGCAAGCGCGGGTCCTTCCCGAACATGTCGATCGCCTGTCGATCTTCATGCTGTCGGCCGTCGGGTGTGATTTCCGCAAACAGCGCAGGGGTGGCGTCGCTCGCCGATATCTCCGCAATCTCCACCTCGATAGGGTCGACCACCAGGTCCGTCCGCTCGAAGCGTGCGCGAGCTGCTACATGCGTGACGGGTGACTCGATCGTGACGTGAACCTTCATGCCGCCCGATTAGCCTTCAGAGCGAGAGCGCGGCAAGCTCGATGTCGTCGACGGGCCGGACCCGCTCTCGCAAGTCGAGGGTCGGCGCCTGTTCCAGGAAAGGGAGACACTGCATCGAGAGCTGGTCGAAGACGAGGCTGCCGATCTTCTCCTGTCGCGGGATGGCGTCCCGGAACTCAACGAAGGCCTCAATGATCTTGCGCGGATCCCCTTCTACGGGCGACCAGGAATCCGCCAGGCGCCGGTACTGCATCCATTTTTCGAGGCATCGGTCCGGAAGCTCGCTGAAGCCGTCGTGAAGCCGATGCAGAGAGCGCCGCAACGCCCTGATACCCAGATCCACCTTGTCGATGGCCATGTAGTCCGGGTCGACGGACGTCGCCTGGATATCTCCGCCAAGATAGTCAGCGACCTGGCGAGCACGTCCGGCGAACTTCTCCGACATCTGCTTAACCTGCTCGTACTCGTCGAAGCGGAAATAGGCCCCACTGGCGAGCGCATCTGATCCTCGAATGTGGTTCTTCATCGCGAACCATCCGTTCTCGCGGCTGAAGGAGCGAGCCGGTGGGGGGACCTTCATATGAAGGCTTCCGTGAGCCCACAGGAAATGGTTCTGGACGTAGGTCCCGACATCGCTGCGCGCCGCATCGAGGCCGCTGGAGATCATCTCCTTCAGCGGGCGCTCCAGATCCTTCGAGCGCCCCGGCATGCGGGCTTCATCGGCCTGGCGTAGGACGATCAAGTCTGCGCGTGCATCCTGCCTTGGGCCCCAGCGCCGCCAATGGATCGCGCCGGCCTGCGGTTCGCTATCTGGACGGGGCGAGCTGTAAAGACGGATGCGACGCTCGAAGTCGGGGTCTCGGTAGATGTCTCCGCCCTCGCGCAGCTGCGGGCCGTCAATATCGAAGAAGCGTTCGGACGCGGTGCGCCAGGTGTCTTCCCACAGCGCGCCATCATGGCCCCGGAGATGGATGCCCCCACTCAGCCGACCAAGGCAGTCGACGAGGTTCTGTTGCTCAGCGCGCTCGCGGTAGACCTTGAGGGCATTCTCCGTAGGGTTCCTGGCGACGAATGCATCAGGCGAGTGGAAGCCACCATTGAGCTCCCGGATATCGATCTCGCTGGTCGCGTAGAGGATCTCTTCGCGAGGCTTGCGGGCGCCGCGAGGGATGTATCGGACGGGGTATTCGAACGCGACGGAGAACTTCATCGGGTCGGTCTCAAAGCGTCAGGTTGGCGAGTTCCGGATCATCCTCCGGCTTGATCCGAGGCCTGAGATCGAGCATCGGCATGAGGGCGCAGAAGGCCTTGAAGTCAGGGCCGAGTGCGGTTTTGACGTTGTTGGTCTTTGGGACGGCCTCGATGAAGCTCTTCCCAAGCTCGTGGATTTTCCCTGGATCTGCGTCGATCGGGTCCCAGGCGTTGATCGCTCGGCGAAACGCCTTCCAGAGATGGAGCGTCTCGTCCGGAAGGTCAGAGAAGCCCGTGGCCGCGAGGGTGAGCTTTCCCTTCAGCCCCTCGATCGCGAAATGCACCTGGTCGATCGCCAGATAGGAGCGATCGGCCGCAAAGATCTCCACATCCTCGTAGAACGGCGTGTAGTGTTTTGCTGCCGAAATATGCGGGATGATCGCCTCGAAGCCGGCCTTGTCATCGATGCGGAACAGGACCCGGCCTGGCATCGGCTTCGCTGCTCGCAGGGCGCTACGATAGACGCAATTGGGCTCGGCGCCCACCATCCAAACCGGAGGCGGCGTAGCGGCAAACAGCCGGCCGTCCTGAATGACAAAGTTCTTCTGCGCGTAGTCGGTGACCTCCTCGCGAACGCGGTCGCGTTGGTCGTCGATGATCTCGGCGATGTTGTCGGGGCGGGTGTATTCCGCGCCTTCGATGGTGGCTGCGCCGTCACTGCGCAGGATCAGGACGCGCTTGCGGCGGTTGTTGTCCTCGTGCGTATCGAGCCAGTGCAGAAAACCGCCGGCGGGGTGGGCGCGTCCGTTCTTGGAGACGTGGTCCTTGATGATGCGGCTGGGAAAATCGCTGCCGTAGTAGCGTTCGTCTCCGAGCCGAAGGACGTCGGCAAGCAGGTCAGGCATCTGTGTCCGGCTGTCGCTCGCGCAATCGGCCCAAAGCTTTCCGTCGAATCCGCGCAGATGCATGTCGTTGTTGAGGAGCGCAATCTGCTTTTTCTCGCGATTGAGATAGCGCTCGCGCTGCTGCTGGTACCGGTCATAAGGCACGAACCGCGCGCGGAAGGCCTCGTCCTCATCGAAGCGAGTAATTTCCGGGATCTCGACGTCGAAACGGTCCGCCAGCGTAACGGTGCGCGACAGGCGTGATTTTGGCGTCCGATATTCCAGGGTGTAGGGCGTGGAAAGGCTGAATTTCACGGTCGAGATCCTCGATCGGGCATAGGAACGTTTAAAGCGCCGGCGAAGGCGCCTCGAGGACGGGGCGGTTCGAGAGATCAAACGTCTTCATCATTCTCAAAAACGCGTCGAACTGCATGTTCGACATTCTGGTGACGCTGTTGATCTCGCGCGGGATGCTTGAGTGGAAGGCTTCGACCGCCGCGAGGATCGCAGCGGGGTCACCCTTGGCGTTCTTCCAGGTGGCGGCTGCATGCCGAAGCTCGATCCATCGATCGATGCTTTCGTCTGGGAGGTCGCTGAACCCCTTGGAGAAGCTCGGCAGAGCCATCTTCAGACTCTCGATGGCGAGATCGACCCGATCGATGTCGAGATATGCAGGAGTCATTTCGCCCGGCAAGTGGGCAAAGAAGTGGTCTTGAAAGGACTCTTCGGCCGTTCCGTACCGCTTCATGTAAGCGATGAACGCCTCCTCATCGTCAGCTCGGAAGTGAACGAGGGCAGGTCCTGGACTTGCCTCGCGCTGGGTGGTGGAAATCCCGTTGCGCCAGGCGCGGCGGCCGGCAAAGGCGGGCGGATTCGTAGCGATGTGGAGCTTCCCGTCGACAACCATGAGGTTCTCTTCCACGAACCTCCGAGCTCGTGCCTGGCGATCGTCATCGAGGCTGGTGATGATCCGGCAGGGGCCACGAGGCCCATCCGTTTTTCCTGCTGGATTCCGGGCGCGCCCTTCCAGGTTGATCGACAGGACCTCTCTGGGATTGCCGGGCATTCTCGCGAGAAACCCGCGTTCCGGCAGGGCATCGGGGGATTGGGGCCAATAACGCTCAGCGAAGTTTGTTCCGTTCACACCCGCGAGATCCACGCCGTCGGCAATCCGCGCATTGGAGATCTCGATAAAATTGTGATGCGCCTCACGGGCGCAGTCGGCCCAGAGCCGCCCTCCGTGGCCGACGCGCCGAATCTCGTCCCGGTGGGCCTGCGCTACGGCCTCAGGAACCCACCAGAAGCGCCTCTGAGGAACGTTCGGGAAGTTGAGCTTGACGTTGATAGCCTCGGCATTGTCGGGGCTGGGAACCTCCGGCACCTCCACCTCGATCGACCGGCTGAACATCTCGGTGCGCGGCTTCCTCGACCCTTGCGGGACGAAGGTGATCGGCACTTGGTAGGCAACGCTGACGACGGCCATCGAGAGAGACTCCTTTCGACCAGACTACAGCCAGCGTTTGCAAGAGACATCTTCGAAGCTCTTTTCGCTCGATCCTTTCCACCGTGCCAGCAATCTTCCTTCAGCACATGGATTCGGTGGACGAGCAGTGGCGCGGTCCTTGATCCGAGGTGCCAATCCCTTCCATCAAGGTGTGGTAGTGAATTCGAGGGTTGGAATGACAATTGCTGTCGAGCTCGGCGTGAGCAGTGCCGCTGGCGTCGCTTCAGGACCGGCCACGATCGATATCGAGGAGCTGCTGGCGACCCGCCTGCTCGTCCAGGGCAATTCCGGGTCCGGCAAGTCTCATCTCCTGCGCCGCTTGCTGGAGCAGAGCGCGCCCCATGTGCAGCAGGTCATCATTGACCCCGAGGGCGATTTCACCTCGCTTTCGGACCGCTATGGGCACCTCGTCGTCGACGCCAATCGCTCCGAAGCCGAGCTCGAAGCGATTGCTGGTCGTATCCGCGAGCATCGCGTCTCCTGCGTGCTCAACCTCGATCAGCTGGAAGTCGACATGCAGATGAAGGCCGCGGCGGTCTTTCTCAACGCGCTCTTCGACGCTCCCCGCGAGCTCTGGTATCCAGCGCTCGTAATCGTCGACGAGGCGCAGCTGTTCGCGCCGGCGGCCGCTGGCGAGGTCTCTGATGAAGCTCGAAAGATATCGCTGGGTGCGATGACGAACCTGATGTGCCGCGGCCGCAAGCGCGGCCTTGCCGGCGTGATTGCAACGCAGCGGCTTGCCAAGCTCGCCAAGAACGTCGCGGCGGAGGCCTCGAACTTCCTCATGGGCCGCACTTTCCTCGATATCGACATGGCGCGAGCCGCCGACCTCCTCGGTCTCGATCGCCGGCAGGCGGAGATGTTCCGCGAGCTGCAGAAAGGCCAATTCGTGGCCCTGGGTCCCGCGCTTTCGCGCAAGCCGCTGCCGATCCGCATTGGATCGGTCGAAACCCATGCACGGGGATCGACGCCGAAGCTTACCCCGCCGCCGGTTCCGATGGGCGATGAGGCGCGGGATCTCATTCTGGCTGCCCTGCCTACCCCGGCGCCGCGGGTTGCTCGCCGGCCGCCGCCGCCGGCCCAGTCCACGGACGATCTGCTGGCCGCTGTCGAGCGGGAGACCAAGGTCGAGGAAGCTGGCGACGGGGAAGCAGTGGATGAGGTCAGCCAGGTCGATAACGCGGCTCGTGAAGTCGCGCTGCGGAACATCCTGGCCACCATCATGGGTGAAACGGACGCCTCGTTTAAGGCTGAAGGTGTCCTCTACCAGGATTTCCTCGTGCACTGCCGCATTCAGAAGGTCGCGGGGCCGAAGCCAGATCTCGGCGCCTTCAGGAAGCTATTGACGGTGGCGCGTGCTGGAATCGATGGCTCGGCTACCGAGAACCCCGACATGGAGCGGGCGATCACCTTCGCGACAAGCGAGGTGCCTGAGGAGCTGCAGTCTATCTATCTGACGCTCGTGAAGGCGGCCTCGGACGGGGAAAGCTGCCCGACCGATGCGGATCTCGCCCGCGTTTGTGGTAGCCATTCCGCTGGTCGCGCGCGCTCTCGGGTGCAGCAGCTGGAACAGGGTGCCTTCATCACGGTTCGCAAGGATATGAAGGGCCAGCGTATCATCGCGCTTCCGGATTTCGGATGGGAGACCAAGCCCGGCAATCCAGCCGGTCCGGCGCGTGCGATGGCGGGGGCAGCATGACTGAGCAGAGCAACAACCCGCCGAAGCCCGAGCGCTGCTCGCCGGCGATGGCTCGGGTCCTTATCAACCTCTATCAGGGGCGGCCGGCCTGGGGACACCTGAGCGGACGCTCCATGTACGGCGGAGCCGGCCAGACCGAGCGTGCGCTGCGCCAGCGCGGCTGGATCGATGCTGAAGGCGCGCTGACCGAGGCCGGGCGCGAGCGTGCGGCTGATCTGGTTCCAGCCGCCCCGTCTGGTTTCAGGCTTTAAGGCGATGGCGTACGGCGACTACAGCGGCCCTGACAAGGCAGACAAGGGCAAGGAAGGCGGGAGTTGCAATCGCAGGCTCTGCCAGTGTGCGCCAGCTCGCTGGTACAACCACGGCAGCTTCGCCTGGTATTGCGACGACTGCCGGCAGGCCATCGAGTTCGACCCGGTCAATAAGCGCGACTGGGACCGGAACTGGCTTCCACGATGCGGGCACCCGATGTTCGAGACGCGCGAGATGATGGACCGGCGGGCGTCGATCAACGCCGTGCCTGGATGACGATCGGCCAAGGACTGGCATTCCAATCCATGCTCTGGTAAAAGGGCCGCCTCGAAGGAGACCGCCATGAGCGAGGCCAGCGTCTTCCGTTAGGGACCACCCTGACGGAGAAAGACCATGCATACCCAGAATTGGAGCGAGATCGTCACCGTAGAGGTGCGCGATCGCACCGGCTCGTCCGCTCGCTTTGAGAATCTCGCCGACGCCTTCGCCTGTCTCGGATACCGGCGTTTCGTTGCGATCCTGCTTGATATCGAGCGCCCGCCCTCCCCTCTGCTTGAAACCGGTCGCGCCAGCGTTCGCGACGAGATGGGGCTCGACATCCCGACCTGGTGCATTCGCGCCGCGCTGGGCGATCGTCTCGCGCCTTCGATTGGATATTGGTCCTGGAGCAGGAATGCGGCGATGCCAGCCTTCCGTGGCGGGCCTGTCCCGTTTACGGGCCGCCGCGGCGGCTACGCCTGGCACCGCCCCATCCGAACCACTCAGGAGCGCCGCTACCTCGCCGGGACCAAGGTCGATGGGGAGGCAGTTCGCCAGCGCGCTGCGCGGCACTCGATCCCCTCTGACTACGACGACATCCCGCGCCATTGCGAGCGCAGCTGGAAGCGCCACCGCCGGACGCAGTGGCGCGATTCATGAGCCCTACATCCGAAAGGACGGTCCGACCTCAGGAACGTCGATCTCGGTCTGCTCGGCCAGGGCTCGTGACAGGTCGACAGCGCCGATCAGCTCCTCCGGGAGTGCGGCGCCGAAAGCCTGGTTCAGGTGCTCGAACAGATTGTTGGCCGCGAGCATGATCTCGATCGTGTCGAGGCCGTCGGCGCCGGCCTCTGACCAGGCGGCGACCTCCTCCGTGAGGATCGCTGCGCTGGACGAGACCATGTCGGGGATCGAGTCGAAATCTTCGATCAGATGGGTGATGGCGTTGGCGGCGTCGTGGACGAATTCGGCATTGAGCATCTTGGGTCTCTTGAGCCGTTTGAATCTCCCGGCCTGAAAGCCACAACCGCGTTTCCAATTCGTGTTTTGGAACCCCAAAGAGCGCACGGATGAGGCATCGAGCACTTCCGCTGCCGAAGGATTGAACGTGGGTGAATAAAGGAAAGGAGAATTGAATCTATTGACCCGGGCGAGTTGGTACCCATTTATGATATCAGAAATCCATCACGGTGATGGATTCCTTCCTTGAGGATTTCATGTCGAGCGACCATTCGCGTTCCTATCAGCCCATCATCGAGAAGGCGGTTCTGAGCCTATCGGGCTTCCTGGCGCTGGGCGTGGCCCTGCTCATCGCGGCGGGCGCGGTCTACATCTACGGGGCGGAGGCGTTGTACTCTTTCCAGGCGGGCAATCTCGGTCGCATGCTGCCGGCGGTTTTCAAGATCGGCGGCCTGTGGGTCGTGGCCTTCTTCCTTCTCAGCGGATGCTACACGCTCGAACCGAACAAGGTTGGAGTGACGACGTTCTTCGGTCGCTACGTCGGCACAGACACGACGGAAGGTTTTCGCTGGCAGCTACCATTTTTCCACGTCGCGATCGTCTCTCGCCGCATCGTGACGCTGGCTTCGGAGGTTCTCAAGGTCAACGACCTCAACGGCAATCCGATTGAGATCGGAGCGGCGGTGACGTGGCGCGTGGTCAATCCTGCGAGCGCTCTCTTTAATGTTGAGGACGGCGAAGGAATGGTCCGCCTGCAGGTCGAGACTTCAATCCGGAAACTTGCGAGTAGCTATCCGTACGACGACCACGAAGCCGACGATTCCAAGACCACGGATACCGTTACCCTCCTGGGCGGCGGCGACACGGTCTCTGCTGAATTGGTGAAGGAGTTGTCAGAGCGACTGGCTCAGGCCGGCATCCTTGTCGAAGAGGCGAGGATCACGCACCTCGCTTATGCGCCCGAGATCGCAAGCGCCATGTTGCGCCGGCAGCAGGCCAAGGCGATCGTCTCGGCACGATCGAAGATCGTACAAGGAGCGGTCGAAATCGTCGATGAGACGCTCAAGGGACTTCGCGACAAGAAGATTGAGATCGATGAGGATCGCAGGGCTTCGCTTGTCTCCAACCTTCTGGTCGTGTTGGCTGCCGACAAGGATGCTACTCCTGTCATCAATGCCGGCAACGTGCACGGGTAAGGGCATTGGGCGGACAAGGCAGACCGACCATGGGAGAGCGCGAAGCGCTCTCCCTGCGGCTTTCCCCCGAGGTGGTGAAGGCTCTGAAGCGGTGTGCTGAGGATGACCTTCGAAGTGTCAATGCGACCATCGAGGTGATGGTGCGGGAAGGTCTAAAGCGCCGTGGATATCTGAAACCACGTCAGGCCACTGATCCGGCCTGACGTCTTCGCCTGCGGCCGCCGGACGACTGGGGCCCCGGTGGCTTCGAATCACATCATCCGCGGTAGCGCGGGCTCCGGGTCATTGACAACGAAGCCCGCGCGCTCCGCGAGGTCGACCAGGTCCTTCGACAAAGTGAAGGCTTGCGTGATCTCCGCCGGCGGCTCGTCGCCATGGGCCACGATCATCGAACCATGGATCTGGTTGACAGCGATCAGGGTCGCGAGGCTGTCGCCGAGCTGGCCGCCGGCGGCCTTCCAGTCAGCCGAGGCTTCCTTCAGGCCGGCCAACGCCTCAACAATATGGTCGTCATGCGGACCGCTGTTGTCGAGCGTCTCGGTAATGGTGCTGACGGCTTTTGCGATATCGTTCGCGAGCATGCTCGATCTCCTTGATGGGAGCTCGATGGTGGGTTTCGCCGGTGAAAGTCACAAACCGACGATCCACCGAAACTTATCCCGGAGGATGGAATCTCACGTCAGAGAATGTCAAGAATTCCCAGAAATGCAAAGGATTTGTCGTGAATCTTGCTGATATCGATCGCGCCGAGCGGTTGGTCGTCATCGATTTCGAAGGCACCGGAAACCGGCCCAAGGTGAGGATCGAGATGATCCGATCGCCGCGATCGGTTCGTCTCCCTGGCGTGATCATCGAGATTGGCGCGATCGAGCTGCTGCGGACAGGTGACGGCTGGAGAAAAGGCGAGAGCTTCTACAGCAAGGTAAACCCCGAAGGACCGGTGAGCCACGTCGCGCGCGGCATCCACGGTATCACCGCCGGCGAGCTTCGCAAGGCACCGCGGTTCGCAGACCTGCACGAACGCTTCTTCGCTTTCCTCGGGGAGAGAGATCCGATCGTTGCTCACGCGATAGACAACGAGCGAGAGCTTCTTTCGCACGAGCTCGCGCGGATGCGGCTTGGGCAATGGGGTGAGAAGCCGCTGCCCGGCCGCTGGCTGTGCACGCAGACGCTATTCGCAGAACTGTTTCCGCGCGCCCCCAAGAGCCTCGATGCAGTCTGCGACAAGCTCTCTCTGGATCGGAGCCATCGCCAGGCCGCGCACGGGGCACTTCTCGACGCGGACCTGACGGCCGACGCCCTGCTGGCCATGCGCGACATTGTTTCCGCCGGCTTCGAACCGGAAGAAGCTGTGCGTTGGCGCTACGCGCGGCGTTGAGGCATGGTCGACCAATGCTGAAGATCGTCATCCTCGTTGCTATGCTGCTGCCAGCGTCTGCGCAGGCGGCGGGCTACTGCCTGCCGCAGAATGGCAAGGACAGGATCGCAAGGGACGGGATCTGTCCGACCGGATACTTCGGGAGCGGCGATTGCTGCGAGGCCTTCCGCGCAGACACGAAGCGCGCAATCCCGAAGATCGAAGGCAAGGCGTGTCCAGCCGGATTCTTCAAGAGTCAAGCCTATTGCGTCAGTTTTCACTGAGCCGTGGTGGATAGGCCGTCTATCGCCCTAGACCTTCTGCCGAATTTGTCGCTGCATACCCAGTCGAAAGGGAGCGTCGCTGCTGACATCTCCTGACAGGCCGATCGATCAGGCTTGAGTTCGAGAAATGCTGGGGGATAGCGCAGGATGCGGTCGACGATCATCACACACGGTCAGCTCGCGAGCCGGGCTTTGCGTGTGGAGTTGGCGAAGCAGGGCAAATTTGGTGTCCTGGTGACCACTTTCGAGGGTTTGGCGGCGCGTCTCGCCGGCGGCTTCACGCGTCCGATCGATCAGGACACGCTGCGCAAGGCGCTTCAGAAGGCGTTGCCGGCTACCGACCTCGGTGAACTCGACGCGATCAAGAACCTGCCTGGCATGGTGGGAGCCGGGGCCACTACGCTTCACAAAATCTGGCGGGCCGGGATCGATCTCGAAGCCCGTGCGGGCCATTCTCGGATCGATGCGGTCGCTGCACTGCAGGCGGCCGTTCTCGAAGAATTGCCGCAAGGAATGCTCCCTCCCGGCTTGATCGTCGAGCGAGCCAGGACGCGCCTGCAGCAGGCGGCGAAGATCCTCGGGCCTATCGAGGTGCGCGGCCTGACCGATATGTCGCCCTGCTGGCGCCCGCTGCTTTTGGAGCTCGCCGAGCATGTCGAGGTTCGCTGGGTCGCCGGGCCGCGACATGTACCTGACTGGCTCGAAGGCAGCCGCGTGATCATCGAGCGCTCGCCAAGCCTGAATCCAACCCTTCAGGCGATCAGCGCATCCACTGCGCTGCATGAGGCGATCGAGGCGCTGCGTTGGGCGCGCGAGCTGATTGCCTCGGGACGCGCGAAGCCTAACGAGATCGCGATCGCGGCCGCCAGCCCCGCCGACTATGACGACCACTTCTTCACCCTGCGGGCCGACGCCAATCTCGATTTGAAATTCGTCCACGGCACCAGCGCGCTGGCGAGCCGGGATGGTCAGGCCGCCGCGGCGCTCGCCGAGATCCTCGTGCGCGGTATCACGCACTCGCGCATGCGCCGGCTTGCTTCGCTCTGCCGCGGGAGCGGCCTTTTCGAGACGCTTCCCGAGGGATGGCTTCGTGTCATCCCGGAAGACGCACCGATGGCGACGCATGCCTCCTGGCAGAGGCTGTTTGCCAATCTGAAGGCCGCAAGCTGGCCTGACGGGGTCGACCATACCGGGGAACTGCGCAAGCTCGTCGAGACCATCACCGGTCCGCTGGCCGAGGCCGAGGAGATCGGTCGTGCCGTGCTGCCCCTGTCTGCGCTTGCCATCTGGCGGCGCGGCGTCGAGGCGGGCCCGGTTGTGGCCCTGCCGCTCAACCTCGAAGGTCTCCGCTGTCTCGACGACAGCAAGGACGCGCCGTCGGCCGTCGCATGGATGCCGGCCTCCGCCCTCGCCGCAGCACCCCGCCCCTTTGTTCGGCTGCTCGGTCTGACCTCGCGCGGCTGGCCCCGCATGGGGAGCGATGACCGGCTCCTGCCCGATCACGTCGTTCCGACCAGCGAGCTCTCGCCGCTGTCGATCGGTGTCGCGGATCGCCGCGACTTCGACACCATCCTCGCGACGACGGCGACCGAGCTGGTGCTGTCGAGGCCGCGCCGCGACGGCGAGGGACGCCTTCTCGGCAAGAGCCCGCTCCTCCATGGTCGGACGCCCGCCGAGACGTACCTGCAGCGCAACGACGTGCCCGCGCATGCCATGAGCGAGGTCGATCGTCTGACGGCCAGGTCCGCGGAGTTCCGCATGTCGCCGTTGGCGCGCTCTGCGGAAGGCTGCTGGATCGACTGGTTCAGCGAGGAGGTCACGGCCCATGATGGTCTGATCCGCGCGCATCACCCCATGATCGACGGCCTGCTCGACAGGATGCAGTCGGCGACCAGTCTCAAGCGCCTGCTGCGCGACCCGCTCGGTTTCGTCTGGCGCTACGGCTTCGGGTGGAAGACGCCTCGCGTCGGAATCGATCCGCTCACGCTGGACAATCGCGAGTTCGGCGAGATCCTGCACGGAGTGCTGGAAAAGGCCGTCATCGACCTCGAGGCCGAAGGCGGATTGATCAACGCCGATGCCTCCACCGTCCAGGCTGCAATCGATCGCGCCTTGACGAGCACCAGACGTCGCTTCGAAGCGGAGCGCGCTGTTCCGCCGGCGGCGATTTGGACGCGGACGCTCGCGGAAGTGCGGGGGCTTGCGGTGGCGATCGTGCGTCCTGAGGACGAGGTCCCGCTTCCGGAGCAGCGCAGTTTCGCCGAGGTGCCTTTCTCTCGCGAGGATGTCGATGCCTCGATCGCGCTGCCCTGGGATCCTGCAGAGGCGGTCACCGTGCCGCTCGCAGGCTTCCGGATCACCGGTGCGATCGACCGCCTCAATATCTCCGGTGACGGATCGAAGGTCAGGGTCAACGACTACAAGACCGGCCGGCCTCCGAAATCGGCGGATGAGTATGTTCTCGACGGCGGGAAGGAGATCCAGCGCGCGCTTTACGCCTTCGCGGTGAAGCAGCTGCTCGGGTCGAACATCGAGGTCGAGGCGGCGCTGAACTTCCCGCGGCACGGCCGAAGCCTGCCCTTGGCCAACGCCGACGAGGTTCTGGAGCAGCTCTCGATCTTCCTCGCCGCTGCGCGCTCCAACCTTCAGGGTGGTCAAGCCCTGCCCGGGCCAGACACCCCGATCGCCTACAACGATTTGCGCTTCGCTCTGCCGGCAAACGCCGCGAAATCCTGGTTCAGGAGGAAGCAGGCACCGGCGACCCTGGCGCTCGATGAAGCGGCCGCCATCTGGGAGGTCAAGTGATGAACGCCCCTGTCCGTATGCTGTCGGATCAGCCGCAGCGCCTCGCCGCCATGACGGAGCATGATCGCTCGCTACTGATCGAGGCCGGCGCCGGTTCCGGAAAGACCGCCGTCATGGCAGGCCGCGTGACCATGCTTCTGGCTGAAGGCGAACTGCCGAAATGCATCGCGGCTGTCACCTTCACCGAGCTCGCGGCAAGCGAGCTGCTGGCACGCGTTCGGTTGTTCGTCGAGCGGCTCGTGGCAGGCGACGTGCCGGTGGAGCTCAAGCTCGCGCTCCCCAGCGGACCGTCGGCGATCCAGATCGAGAACCTGCGCAATGCGCTCGATACCCTGGACGAGCTGGTCTGTTCGACCATCCATGGCTTCGCTCAGCGGCTGATCAGCCCCTATCCGGCTGAGGCCAATATCGACCCGGGCGCGGGCGTTGCCGACCGCAACGATGCCGAGCTTGCTTTCAGCGACCTACGCGACGCGTGGATCCGCGAGCGTCTGGGCGAAGGCGGTAGCGAGTTGCTGATCGAGCTCGTCGGCATTGATCCGGGCGAGACTGTTGGATCGATCAATCGTGTCTCGGATGCGATGCGCCAGCGGCGCGATGTGCTCCCGCCGCCTGTCCGCCCGTTGGTGGACCTGGTCGATGGGTTCGTCGCCGCGGTCGCTGGCTTCCGGAGCTTCATCGGCGGTCTCTCAGTGTGGGACGCGGATACGCCGCTCTGGGTCGCCGACCTGGAGGATATGGTCGACCAGGCAGCCGCCGCGCGCGATGCGGCTGGTGCCCATGCTCTCGCCCTGCTGATCCGCATCGAGCCCTCTGATCGGATCGCGACCAAGTCGGGATCTTTGAGGGCCTATCAGCGGAAGACAGGCTGGAAGAATGCGGCCAAGGCCGGCGGTCTCTCCGCAGCCGAGGCAGATCGTCTCTTCGCCGAAGCAGACGGGCACTACGCCGCCTGCAAGGACGCCTGGGGCGCGCTCATCGTCGGCGTCGGCGCGCATCTCCTCGCCGCGCTGATGCAGGAGGTCCGGCCGCTCCTCCAGCGCTTCCGCGACTATAAGCGCGAAGCCGCACTGCTCGACTTCGACGATCTGATCTACGCGGCCCGTGATCTCCTGCGCGATCACGAGACGGTCCGGGTGGCCTTGTCGCAGCGCTACCGCCGCGTCCTCGTCGATGAGTTCCAGGACACCGATCCGCTCCAGGCAGAGATCTTCTGGCGTTTGTGCGGTGAGGCGCCGACGCCCGAGACGCCGTGGCAGCAGCGGGTTCTCCGGCCGGGCGCCCTCTTCCTCGTGGGGGACCCCAAGCAGGCGATCTACCGTTTCCGAGGCGCCGACGTGCGTGCGTATGTCGAGGCGCGCGAGGCGATCGCCGCGCAATCGAGCGACGATGTGCTTTCGATCGCAACCAACTTCCGCTCGTGCAAATCGATTCTGGAGTTCGTGAACGGCAGGTTCGAGACGCCGCTGTCGGTCGAGAATGCCCAGCCAGGCTTCACCGCGCTCGATCATTTCCACGACGATGTCGGTAGTCATCCTTGCGTGACCGCGCTCGACGTCTGGGTGGACGACGACGCGAATGCGGACGCTATCCGCAACGCTGAGGCCGAGGCGGTTGCTGAGACCTGCGCAAGGATGATCGGCAGCGCCGAGGTCACCGATCATCTGACGGGTGGCAGGCGCTTGTGCCGGGCCGGTGATATCGCGCTTCTTGCACCGACCGGAACGGACTTGTGGCGCTATGAAGAAGCGCTGGAGCGCTATGGCATTCCCGTCGCAACCCAGGCCGGAAAGGGGTTCTTCTGGCGGCAGGAGATCCAGGACCTGATTGCCGTCACCCGCGTCCTGGCAGACAGCCGCGACACCCTCGCCTTCGGCGCGCTGATGCGTGGTCCGGTCGTCGGGCTGACCGAGGAGGAATTGCTCGACATCGGCTTCGCCCTGCCGGAGCGCGAGAGCGGCCATGGCAAGGAACGCTTCTCACTGCGCACTGAGCCCGAGCTCGTCACTCATCCGGTCGCCAGGGACGTTCTGGAGCGTCTGCAGGGCCTCTGGCGCCGAAGCAACGCTACCACGCCCTACGACCTGCTCTCACAGGCGGTGGCGGAGCTCCGTATCCGTCCGACGCTGCTCGCCCGTCATAAGGGCCAGGCCGAGCGCGCTCTCGCGAATGTCGATCTCTATCTCGGCATGTCGCGAAGCTACGTTGCTCGCGGTCTGCGGGCCTTTGCGGAAGCGATGACGACCGCCTGGGAGGATGAAGAGCGGGCTGGCGAGGGCCGGCCAGATGCGCAGGAGCAGTCGGTTTCCCTGATCACCATGCATTCCAGCAAGGGGTTGGAATGGCCAGTCGTGATCCCCGTGAATACGTCGACTGGGCTGAAGGAAGGCGTATCGACGATCATCAGCCGCGAGACTGGTCAGCTCTACACCAAGGTCTTCGGGATCGCACCCGACGGCTTCGCAGAGGCAGCCGAAGGCGAGAAGGCCGAGATCACGCGCGAGCGTGTTCGTCTCTGGTATGTCGCCGCGACGCGTGCCCGTGAGCTTCTGATCGTGCCGCGGCCGTCTTCCGGGGTGGCCAACGGCACCTGGATCGGGGTGGTCGACTTGGCATTGGGTGATCTCCCGGCTCTGGATCTATCGGCCTATGAGCCCGAGCTGCCGGCCTCGGCTTCGCCGCGCGCGAACCAGCAGACCCGCGATGTCTTTGCCGACGAGGCATCTCGCGTGGTGGCCGCTTCCAGGAGCCTGCATTGGAAGTCGCCGTCCAGGCATGAGGATGCAGACAAGCCCGATGCTATCGACGAGGTCGCGGTCGTTGTCACCGCTGCGGAAGATGGCGATACCACAGCCGCAGCGCCTGCGATCCAGGGCGGACGTATTCGCGGCCTGGTGATGCACAAGCTTGCCGAAGAGATCCTGACCGGCGAAGTCGCCGAGGAGGCAGTGGCTCTGGAAGCCCGGGCGCGGGAATTGCTGGTCGAGCTCGGCACCACCGAGGCGGTAAGCGCAGAAGAGGGTTTCGTTGCCTCGGAGATGGCAGGCGCCGTCCTTCGCGCGCTGCAACTGCCGGAGATCCTCGCAGTCAGGGATCGCTTGGTTCCTGAATGCCATGTCTACGCCTTCGCGAGCGATGGCAGCGTCGATACGGTCACCTACGGCATCGCCGATGCGATTGCCTTCGACGGTGCGCGCCCGACGCTGGTGATCGATTGGAAGAGTGATGTGAATCCAGATGCAGCGACGATCCTCGCCTATCGAGGCCAGGTCGGAGATTACCTGAAGGCGACGGGCGTTCCTGTCGGTCTGATCGTGTTCCCGACCACCGGCCGGGTCGAGCGTGTGGCGGCGTAGGCTGGGCTGCGGCGATGTCGACCTTCAGTCGGTCCAAGCACGTCAGGACGAACCGCTACGGCACGACTTTCCAGGTCAGGGAGCACCATGTCCGCCGGGATGAATGGTCCCTTGGCCAGCCGGGTGAAGCGAGGGCGTTCAAGGCCGATGGCGCTGGTTCCGGAAGCCTTCTTGTCCCGAATGCTCACTGCCCGGTCTGTGGCGGACTGGTTTGGTATTTCGAAAGCGTCGAAGGCGGTCGCGTCTTCTTCGATACGGTCTGGCCGGACTGGGAGAAGCATCCCTGCACCGACAATGGAGCGCGGGTGGTTCGAGCGGCTCCGGCCACGTCCGCCGAACCTCTGGCGCTTCCAGAAGTCGAGATTTATCCCCGCGCGGCGGGAACGATCCTCGGCTTGAGGCATACTGACGGCTCTGTCGACTGGGTGAAATCGAAGCTCCCCGCCGGCGAACGCTTCTTCCCCGTCGCCAGCTTGCGCCGCAACGCCGCGGGCGAGATCAATCGCATCTCGCTCCAGTCGGCGGATCTCGTGCCCTACGAGTTGCCGGCAACCCGGTCGGAAGCACCCGGCGCCATCACGCAGGGGGACCGGGTTGCCTATGCCGAAGCCCTCCAGAAGGACCTGATCGCCTGCGCCAGGAAGATGACGGCACTGGAGGGGAAGGTTCTGGTCAGGCACGACGCGCTGGGGCCCTTTATAGCGGGTCATGTCGGCGCTTCGCGTGTCGCCATCATCCCGCTGCTGGTCGATCATTACCGGGCGGAGGTTGAAGCCATCCCCGGCGCAGAGGATCCAAGCGAGGCCGCCTCGCAGTTCATGAAGGACGCGGCCCTCGCTGCTCACCGAGCGCTGGCTCAAAAGATCATCGTCGAAGGCGAGCACGGCGCGAACCAGGTGATATTCGTGACTGAACGATCGCTGATCGAGGTGGAAGAATTCAGCGCATACGCGCCCGGTCAGCTCGACCAGTTTGGCATCGACACTTGGTGGTATGGGAGCGCGACAGAAGCCCGGAGGGCGAAGATCGGAAAGGTTCTGGTGGAGGACCTGTCGGGCGCGGCCGAGTTGGCTTTGTCCGAGATTCCGGCGACGGTCGGGATGCTTGTCGAAGCGGAAGAGCAGTGGGTTCAGCGCGCTTGGGCCATGAGCGAGGCCGGCCAGATGACCCAAATTCTCGAAATGGCTCAGCGCATCGGTTATCGAGAGCTTCTGCAGAAGCTGATTGGGCTTATGCGAACTCGTGGTTGGATCATCGACTTCGCTTACCGAGGCAATGAAGCCGGACAGATGCATATCGGGTCTGATCGGAGGTCGCTGCAGTTCGACGCCAATTTCAGTACGCCAGACAGCGCCGGGTCGACGAGGTTGATGTTCCACATGTCGAGTAAGGCGAATGGCCTCGTATTTTTGGAGGATCCAGAAGACGACGATGCCGTCGCGACGGGACGTCTCTTCACCGTTCGGAACAGTGGTGATGCCGGCCGATTACCGGACCACCTCGCACGCCGGCGGACACGCAAGCGGCGAAGCTAGAAGTACCTGCTTGGGGTGCTCCCTATCTTGGAGCACGGACGCCTTGGCCGGAAGCCGAATGATCTCGAACCGAAGGGTGGTCGGCAACCTTCTTTTTCGGCCATTCATCCATCTTCGCCGCCTGCTGGCGGGCTAGATCGCAGATGCCCGGGTTCGCGCCGGCGGCCGCGGCCAGGTCCGCCCAGGCGCGAACGGCATCGCCTCCAACCATGTCCTGACCACGGATCAGGAATACAGGCTCGTCCGCGGGAATCAGGCGCATCGTGCCGTTGGTCGTAACCGGAACGCGGTCCCTGTATGCGGCGTCGCTCGTAGGATCGGCGATGCCCAGAACCGCTCGCGCCAGGCTGCGCGCCTTGTGGCCAGCATCGCTAACGAACACCATAGACATGACGAGCTCGGCAAGGCGCAGGGCCGCATCCTCGTCTCGGATGGTATGGTCACCATCCACGGCTCCGGCGCCGCGAAGCGGGGCGGTATGCATTGTCGTACTCCTGTTGTCAGGGCTTCGGCGGTGCCGTCGGGTTCCAATATTCGCTGACCGTGCCCTTGGGCTTGAAGTAAAGGTCGCGCTCCACGCGCAGGCCTCCTGGGCCCTCAAGGCGCGCGATCTCGCGAAGGTCGAAATTGCCGAGCTCGATCTCCCCGTTGAAGTCCGCCACTCCGAAGGCAACTTGCGGGTCACGCGGGCTGAGCTCGGAAATGAACCAAGTGATGTTCGTCCAAGGGGCGAACAGCTTCACCAGAGGCTCGGGGTCGATGGCGACGCCTGCGGCAGCCTGTCTCCCGTTCTCTAGAAGGATGTTCTTGAGGTCGTCGGGAATGAGATCGGTCATCGGAGGCTCCTGCGTCACATCCGAGGCGCGTGCGGAGCGAAATCGGAATAGCGGCGGTTCACCCAGAGATCGAGCAGCTGCTCCTGGGTCGGCGGGGAGTTGATGATGCCCGCGACGTCATCACCGAACACGCTGTAGAAGTTGCGGTAGCTCAGAACGGTGCGCTTGGCCGCCGCCATCCAGGCATCGTCCTTGTCGAGACGATCGCGGTGGCGCACGCCGGCGGTGGAGCGTCCGCCCTGGATCAAGTCGTCGATCGTCTCGCTGACGACCCGGCGTTCGCCGTCCTTCGCGTAGATCGCGCGCCAATCGTCGTCGAAGAGGGTGTTGTTGATGAAGAAGAGCGTTTCGGACAGCCCGTGGAATGTCAGGGGATCCAGAACCGCGCACCGCGAGAGGTTCGCGCCGTACCAGGCAACTGGCGCGAAAACGTCGCGCAGGTCGGGAGCCTTGAAAAGAAACATGGAAAGCGCCGTGGCCTTGATGTCCCAGTAGTCCTCGCCAACGCGATCCTGCGACGGAACGATGCCGTCCAGCGTCGCGAGCACAGCGCCGCGATGGGGGATCTCGCCATGGACTTCGGGCCGATCGCTCGGGAGAGCATAGGTACCGTTTTGCCGGATGAAGGCAGCCAGCTGGGCGAGGGTCTCCAGGTAAATATCCTTGTGATTCACGTTCCGATCCACCGCGGATTTGTTCGATGCGCTTCCATGGATCATGAATCGATTCCACAATCCTTCGTAGCTTGATACTCCCGGATCGCGCGTTTGAGCACTCCCGAGCAGTTCTTTTTGGTGGATGCCGGCACCATGCCTCGCTGGTGCGTGCTCGCGCGCACGGAGGAAGGCGTCTTATGGATCGACATGAAGGCTCGTCGGACGCCTTTCGAGGACGGGAAGCCGCTGGCCCACGTCGACGCGCACAACATCACCGAAGCCATGACGCTCGTGCCCGATGCTGTTGTCGAACTCGAACGGGAGTTCGCTTTCCGCTTCCTGCTCAAGCCGTTCTCAGATCAAGGGTGGATCTCGCCCGCCGGCCGGTTCTGGGGGTGCGACTACTATGCCCATGACGACATCGCCCACGCACTCATTCGGAAGACCGCGCCGCAGCTGGAATACGAAGGCTGGGCCCGGGTTCACTCCGACAGCTTCAGGATGCTCGACTCGATCCGCGGCGTGACCCGTGCGCAGGAGCGGACCTTGATTGCTCTGGGGTTCGAGGATCCTGAGCCAGGCGCTCGGAGAGCCCGGGGATTCCAGGTCGACAGCAGCGGTTCGATGCCCTCCTACGCGGTGAAGCCCCCGGAGCATCTCCTGCTTCTTCCGCCGGCGGAAGCGAAGAAGCCGTCGGCTCCTCGTGAACGCGTCTCTCTGAAAGGGGTGATCGATCGCCTGCGCTCCGATGATGACATCAGCGCGCTGATTGAACTGGGCTATGAGGAGCACCGCGCTCTTGGGAAGGGAACCTGGCGGTGGCTGATCCAGCTCGGGGATATCGCCTTCGGCAGCGAAGAGAAGGCGTCGAACCTTCTGAAGGCGCCTGGACTGGCTCTGCGTGCGACATCATTCGATACGATCGAGATCGACGGCTGGCCGCGGGCGGAACTCTCGATTGACAGCTCCGCGAAGTCGATAGTCGCGAAGGAGATGGCTGCGCGGGGTTCATGTCGCAAACCGTGAGAGTTGACACGGTTTTCGCTTTGCGGCATAAACCGTGAGAGTTCTCACGGTGATGACGATGCCAGACTTCGACCGGGCCTTTTCGACAGAATTCACGCCTGCTGAGGCAGCCGAGGCCACCGGTGTCAGTGTCGATCTGCAACGGGATTGGCGGCGACGCGATCTTCTGAAGCCGCAGCGCGGTTCCGGTCACACGCGGTTCCGTCTGCCCGATCTCTGCCGGCTCTACGCGATGAAGGTCTTCTCGGACATCGGGGTCGGTCCTCGCCGCTCGAATTCCTTCGAGCCCGAAGGTTGCGACATCATGAGCCCCGCCGGTGCCACGATCATGGCAGTGCCAATGATGCTCCACTTCGCGGCACTCTCCCTCCGGCTGGCTGAAACGGATCACGACATGGATTTCCGCTTCGTGGTCATCGAGGAGCAGGCGATGGGGCGCACGGCAAGTTTGGCGTCCTACGAGAAGGCTCGAAGGAAACGCAAGTCGGCTAGCCCGCTGCTGCTGGTGTTCGACACCAAGTTGGCGGCCGAGGCGCTGCTGAAAAACCTGCCGCGTTCTCCGATCTCGTTGAAGGAGGCTTCGTAATGAAGGGGGTCGTGATCAGGCTCACAGCGCGCGAGGCCGAGCTCGTTTGGAAGAACGCGGACGGCTGGATCGACGCAGGCGCCTGCGCGGATGGTTTGCGACCGGACGAGGCCGCTGCCCTCAGTCGACTGAACGATCAGATCAGCGCTCAGATCTTCCTGAACAAGGGGAAAAAGAAGTCGAAGGCCGAGCCGGTGGAGGATCAGAGTGTCCATCTTCGCAATCGGCTGGAGAAGGCCCTCGCGAACAACACCATGTGGGATCTCCACGGCGACATGCTGACGGACATCCTGGACGAAGTGATGAAGGTCCTTGAGACCGAAAACAGTGATGTGGAGGTAGCGTGATGGCTCTGGATTTCGACAAGATGATCGGCGAGGCGAAGCTGGCGAGGCAGTCGTACGGCATTGCGATGGCGCAGGGGCGCTTCGGTGGTCCCGCCGGGATCTGGCTGGAGTGCACCAGCTGCGATGATTCGCAAGTTATCGTGGGGTCGAACAGCGATGCTTGGGCGGCGGTGCCGACCAAGCGCGCGGCCGAGGTGTTTCGCAACGCGGGCTGGACTGGTGAAGGTCCGTCGATCAAGAAGGCGCGTTGCCCGAAGTGCTCGGCCGGGCTCGCCGCGGCCGCTTGAGCACACGGGGGTCAGCCGTGGATCTCGCGACCTTCTACCGGGGTATTGCCGTCTCCCCTGATCGGCTCGAACCGGTGCTATCGGCGATCAAGGATCGCGGGCTCGGCGTAGAGAAACTCGGGTTTTGGGCACCGGATCTATATCGCCTACCCGAGCCGCCCAGAGCACTGCTGCAGCAAATGCCGATTCCGAGGGGGCATCTCCAGATCGAAGCGCCAATTCCTGCGGTGTATGCCACTGCCGATAGAGACACAGCGCTCTATTACGCCCTGAAGCACAATCGGAACGCCAAGAGCGCCGCCTCGATCCTGATCAGCTTTCAAGCACCGCTCGATGACGTAATGGTGGATGGCAGGGACCTGCTCTACACCGCGGCATCGGCTGTTCCGCGTCCCGACCTTCGCGCGTTGCTCGTGAAGGTCTTCGGTGAAGCGTTGCTGCCTTATCTCGACGCGGCCTGGGCCACTTCGGATGGCTTGCAGCGGATCACCATAATCGACCTTGCGGTTCATGACCCTAAGGTCATCCGTTCCCATTACGCCAACCGCGTCCTGTTTCGCGCGCGCAACGGAATTCCGTTCCGGTCGGCCTTTGTCGTGCCTACACCCATTCCCAAGAGTCGCATCCTTTTCGCCCGCGAGGTCGATGGAGAACCAGCCTCAGAGGAAGCTGTCGACGCACTGGAGATGATCGAGATGCGCGTCGGTCGGTAGCTCACGGAGCCAGTGCGGCGCTCACTTCAACCCCGCGCCGATGAAGTGTCTCCAGCACGATCGCTGCTCGGCGCGTCACGGGCAATAGGCCATCGTAGCGGTCTAGGTCGGTGCCCTTCGCTTTCTCCTCAAGGCCGAGATCCCTGACCCACACGACGGTCGCCTCGATGAGATCGGTGACCTCAGTCAACGTGCCGCGACCTGAACGATGCGCGTCGAGTGCGGCCATCCGGAACCCGTCCAAGAAAAGGAGATCGGTCACCAGTTCATCGAGGGATTTATCGCCGACCGCCTTTGCGAGACCCCAACCATTGATCGCCCTCGTCATGGGGCCGTCGAAGTCGGAGCAAAGACGGGTGATCATGTCAGCGGATGGCACCAGCATGTCATCGGGGCGCTCGTCCGGTAACAAGGGGCGCAGGCGGCAGCCGGAGCGGCCGAGGTGGTCCTTGCTGGTCCAGGCGTCGGCATCGCTGCTCCAGTACATCTGCTCGCCGTCGTCGAGGATATAGGTCTCCTCGAAATCGAGGATGGTGTCCGTGACGCTAGGGGCCGTGGCGATGATCTCGCGAGCAACAGCACTGCGGTCGGCGGATCCCGGATTGACCACGAAATCACCGACCTGGAACCGCCCGCCAAGCGGTGGCCAGGTGCGGATGTCGTCGATGATGTTTCGATTGGAATCGGTCATCAGGTGGGTGTCGGGATGGCGGGCTGCAAAAGCGACGACCATCGCCTTCCAGTCGGGAAGATGCTGACGCTGCCAGCGCAGATAGTCGTGGCGAAGCAGGGTGTCGCCGCTCGGGTAATGGGTGAACCTGCGTCCGCCCAGGTCGATCTCGATATGTGGGAGGTTGGGATCGATCTTCATCGGAGCCTCGTTTTTTCGAGGACGACTGCACCACCAGATGGTGCAAGCGGCAAATGCAGCTGGCTGTCTGGTTCAGGCGGCCGAGGATTGCCCGAACAACCCTGCCCTGAGGATCGGGCCGATATCGCCGGCGTTCCAGTGCGGCCGGCACACCGAAACATAGCGGTCGTCCCCGCCGACCTCGACGACGTTTCCGCTTTTGATGGCCTGGCCTACGGAGTCGTAGCGAAGGATTTGCGTGGCACGCTGGCCGCAATGGCAGCGGCGCGCGATCTCCACGAGTCGGTCGGCCTTCGCCAGCAGGAACGCGATCGTGTCGCTGAACAGATGGCCGAAAACATTGTTCTTCAGCCCGTAGGCAAGGACCTCGATACCGAGTTCATCCGAGATGCGGATCATTTGCTCCGCGTGATCGACGCTCAGGAATTGGACCTCGTCGATGAAAATGGCCGCGATCGGGGCAGCTTCCGCAGCGCCCGCGACCAGGTCGAAGAGGTCGTCAGCGGTCGCAACCGGATGCGCTGACCTGCTGATGCCCATGCGCGATGCAATGCGGCCAACGCCGGCGCGGTCGTCGATCGCGCTCGTGAAAAGGAGAACGCGGGCGCCACCCTCCTCGAACTCGTGGGCGGCCTGCAGCAGGCGGGCGGATTTGCCGGCTCCCATGACCGAATAGTTGAGCGTCAGCATTTCGCAGGCCTTCCGATTCCTCGTTCCGAGGATCGATGGCGCGGACGAATGGCGCAACGCCGGTTCCTTTTCCTCAACGGCTTTTTGTGGGTTTCACGCCGTTACCGCACCCTAAAGGGCCGGCCAGATCACCGGCATCGCGAAAGATATGAGTTAAACACGGATTTGGTGCTTATCTAATATCAATGAGGATGCTATGCTGAAGGACGAGATTGAGATCCGAGAGCAGGCCAGGCGCCTCAATCTGGGTGTCGAGCATGTCGTTCGAGATGTGATCCAGGCAAGGTTGATTGGGGCGATCTTCGCTGCTTCCGCGGGCGAGCTGGTTCTGAAGGGAGGATTGGCCATGCGAACCTTTCACCGCTCTCATCGCTTGACCAAGGATATGGATCTGCAATGCGATCCAGAGGTGTCTCAGGCGCGCGTTGCTAGCATTATCCGGAAGGCGCTGGGCCAGGCCTTGGACACTGGGTTCCTCAAGCAGGTTTCCATCACGGCTCCCAAGCAGACCGATACCGTGCAGAGATTCAAGATTGCCGGGATCGTCGGATCATCACACATCAACATGACGGTTGAAGTCTCCCGCCGCGGGCTCCCGCCTCCGGAAGAGCTCGTAACGACCAAGGTCGTGGATTTGGCCGGCCAAGCCCGCTCGGTCTACAGCTATTCAGCATCCGCGATCGCGGCCAGCAAGGTTGTCGCGCTTGCCGCTCCGAATCGTTTGGCGGCGCGCGATCTCTATGATCTCGATCTCCTGATCACGATGGAGGTGAACCCGCCGATCGCGCTGCTTGCCCGTATGGGCAAGAAGGGGATCGAGGAGGCCATCGCAAACCTCTGGGACAAGCTTGAGCTGCTGACCTGGGACCACGCTGTCGAGACGCTGCGCGAGTTCCTGCCACGCCCGGAGGCGGCCCGCCTCACCGAGAGCTCGTGGGAAGAGCGCCGTCTACGCACGGGCGAGACGGTGGAGCGCTGGCTCCGGGAGGCCATGCAGATGATCGAGGAGCGCGAGCTCCAGCCGGCGATGAGTATGTGACCGTGGCAGAGCAACATTTGATCCTCAGGGTCGCGGGGGACCTCCTTCGGAGCAGCGAGGCACACCGTGTCCTCGACCGCGAGGGGGTGACGGCGCTCTATGACGAAGCGGTGCGTATCTCGGGCGGCGAGGGCTCAATCCCCTCCAACCAGACGACCACGCGCTTTGCGGATCGATTGATCGCATCCGGCCTTCTGTCCCGAGTGCAGCGCGACCTCTATGCCAATCGTGCGGTCGAGCCGGCGGTACAGCCGAATGAGCTGACCCCGAAGCTTCGCGACGGTGCCGTGGTCGGTCTCTATACGGTTCTTGGTGAGATCGGAATCGCGCATAATCCCTCGCGCGTGGTGACAGCCCTCATGCCTGCTTCGTCGCGCTCCATTGGATTGAAGCGCCGCGTCGAGACGCCTGTTGGTGACTTCCGGTTCATCGGGATCAGCGAGGAAATATTCTTCGCGGGCAGCGAGGCTGACAGGCTGGATCCGATCTTCAGCTATCCGCGAGCGACACCCGAACGTGCACTCTGCGACTGGATCTATCTCGCCATCCAGCGAGGCCCAGGGAAGATCGCGTCTCCTCCCCTCGATCTGGCGGCCGAGGAGCTCGACCAGGACCGCGTGGGACGACTCGCCGATGCAATGGGCGTGCGCGGGTATGTCGAAGCCTGGATGGCGCAGCGTGCGATCTTCCTCGAGGACGAGGAGGCTGAGGAGAAGTTCAGCCAGAAGCTTGGGTTCTGACCTGCACACCAGGTTAACCACGCTGTGGGCGGATCCTTGCGTGCCACTTGCCTTATCAAGAATCGTGTGCTCAATTCATCGCCGGGTTCTGAGATAACCCAGCGCGCCTGCCATAGGCGGAGCCTTTTTCAAGGCATTCTCTGATCTAGACGATCAATTACGACCCCACCCCTTCGGTGGTCGAGCAGGCCGACCATGACCCGGAGGTTGGCATGACCCACCATTTTCATAATACCGTGCGTCCGAAGCTTGTCGCTAAGGCGCTGCAGCAGCAGTTCGACCAGGTCGGGCTGAAGAAGATCCGAGCGCAATGCCTGGAGACCACGGCGCACGTCTACGGGCACGCTTCGTGGAAAGCGCTCGTCGCCGATATCGGGCGAGCCGAGCCGAGCAAGGATGACCACGAAGTGGAGCCGGCCGTTCGGGCCGAACGTCGTGATGTGGCCATCAAGGCACTCATGGCGAGCGGAGCAAGCCGTCCGGTAGCGGAGAAGATCACCGACGAACTCGCCTTCACCGCTCGTGCTGCGATCGCGGAGACGCTCCCAGTAGATGCGATCCTCAAGCCGCTGGCAGGTTTGCCCTGCTTCAGGGAGAGGACGGGAACTCGCGCCAAGGCGGTCCTCGCGACGGTCAGGGACCTCATCAAGGAGCAGATCTCGCTTGCGGATCTCGCCAGCATGCTGCTTGGCAGCGCGACGGCGTTGATGGACCCGGAGCGTAACGTTGATCACCTTCGCATGCGGAGCTGGGACAACGTGGGCAAGGTCTGGCGGAAGCGGATGAAGCGCGTCGTGGAGGGCATCCCGAGCTTTGTGCAGGCAAAGCCCGGACGAGCGGATGTCGCTGCAGCCTTCGGGCTGGAGTGGAACCGCTTGCTGGATCCCGATGTCGATCTCAGAGCGACCGTGGAGGGCCTGGTCGAAGCCGGCCGCGCGGGCGGCACGATGGCGGATCTGATCCAGGTGCTTGACCTCTTCGGCTCGCAGCGGATCGCCCGTCGGGGTGTGACCTGGGCTCCTGCGCTGGGTAGCGATCTCGTCCATGTCGGCCAGATCAATCTCGTCGGATCGAGCCGCTCGCATTTGGGCCGCCTGACGGCGAACCGCGTCACGCAAACGGCACTGGTCAATCTGTTCTGCTTGGGTGACGACATCGCCGATCACTTCATGACCGGCGTTGCGGGCTTGATCGGAAGGACGACCCTAGTCCGGGTTCTTGATCGAGGCGCTGAGGAGAACGAGAGCGACGTCGCCATCTTGGTGTCGTTGACGACGGATGACGGCCCCATCCAAGGCAACGAGCAGTTCGTCGACGTCAACGGCGTCCATGACGCGGCGAGCCTTCCTGCCTACCTCGGTATTCGCGCTGATCAGCTGGAGCTTAAGCGCATCGAAGCGGGATCGCTTGATGATGCGGACGAGGATTTCGAGCCTGCCGAGTTCCTCGAAGCGCTGGCGGCCTGCCTGCCCTGGATTTCGGATCATCCGGATTTCGTCCGGCGGATTGACGAGGACGCGGCGGCCGATTGCCTCGATCGCCTCGTCGATTGCTACGGCATTGTCAGCGGAAGCTACCTCATGAAAGACGGGGTAGAAGATGTCGCCGCAGAGATCCTCGCCGAGGCAAGCCCGAAGCAGGCTCCGCGCCTGAACTAGTCGAACGAAGGGGCGCCAGGGTACCCTGCCCAGGCGCCCCTTTCTCTTTTGAGCTGCGAGGGTAAACGCGCGCCTCGTCGTTCAGGGCTGCGGAGCGTCGATCTGCTCGTAGTCGCTCTCGTCCGGGAGATAGACGTCCCGAAGCTTGTTCTCGTCGTCGGAATAAAACGAGGCCTTCTCCGGATCGTTGTAGAAGCTGGGAGCGAGAGCAATCGCGTGAGCCTCCTCGATCGAATCTGCCTCTACCTCCACAACAGCCGAGACCGTGGTTGGTGCAGTGATCGTGAACCGGAACTTGCTCATCGGGATCTCCATTGGATGCGGAGACGCTAGTCGGCCGGCGTGCAAGGAAGAAGCGATCACGAGACAAGCGACACGGGAATCAGGCGAGCCGCGCTAGTGTTTCCGTTGCCTCTGAGCCCCCTCCTCCTTGAGTGACTCCCGAAGCGCGTCGAAGAGGTTGATGACGGTTGCAGGTTTCGCTCCCGGAGCCGATTTCCGGATGCTGCCGCGCTTTCGATCGATGATCTTGAGCAAGTGCGTCTGGACCGGATCCTCCATGAGTTTCTCGCTCCATGGCTCCGTCTTCTGAGCCACCAGTTGGTCGGCGAGTTTCATCAGATCCGGATCCGGCTTCGCGTCGCCGAGCTCGCCGAAATAGATGCCAGGCCGACGGACCTCGTTCCCGAAGCGAAGGGTCCAAGCCATGATGCCTTTGCCGTGCGGAACGAGCATCACCGCGCGCTCCCGGCGGTTCAGCACCACGCGCGAGATCCCGACGGTGTCGGTCGCTACCATGCCCTCCCGAATGACGGCATAGGCCTCCTCGCCGACGGGATCGTCAGGCGTGAGGAAGTAGCCGGAATCCAGGTAGCTCCATCCGATAGAATCCTTGGGTGCAAACATATCGATGTCGATGGACCGGGCGCTCTCCAGGCCGACGGCCGCGAGCTCTTCGTCCTCGAAGATGACGAACCGGCCCTCCTCGACCTCATAGCCTTTGACGACGTCTTCCTCGTCGTTGACAGGCTTCAGGCTGACGGAATCGATATAGCGGCTGACTACGCGCTGCCCGGTCGAGCGCGCCAGCGTGTGGAAGCGGACCTTTTCGGTGTCGGTGGTGGCGGGGCTTAGCGCCACCGGGCACGTCACCAACGAGAGCTTCAGATAGCCTCTCCAATACGCCGCCATGACACTCACCACGCGCACACCACTCACGCCGACTCAATTTCCGGGAACGCCAACGGTTCCCGGGCGTTTGAGTCCCGGTTGCGTTTATGGAGTTGCGTACGATGGCGGCAGCCCCGAGAGCCCAGTGGCGCGGCAGCTTGATTCTGGGAGCCTTGTCAGTGCCCGTGGCGCTGTACACCGCTGCCAGCACTAGCGAACGCACAAGTTTTAACATGGTGAACAGGGCCACGGGCAATCGCCTCCGCCGGGAATTGATCGATCCAACCACTGACCAGCCCGTCGCCAAAGAAGATCAGGTCAAGGGCTACGAGCTCGACAAGGACCAGTTCGTCCTGATCGAGGAAGAAGATTTCGCGGGAGCGCTGCCGGAAGCGGATAAGAAGCTCGCGATCGGGCAGTTTGTCGACTGCAAGGAGGTCGATCCCGCTTTTCTCGACAAGCCTTACTATGTGACCCCGTCCGGACCTGGAGCTGAGGCGTCTTACGCCGTTTTGCGCGAGGCAATGCGCAACCGCGGCGTCGCGGCGATCGCGCACGCGGTGCTGTTCCGTCGCTACCGCGCGGTGCTCCTGCGCGCCAGCGGTCCAGGGATTATCGCGCACACCATGAACTTCGACTACCAGGTTAGGTCCTCGGCCGCCGCGTTCAATGATCTCCCCGAGATCGAGATCAAAGGGGAGATGTTGGATCTCGCCAAGCACATCATCGGCTCAAAGCGCGGCACTTTTGACATCGAAGGGTTCACGGACCGCTACGAGGAGAAGGTGGCCGAGCTCGTACGCGCAAAGATCGAGGGTCGGGAGATCCACGTCCCCAAGCCCGCGCAGCCGACGAATGTCGTCAACCTGCTGGACGCCCTGAGAGCGAGCGCCGGTGCGTTAGCGAAACAGGACAAGGCCGCCAAGAGGGAGCCCCGAAAGGCAGCACCTACGCGGAAGGCGGGCTAACCGGCTGTGGACAGCACCAGTTCGCAGTCGTTGCCGACGATGCGAGCCATGCGGATGACGCCCGTCTGATAGGAGCCACCGTCGAGATTGAGCCTGCATCTGCGCACCTGCTTCTCGATCGAGATGAGATCTGCATTCGGTTTCGTGTGTCCGTGAACGATGAAGTAGCCGTGATGCCCCTTGCCCTCGGATGGGACGAAGTCAAGGAAGGGCTCGCGGACCCAGGCCCAGTGCCGATCCTCTTTGAAGTCGGCGGGATCGATTGCCCAATGCGCGGCAAGGAAGCCGTCGAGCGGCATGTAGGGTGAAAGCCCCGCGTGAACGGCGAGCACTTGGCCCGATCGGAAATGTGACGCAAGCCGCTCAAGGTGACCCACTCGTTCCGGGCCCAGCCCACGAGACAGGGTGAGATCGGTATCTTCGGGATGCAGCGTCAGCATCTCGTTCATCACCGCGCGGCCGCCATTGCGAGCCCACACCCTCAGGGCGTTGGCCGGAGCAGGATCGTTTCCTCCGATCAGCGCGATCTTAAGCAGCTGCTCATGGTTGCCCATGAGGTGGACCTCGTCGTCGGCTCCGATACGATCCTTGGCGCCGATGATGAGGTCGAGCGCGCGCAACGAAGCGGGGCCGCGATCAATGACATCGCCCACGCTGATGAAGACCCGCCGGCGTCCCGCGACCTTCGGTGTTGAGGCGGCATGATGGAGGAGCTCTTCGAGCTGATCGGCGCAGCCATGCACGTCGCCGATGAGGATCAGCTCGTGCTCCTCGGCGCATGCAAAGGGAAGGCGTAGGTCGGCAGTCTGGATCATGGCGATATCCCGGCAACTCAGGCCGCGGCTTGCATCTGGAGCGTAGACTGGTTGAGGAGCCACGCCGCGAAATCGTCGAGCGACATGGAGCGAAAGTCGCGGGAGAGCAGCGGCCGCCACAGGGCCCAGGCGACCTCACGCTGCGTCCGGTCCATACGAGGAACCCAAACGTGATCATGCCCTGCCTCCCAGGCGCCGGGAGTCGCCGGTACAGCCATGGCCAGGCGGGAAGCGCAGCCCATGACCTGTCCGGAGTTGACAGCGTCCATGTAGCGGGCGAGCGCAGTTTCGGCCGCTTCGCTCGGGGCCAGGTTTTCGAAGGACGCGTGCTGGATAACGGCCAGGTCCCCGCCGGCATTGACCCCGAGCTCGACGGTGGAGACCCGCATCCCCTTCGCCCCGTCGTCCTGCTCCCGAATCGAGAGGATAGCGCATTCGTATCTGGCACAGCGCTCGTCATAGCTCGCGACGCAGTGCGAGAGGCCCCGAAAGCCGTCAGCATCCTTGTCGGGGCTGCCTTCATCGACCAGCTCTCTCGAAGAGCCTAGACACGTGATTGCGAGGCCCGTTTTCTTGCAGACATAGTCGCCAAACAGGCGATCCCAGGCGAGCGCGGGCTCACACTTCGGGTTCGCCAGCGAAATTGCCTCATGCCAGCGTTCGCTCTGCCGGATCATTCCCGCGATGTTGAGATCGCGATAGATCAGCTTGCTGGACAGGGACTCAAGAACCGAATTTACCTGCGATGTCGCTAAGCCCGGAGGAGTATGAGCGATCGCGGGAATGAGGACGCTATTGAAAAAATGGTCGGCCGGGTCGAAGAACCAAGGGGCATCGACCCGATCCAGCCGCCGGCCGAACTCCGACCTCATCAGGTCGAGCGAGCCGGCCCAATCCCGGTCCAGCCCGTTCAGCAGAGTCTGGTAGGACCGACCTGCGATCGCGGTGTTCGCGGCTACCCAGAGATTGCTCAGCTTCTCGCAGGCACGGACGCTCGCGCGATCGATCGGGATCTTGTTTGGGGGGATATGCGGCAGCATCAGCTGGAAGCTCGATGCGTCCCGCTCAATACCCCAGTCTGCGCGGCGAAGAGCCCTAAGATGGCCCTGCGTAACCTTGCACCGCCCGGATTGAGTGTTCAGCTGATGGATGGTCGCGTTCAGCGAATGCAGTATCGAGACGCCGTCGTCGATCGCCTTCCTGCAATCTTCGGCGCCGAATGCCCAGACGGACGGCATCAGCATGGGGAATGTCCGAGCGAAATCCCGGCGGCGCGCTCCTGCTCCGGATTGCTCCGCCAGCCAGGAATAGATGCGCTTGTCGGGCTCCCCGAGGCGCTCCATGATCGCCAGACTCTCGGGGTCGAAGCGCCGCCGATATCGATCGAGACCCGCGCTATCGAGCTTGAGCAGAAGCTCGTCGCACTTGGCCTGCGCTTCCTTCTCAGACTCGTAGCGATCCGGGTCGAACCCTGGCGGCACAGAAATCATGCCGCCCCGAACGAGACCGCTGCGGCGGAACGCTGGCCGCCGATAGGTAATTGTCGTGACCTCGCGCTGGATGTCGATGAGAAGCAGATCCTCATCATATCCGACCTCCAGCTCGCCGTGGGCTTCGTAGAGGTTGGAGAGATCGGGCCGGCCGCCGACGAAAACGTATGAGAGCATCGGACGGTCATTGAGCTGCCACGCATGCGCGAGAACGATGCCGTCCAGCTTGGGCTCACCGAGGAGCGCGACACCGTCGAGCGTGATGACCCCATGACGAGTATCGTCGAAATCGAACCAGACTGCGGAAACGGGCAAACGCAGATACTCCTTCGTCGGTCCGAATTTTATGGTCATTCAAAGATCGTGAGCCAAGTCCTTGTTGGGTGCTCGTCCACGGCCTGGAATCGCTTGAGGCTGAGATGTATCGTCGCGGAGAAGCAGAGGAATCGAGGCACGAAGCATGGATAGGCGGGTGTTTGCAGCTGGATTGAGCCTCATCGCCGCCGGATCGGCGATCGCCGCCCCGCAATGTCCAGCAGAACTCACCACGAGGCAGGAGCTGTCGTCTGTTCATCAGGGCTGGAAAGAACAGCAGGTCATGTCGCCGCATCGGCACGCTCGGATCACCTTCTTCGATGGTCCGCCGGCTGAGCAGGCAAGCTTGGCTCCGGATGAGACCCGGAGCGTCAATGGCCGCGAGGTTTCTACCTGGCGGTTCGGCAGGTCATCGACGCGCGCGATCTGGATCGAGTGTGGCTACGCCGGGACATCGATCTCGCTCAGCCAAGAGCTGCCGGCCGAAACGAAAAGCTGCTCGATCACCTTTGATCCGAAGGTGCGCCTGTCGGGCCTTCCGCGGGTAGGAAAACTGGATTGCCGCTAGGGCGGCTACGGCCTCGGCCCGCTTTCCGGCACGGTCTCAAGCTCCACCATCCGTGCGCTGACGAACGCTGCATGTTGGGACACATCACCGTCTGGCAGGGCCTCCAGCGCGGTTCCTGCGAAATCACGCAGCGCGCGCGGTGCGAAATCAGTCAGCGGCCCGCGCAACTCGCTCGCTGGCGAATTCATCCGGCCGTCATAGGGCATCACCAGTCGTGCGAGGCGGGGCGGCACATGTCGAGGTGATCCGGGCACGAAGATGCGAAGGCGATCGAGATCGCTCTCAGGGCGCCGCTCAAGCTCGTCGGCGACCATCGCAAGGTACGGGCCCGACAAGGCCATCAGAACGATGCCGCCGCCCTCGAACAGCGCGTCCATAGGGCATGAGAAAGGGTTCGATCGGATGGCGCACCACCAGGCCGCTGGATCTCGCCTTCCATTGATACGGGTGAAGATGTCGTCTGCTCCCGCTGAGACGGTCAGGCTGTAGCTGGGGATGAGCTCTTCAGGCCTCACGAGGCCGAGGCCGGCTGAGATCACGAACGGTCGCGCGACGGTGCGGGCGTGACCGAAACCGCGCCCCTGATAAAGGTCGCTCGCAGGCATGCGCTCCACAGCGCAAGGAAGGTTGGCAAGCCAGGCGGCGGAAACCGACTCGATCGAGCCAGGGCGAAGCGATGCCGCCTGCAGAGGCCAGATTGGAGACATGGCCTTGCCGCTGGAGCAGGTGGTGGCAACTCGTACGGTCACGCTGCCGCCGCCACCTTGCGAAGGTCGATTTCCTCGTTGAAGAGGTCGAGCCCGAGAAGGTCGACGAGGTCGATGCCGACGCCGCCTTTGAACTGGCGAACGACGACGCCGCGGTGGTTGTCGCCCAGCTCGACCGGCGTTCCGTTGGGCAGCGTGACATCGGTTGCGATGCCGACGCCGGAGCGGGAAATGTCGATCACGCGAACCCGATACTGTCCCCAATCCACCGTCAGATCGGCCTCCCTGATCGTCGGAATGAGGCGTTCGTAGCGACGGCCATCTTGGAGCGTGGCGGTGTTTTGTCCGGCGAGCCACTTGACCGTCCTCTCCAGCTGCTTAAGCCGGTAGGCGCTGACCTGGAACTCGACGGCGAAGACGTGGGGAAGCAGGCGAACGACGCGCGCCGGCAGAACCCCCATGAAGGCAAGCTCAACCGAAAGCGACTCGCCGACTTGGGGGGTCACATGGCTCGCGAGGGCAGCGCCACTCGCTGAGAGGTTCACCGTCCGAACCGGCACGACGTCCCACGGCTCGCGGCGAACCGAGCCGGTCATCACGATCGGATAGCGCTTGTGACGACGGCTATCGAGCGTTGGGGGCAGCGGCTCGAACTGGGGGCCAGGGACGATCTTTAGCGGGGCTTTGAAAATGCGTGTCAACAAGCTCACCTTCAATCCCTTTCGCAAGGAATGAAATTATTGAGGCACAAGGAGTACAGCTCAATTCCTTACCGAGGTCCTTTCCGGCAAGCGCGCAATTTGATCGATTGTGACCCCATCCACCAGAATCGCGGTCAAGATTCGATTTTGTTGGGGATTTCCTCGCGGTGGATTCCATCAATGAGGCCTCGACGCAAATCTGGGCGTCGGTAAGCTGAGTCGGTCGCGCGATGCGATTCAAATGGGAACCACGGTGGAATGCACAAAGGCGCTTCTCGAAACCAGCAACGCATTGGCCTGAAGGTGACAGCGGGGACTGCACGCGCGAAGGAAGCCAACGCTCTCGCGGCGCCCGTGAAACAGCTCAGATTCGCGGAAGCGCAGAGGCTTGCACGTATCCGCCGCGTCTTCGAGATTGAGCAACAGTTGAAAGGAGCCTCCGGCTCTGACGCCGTCCGCCTCCGTTCTGAGCTGGAGGGGATGCGAACAGGACGCCTGGAGCCGCCGATCTATCTTGCGCAGGATCCCAGGCCCAAGCCTGATCGGCAGCGGCCCGTGACCGTGGCGGAGCGGCACGGGCCTGAACGCGTGCGCGGAACCGGCTCGAATTCAGATCCCAAGCGGGTTGCGAAGGGTCTGGAGGTTGATCTCGCTGATCTGGCGAGGGCGAAGGTCACTCTCACGGGTGTTGCCCTCGTAAAGACGCTCCTCTCGAACTTCGAACCGTCGCTGATTGCAGAAGCAATTGGAGCCAAGGTGGAGACGATCTCGAAGATCGCCGCGCACCCGCTTCTGCAGATCACCCCTGCCCTCTCCGCCGAGGATGGCCTGGTGCTCGTCACCATCCTCGAGGAACGCTTCAGGGACTTGGTTGCGTCGGATCCCGGAGACGATGAAGAGCCAGCTCCTGGTCCATCGCCGGCGCCGTGAGGAGATCGCAATGAACCTCATCAAGGTATGCTCGGGTGTGTCCAGCGCAGAGGACGTTCGCTCCGCCGTCAAGCGGGCATGCGCGGCCGCTGGGGGAAGCAATGCCCTCATCTGCCACGCCACGCGGAACTACCCCGGACGCGCCGAGGAGCTGGTCCAGGGCGGCTCGCTCTACTGGATTATCAAGGGCCGCGTCGCATGCCGGCAAGCGATCGTCGAGTTGCGGAAGGACGATCGCTCCGGGCAATGCCTGATCATTCTTGGGCATGACGTGGTCGATGTTCGGCCCGTGCCGCGGCGACCCTTTCAAGGGTGGCGTTATCTTCCGACAGCAGACGCGCCTCCGGACATCGGGGCCGTCATGGAGCAGACCGAGGAGATGCCCGAGGAAATGCGCCGCGAGCTCGCGGGGATGGGGCTAATCTGAGGCGGCGAACTTGCGTTAAACCGCAAATTACGGCTTTTATTCCCCTAGCCGACGATACCAACCAGCACCGTTGAGCGCCTCGGGGCCAGAGCATCGTTTCCGGAGCGCGGTGGTACGTCGCGATTGTGCGCCCCAGCCTACCATCCGATCCGCTGCCTGAGCCCCTCCGATCGATAAACACCGCGCTAGCGGCTAGTGATGGTCGGCCGGACCGCGTATCCCTTTCGGCGCTTGAGAGCCGAGACTGACGCATGGCGTCAACGTCAGCAGGCCGTTGCAAGGCGAAATCGACTTCCATCGCCTCTGGGTTACATTGTAATTCCTTGAAATGCGGAGCGGCTTGCCATGCTGCAGAACGAAAAATCTCAGGTCTCGCTCAGATTGCCGACGCCCTTGGTGGCGGAATTTGACCGGATCGCCGCCACGCTTGACCGCGATCGGACATGGGTGATGCAGAAGGCGCTCAGTCAGTACCTGGCCGGTGAAGGGACTGAAATTATCCAAGACGCTCAAGGTATCGATGAGCTCGATCGCGGGGAAAGCGTCGATCTTGAGGACGTGCTGGAGAAGGCGCGGACAATCGTAGATGCCGCGGAATATCGACGCGGTAAACGGGCCGGCTAATGCCCCTGTCAGGAGGCGTCTCTGCTTTGAAACTCGTGATCCCAAGAAACTCAGAGCGCCAGAGCGAGTTGGGCCGTTTCGCCGGCCTCTTCCGTGTTCAGCCCCGTCAGCGTCACGCCGACCAACCGAATGGGCTTCGGGAGGGGGAATAGGCCATTCAGGAGCTCGTGCGCAAAGAGCTCAACGCCGGCGCGGTCCTCGATATACCGGGAGTTGGACCGGCTTCGCGTGATCTGCTCGAAGTCTGAGTAGGTGACCTTGAGCACGACGGTCTTTCCGCGGGTGCCGTTCCGCGCGCAGTGAGACCAGACCTTGTCGATCAGGGGTGCCAGCTCGACGATGAGCTCGTCCCGATCGCTCGTGTCTTCCAGCATCGTGTTCTCGGCGCCGACCGATTTGCGGACGCGATCAGGCACCACCGGGCGATCGTCAATACCCCTCGCGAGGGCATAGAAATACGGGCCTGACTTCCCGAAATGCCGGATGAGCAGTTCGATGGGCTTCTCCCGCAGATCGCGGCCCGTGTGGATCCCGAGGTTCTTCATTGCCTGGGCGGTAGCAGGGCCCACGCCGTGGAACTTCTCGATCTTCAGATTGGCGACAAATTCCGGTCCATCCTCGGGAGTGATGACGAATTGGCCATTCGGCTTCCGCTGTGAGCTCGCCATCTTGGCCAGGAACTTTTGGTAGCTGATACCAGCAGATGCGGTCAGCTGTGTCTCTTTGAAGATGCGCTCCCGAATCTCTCTCGCGACGACCGAGGCGAATTCGATGCCGCGCTTGTTCTCGGTGACGTCGAGATAGGCCTCGTCGAGGCTCAGCGGTTCGATCAGATCGGTGTATTCCGCGAAAATCGCCCGGATCTGTGCCGAGACATCGCGATAAACGTCAAAGCGTGGCGGCATGAAGATTACATCGGGGCAAAGCGCCTTAGCCTTGAAGCCAGGCATCGCCGATCGGATCCCGAAGGCCCGAGCTTCATAGCTCGCCGCCGCGATGACCCCGCGCCGCCCGTCACTACCTACCACGACCGGCTTGCCGCGAAGCTCCGGGCGGTCTCTGATTTCGCAGGATGCGTAAAAAGCATCCTGGTCTATGTGCACGATCCGGCGCATAAAACGTTGATATTTCGACTATAAACGAGGTTTTGGCGGAGGGGAATCGTAAGCTTCGGCGAAAGGACTATGAAGCTCATCCGTGACGTCTTCTTCCGGTCCCAGCTTGCGCGCTCCGGTGACGGGGAGGAGGAGTGTCTTCCGCTTGCCGTCTCGCGTTGCCAGTGTGATGAAGACGGCCTTGCTGGGGAGATCCTGTGCCGAGATATCAGCGATATCTGATAGCGAAACGGGCTTGCTGGGCGTGACGTGATCGAGTGCGCGGGCGCCCTTCTCGATCATCGTTTCCTCCTCGGCGCTGCCCGACAGGATGACCTCATAGATCGCGGCGTATCCGGGAATATCGTTCTTCTTGATGACCTTGTTGAAGCGGGCGACGGCGTCCGTGGTGCAGGCGTCTTCGGCGATCTGGTACATGCCGAAATGAGCGCCGCGGTCGAACAGCGCGAAGGCATGGATGAGGCCCTGATCCTTGAAGAGGTGGCGGGTGAGGCCAAGGGCATGTGCGGTCAGTTTCTCGAAGTCCATCTCGACCTCATTTCAGAAGGGCTGTCGCGCAAGGGCGGTGGTTGCCCGCAGTTCCTCATAAAGGGTGTCGAATTCCGGCGTCGTGTACAGGATCGACTTGGAATCCCTGGTGGATGAGGCCGGAATTTCCGACCAGGTGACGGATTGGGCCGTCCGGGGGAGCAGACCCCAGGACCGGTGACCGATGTTGCCGTGCACACGATGCTGGGCGAAATCGTCGATGATCACGCCGTCATAGCCTTCGGCGGCAGCGCGCTCGAAGATCTCATGAGCGTGGTACTGCAAATTCGTCAGATCGCTTTCACCCGCGCTGATGTCGAGCCAGCGCCATGTCGGATCCTTCTTGCAGAAGAGGAGCCGTCCTTCCATCCGCCAGTCGGCTGGCATGGTCACCGTCAGGCCATCGACGATCTGCTGGCTCACCCAGATCGGGCCACCCGAGAGATCGTAGCCGAGCGCCTCCAACGCAGCGACGGCTTCACGATAGGTGACGTGCTTCTCGAACCCCCATGACCGCGCATCCCCGTGCGGAGACCAGTCGATATCGCAATGCTTCAGACCGCACGTCTGCTCAGCGAAGGCGGCCCAATAGCCATTCTTGCTCGGCCGGATGCCCTGATCGAGACCGAACCGATCTGGGGCCGAAACCATCGCCTCGATGCCGCTCAGAGGGATGTAGGTCTGCGCGATCGCCGGCGAGTCGGTCGTCCAGACCATGCCGTCGTAGCCGCCGCCATCGATGAGATCGAATTGCTCGCAGGTGCCATGGAAGAGCAGGCCGGAGATCGCCGAGGCTGCGTCAGGCGCTCCTCGCAAATGCTCTTCCATCTCTGGCGCGATGTTGCTGTCCATGGTCCGATCCGGCGTTCGATTCCGCCCTTCAGATTACTCCAGCGCCATGCAGGTCGCGAGCGCGTCAGCTGGCGGCAGGAGCCGCCTCACGCGGACGCCGATGCGCCCCTGGCGGCTATCGCAGCGCGGACCTGGTCGAGCGCCTCGGCGTCGGTCCTGCCTTCGCCCTTGATGGCGATCTCGCCCTTGGTGAACAGCCAGAAGGTGTGCGGGATACCGCCCAGGCGATAGTCGTTGTGGACGGCGACTGCCCAGCCGAGCGCGCGGATGTCATCTGCGCTGCCGGCTGCAAGGCGCTTGGCGTCGGGGGTCATATGAATCTCCTTGGGATGGGCGGTTAGCCCACGACGATCGCGAAGAGCAGCCCGGCGACCAGGCCGAGCGCGAGGGCATAAAGGCGGGGGTGCGGGCGCGCGCCCTTGGTGGTGACGAGGGAGCTGCCAAGGCGATCCAGTGCCAGGCATGCCGCGACGGTGATAGAGGCGGCCAGGAGGCCTGCGACGACCCCCATGCTAGCCACCCATCGCCGGAGCGGGCACGAGCTGCTGACTGGCGTCCTTAAGGCGCCGGTAGACCGTCCAGCCCTTGCGGGTGAGCTTGATGTAGCCGTTCCCGGTGATTCCGACCAGGAAGCCTTGCCCGTCCCTCGCCATCCGTTGGGCGGTCGAGGCGGCCCAACCTCGGCCGCGGCGAGCTCGGTAGGACACGAACCGTGATTGCGGTGAGCCGTCATACTCCGTGGCGACGTCGCCGACGGCCAGAAGCAGTTCACGCCGCGCCTCTGTTAAGCCTTCGGCGAGAGCCTCCTCCTCGGGATCGAGGTCGCATCCGGCCGAATTGAAGTCGAAGATCACCTGCTTTGCGAGCTGCGCGCAGGCCTCCGACGAGAGCAGAATCCCGTGCTCCAGAAACCGATGCTTCATGTCGGCCGGTGTCGAGAAAAGGGGATGTCCGTCACGCGCCTTCGCGAAGATCTGATCCGCGACGGCGACTGCACCGGTGGCTGCGAGAAGGCGGTCGATAAAGGCTACGCCGTTGCCGGTGTGATCGATATCGAAGGAGGTTCCCAGATCCGGTGCGGTCAGGAGGTCGATGCCGAAGCGACAGTGTTGGCCGGATTTCTCGTTCCGGTAGCCCTCTGCGAAGCCCTCGCTGGGATTTCCGCTTCGCCCCAGCGCGAGGCGAGCCGCGCGGGCCCCAGCGAGATAGTCGTCATCCATGACGAGCCAGCGCGCGCCTACCAGAATACGGTTGGGCATCGCTATTCAGCCGCCTGCATAAGTTGGGCTCGGGTGCCGATCTCGCCATCGGCGTAGATGAGACGCTCGACAGCTTCCCGGCCACCGCGGGCCAGTGCGGTATGGATCTGGAAGAGATCAGCGCCGGCGCCGAGATAGTCCTCCAAGTCCGACTTCTCGTAGATGCCGCCGCTCGCGATAATGGTCGCGTCTGGAGCCAGTCGTCGAAGGGTCGCGACCATCGCGAGATTGATGTCGCGCAATTCGGGCCCCGAGAAGGCCCCGAACTTCACCGGATGCGGGCCACCGCGCACCGGCCACGGCAGCGTGATGCCCGGGAGCAGGTCGCGGCTGTGGGACGAGAGACTGCTGCCGGCGACGAAGCCGGTGGCGCCAGCCAGAAGGAAGCTCTCGACCATCGCTTCGAGCACGTCCAGGCGAACGGTCGGCTCGATCTTGACGAAGACCGGCTTGCCCTCGGCCGGGCCGACGAGTGCCTTGATCTCGCGGATGGGGCCCGACAGCGCGGTCTGAACCATCGCGGTATTCGGGCACGAGGCGTTGACGGTGAAGTAGTCGACGAGGTCGACCAGGGCCTGGCCGAGCATGCGGATCTCGTTGCCGCGACCGTCCGGCGAGAGGATGTTTGCCCCAACGCAGAAGTCGCTTCCGCCATCGCTGTCGCGGAAGGCCTTCAGGTTCTCGGCAAAGACCGTCAGGCCGGGATTTCCGAACTCACCGGAATGGATGAGCCCGCGCTCGCCGACGCGCCATTCCCGGCCGGCCTTGCCGGAGTTCTTCGCGTTGACGGTCACCGATCCAAGCTCGGCAAATCCGAAGCCAAGACGCTGCCACGCCGCCGGTGCTTGAGCGGATGGATCGAACCCGGCTGCGAGCCCGATGCGGTTCGGGATCAGCCTCGGTAGGATGTGATTGATGTGACCGGTTCGAGGGGCGGCAGGCTCGCTACGGCTCCTGCTGAGCAACAGGAGGTTCAGCTTGCGGGCCGAAGCAGCCGGAAGGCGGTCGATGAGCTTGGAGAGCATGGGAATCCTGAGAACGCGAATTCCCTGATAATCCCCCGGACTGGGGCTTCATCCAAGGATTGTTACGGTGGCCATCCACTCATTCCTTCGAAATTAAGGAATGAAGGCCCAATCCACTGCTCTGATGGTGCCTTTCATCGTCAGCGCTTTGACTCATGGGTAGCCGCATTCGACGATCAAGAAGGATTCGAGATCGCCTGCCGGAGGACTGAAACATGACCGTCGCCTACCGCCCGATCGATATCACTCCTTTCGCCGCGCTGATCCAACCCGGCCTGTCCTCCGACTTCGGGGTTGAGCCGCAGCTCATGTGGATCGAGATCAACAAGCTCGTGGTCGACCCGCGCTACCAGCGGGAGATCTCCAGGCAGGGTGCCAAGAACGTTGTGCGAATCGCCAACAGCTTCAGCTGGCAGCGCTTCGGAACGGTGCTGGTCAGCCGCGTCAGCGACCAGGAGGGGGATCTTTGGGCGATCATCGACGGTCAGCACCGTGTGACCGGCGGCGCCCTGCGGGGTATCCAAAGAGTGCCTTGCATGGTGATCGAGGCTACCCCGGCGGGCCAGGCGGCTGCCTTCGCGGCGATCAATGGTCTCGTCACCAAGCTGACGCCCCTGCAGATCCACGCAGCTCGCGTCGCTGCAGGGGAGGAAGACGCGCTCGACCTGGTTGCCCTCTGCGCGGAGGGAGGCGTCACGATCTGTCGCTATCCGATCCCCGGGGACAAGATGGCGCCTGGCGAGACCCTTGCTGTCGGTACACTCGACAAGCTTCGCAAGGAGGTCGAGCGCCCCACCCTCGTGCTTGCGCTCAAGTGCATCACCCAGACGGGCGACAACGTCGGTCTGGTCCGGACCTCGCTGGTGAAGGGTCTCTGCGCTGTCTTCGATAGCGAGCCCGCTTTCGCCAGCAAGCCGGATCGGGTGCTGAGGTCGCTCCAGGGCTACGACTTTGGCGCGCTCCTCGATCAAGCCGTCATTGAGGGTCGGCGCTCGAAGCTCTCGACGCAGGCTGTCGTGACGCGCTCGCTTTACCAAGTGCTGGATCGTGCGCTGGTGGCGGAGGCTGCATGAGCCTGGCATTCGCGAGCGAAACACCGGCGCGCGATCCAGCGTTCGATCGCGAGGTCGTCGCAGCCCAGGCGTCGCTGCTCCGATCCGCGTTCGGCTATGTCCGCGGCCGGGATGCTGCCGAGGATCTCGTCCAGACGGTCATTCTGAAGGCGCTGCGGAACCACCACAGCTTTTTGCCAGGCACCAATCTGCGGGCATGGCTTCAGACGATTATGGTCAACACCGTTCGTTCGGACCATCGCAAGGCAAAACGGGAGGTTGAGGACATCGACGGGCAGCTGGCGAGTGTGCTCCCCTTCCCCGCCGCTCAGCTGCATGCCGTCGAGCTGCGGGATATGATGGCCCGGCTTCGGCTCCTGCAGCCTCAGGTGCGGCAGATCGTGATCGCGGTGACAGATGGGGACTCGTACGAGGAACTCGCTGAGCGGTTCCGCATCCCGATCGGGACCGTTAAGAGCCGTATCAAGCGGGCACGGGACTTTCTCGCCGGCGATGATCAGGAAGAGGCGACCGAACTGGAGGTCGACGGGGACTCCGTGATCACGGCCGAGCAGGCCCGGCAGATCACACGGCTGTTCGAGGGGGGCAAAGCGATCTCGGAGATCGTGGCCGCAACCGAGCTTGGTTCTGATCTCGTCCTGTCGTTCGTGCTGGAGCGTAGCCTGAAGCGTCGCAAGGGACGTTGAATGCGAAAGCAGGCCTCACTTCGGACCGCTTTCCTGAGCATCTCCTCCAAGCTTTTTCGAGCGCTTCGCCGTTGCCAGATTCCAACTTCCCGGCGGAAGTTCTTTGCCCTCTATCCAAATTGCTCCGTTCAGCGACATCAGCGAACCCGAAAGCACCCTATTATACAGCAGTCGGTAGAGAACCTCTGTCGCGATCTCGTCTCTCTTCGAGTGCTCCTGATGGATTTCCGGAGCCGACATAGGCCTTCCGTGTCGCTCAATGATCGCGACTGCCTCATCCACCGCACGTTGGTTGAACTGTCTGCTGCGGTAGGCTCGTTCCTCATTGGCTGCGGCGGGAAGTGCCGGCGGGCGCGGCGCCTCCAGACTTACAGCTAAAGCACTGATTTCCCCGCAGGCGACGGTTTCACCCGTTATGCTGTGCAGGTAATCGGCAGCGGCCTTCCATTTGCCGATCAGAGGTAAAATTTGAGCCTCGATCTGGCTGATCCGGGCCCGAACGGCCGCTACTTCGTTGCCTTCGTTTTCCATTTTTAGCTCCAGTATATAGCAGACACAGCAATTGCGCTGCGCACTAGTGGTTGATATGTCAAATGGAGCAAACGGAGTCAACCTAAGGCGATCTATCCACGTCATGGGGTTAATGAGGGGTGTCAAACTGCTCCTTGACGCGAAAGAAGGAAGTCTCCAAAACAGAAGAATGACCTCGTTCGCGACTCCTTCGTGCCAGTGGTGGCCGCTCGTCTGATCCGGGCGGGCTGAGGAAATTCGTGAGCAAACGAGATTGTCCAAGGGGCCGCTCCGGCAGGAGTCAGGCCCCTTTGTTTTTGCCTCTCCGGCCGGACGCGCTCCCCACAACAGGGGTGAATGATGTCGACGGCTATCGATAGAATGACGGGGCTGCGCCCGGTGGTGCTGACGGGCGATCGCCCTACGGGCGGCCTGCATCTCGGGCACCTAGCAGGCTCGCTCGCAGAGCGCGTCCGCCTGCAGGAAACGTGCGATCAGTTCGTGCTTGTCGCGGACCTTCAGGCGATGACGGACAATGCGGGAAACCCCGCCAAGGTCGCGGAGGCGGTGCCCGAGGTCGTCGCCGACTATATCGCGGCGGGGCTAGATCCAACCAAGTCGACGATGTTCCTTCAGTCGGGCATCCCGGAGTTGAGCGAGCTCACCATGCTCTACCTCAACCTGGTCACGGTCTCGCGGCTCGAACGCAATCCGACGGTTCGCGACGAAATCCGGCAGCGTGGCTTTGAGCGCGATATTCCCGCGGGCTTCCTCTGCTATCCCATATCACAGTCGGCCGACATTACGGCGTTTCGGGCAACGAAGGTGCCGGTCGGGGATGACCAGCTCCCGATGATCGAGCTCGCGCAGGAGATCGCGATCCGCGTGAACAGGTTGGGCGGAAGCGAGATCCTTCCGCGCCCCGAGGCGGTACTCTCGGCTGTTACTCGCCTACCCGGCATCGATGGGCTCGGGAAAGCCAGCAAGTCTTTGGGGAACGCGATCCAGATTGGGGACCCGGCCGACGTCGTTCGGGAGAAGGTGCGGATGATGTTTACCGATCCCAATCATCTCAGGGTGAGCGACCCGGGCCGCGTCGAAGGTAATGTCGTCTTCAGCTATCTCGACGCCTTCGATGGCGATGTCGCCGCGGTAGCAGATCTCAAGGACCGCTACCGTGCCGGCGGTCTGGGCGACAGCGTCCTCAAGCGTCGGCTCGCCGATGTCCTGGAGGCTCTCCTGTCTCCGATGCGGGAGCGGAGGCGTGCCATTGGAAGGGACGAGGCGATGGCGATCCTCGCCGCCGGCACTCTGCGAGCGCGCGCGGTCGCAGCGCAGACCCTTGTCTCGGTGAGGTCGGCGCTGGGGATGCCCGTGCTAGTCTAGGAGCGCCTCACGGCGCCGGCGAGAACCGGGAGATTCGGGCCTGCCAATCCGGGATCATGACATTGAGAGCGTGGTCCCGGTACTCGGGCGTGATCCACGGCGGCATCGGAAGGCTATCCCGCCAGTGCTTGCGGACGAACGCCTCAGCCAGGCTGCCGCCTTGGAGCATCCCGAATTCGTCGATGTGGAGACCATCGAAAGCGGCCTTCGATGAGCTGTGGACCCTGCCGCCCGGAGCCTTGCGGTTCAGCCTGTAGCCGCCGTTCTGGATCAGAATCTGGTACTCGGTGCCTTCGTAGGAGCAAGAGTACGCGTTGTGGCCCGTCGGGCGGAAGCCATGCGCGAGAGCCCATTCGATGACTTCTGGCGGTTTCATTCCACGTCCCTCTGGCGATTGGGGGCCCGGATCGTCAGAGCTTAGGAGGCCGGCGCGAAAACCAGAAAGGTCATGGATCTCGTGCCGACCAAAGCACGATCTTGGCCGGTCACACAACCTCGGGCGCAGCAGTCGATCGTTCGCTGGCGGCGCGCGCCAGATGGATGAAGGCTTCGAGCCGCTGGGCATCGAAGTGATGCTCGTCACGCGAGACTCCGGTTGCCACGAGCACATGGGAAAGCAGAGGAGCGAAGGCCCAGATATTGTCGAGGGTCATACCGCTGGCGCAGGCCAACGGCGCATCAGGACCGATCGCTTGCCGCATCACCTCGATCTTGGACAGGGAGGGAGCCGACCCGGTGGCGGACCCACTGGTGGTGGGGATAAAGCCGAGCTCCAGCGCCTTCGCCGCCGCGACACCCGGATCGTTTTCGAACGCCTGATACTTGAAGGCGACCGATGCAAAAATGCTGGGAACCGGTCGGCCAGCGTCATCGAGCAGGGCCCGGTAGGTAGCCAGATGCAGGGCCTCGGTTTCGTAGCCCTCGGAGCTCACCCCGGGGCGGTCGGTCCAGAGGCCGTCGATCCGGACGTCGCTATCGACCACGAGCCTGAAGGCGTCGGGGAGGTGCATCGAGAGGAAATTGATCCCGAGCCACGCGCTCGGCCGCTCCTGGCGGATTTGCTTGGCCAGGGGGATCAAGCTCGCGTCGTCATCCTGATGCGAGATGAGAAAGACGCCATCGGCTCCGAGCTCGAAGGCCAGCTTCGCCTGCTCCAGGCTGAGGCTGGGTTCGATATGGTGGATGACCGGGATGACGCGGCAAGCTGGACTTTTCATGTTGAGGACTGGTCTCGGGCGTTGAAACTGCAATTCAAGTGCATGGGAGGGAGCGGGAAGCGCAAGGATTGAGCTGCAGGATCTGGTGGATAGCGACGTCCGGATGACTGCACGGTGGATCGGGGTGCCACTGCTATTGTCGCCACCGGTCGCTGCCGGCACCATCGTCTGCATGGACAAGATCCCTCGCAGAACCGGTCACGACAAGCTCGACGAGATCCGCGCGAGGATGCTGCCGATCGCAAGCCTCAGCCGCGGCCAGACGCCATGGGACAGCTTGAGCAGGGACGACCTTCTGTTTCTCGTGCAGAGCTACCACGCACAGAACGAGCGCTCGGTCTCTGCGCTGGAAAGAGCTGATCTTTTCGGCCTGCTCCAGCGAGAGGCCTTGATTGGCGCCCGCGCAGCGGCGGATTACGTCTTCTCGGAATATATCGGCCCGACGACGGAAAAGGTCGCGTACCGCGGAACCGAGGTGGCCGATAGCTTCTATGGGCGGGAAGAGGGTGAGATATTCTGGCAGGCGTCGATGAGGTCGGTGTCCGGACTCCTCGCCTTTGATGTCGGCGACACGATCTGGTGGGCCTGCGACACCTGCCAGATTCATCTGGGGATCAAAGCGGGGCGTTCGCCTGAATCGCCCCGCGCCAAGTCCTGTGAGGGCGGGGCCAGCTGCTCGTTCCGACTTGCAGTCTGGGGCGACGGGAAGCCCTCCCCGATGGAAGCCGGGAAATAGCGGAGCCAGGGCGCGGGAGCGGTCCGCCTGCTGACCATAGAGCCATGCAGCGTACATCTATTTAGGGTATTCAGGGGCGAATTGCGGTCGACGATCGCCCTGGGGGCTCAGACAAGGCGGAAGAATACGAGGGAGAGCGGGTGCTCCTGGGGAATTTGATAGCCCAAAGCGGAGATTTCGCAACCAATATCAACATCGACGCTTTACTCGTTTTGGATATATGCATATGGGTCTATTCGTCGAGTGCTTCCTTTCCAGTTTCTGGGGAAGTTAGCGGGCGAAGGAGGTGTGAAATGAGCGAGAACAATCAAAAGACGGCTATCGAGCACGCTCAGGAAGAGCTCGCTGCAATTGATCAGGCCTTGTTTGCGCTATTCATCAAGCGCGAGGCGTTCTCGGATTCGATGAAGAAGCTTGCCGGCGTCGAGCCGGCTCCGTTCGTTTACAAGAGGATCGAGTATCAGAAGTCGGAATTCGTGGCCTCGTTTGACGCAAATACCGCAATTGAAGCCGCTCGGCCAGAAATGGCGGGTGGAGGGGTGTATCGTGCCCGCCATGTCAACAAGAGGATGGTCGAAGAAGCCATCCAGATCATTGTCGCAGCGGGCAGGCCTATGTCGACGCCTGAAATCATGAGAACCCACTCGATGCGCGATCAAGTGTCATCGGAAGCGCTCTACCGCCTGATGTACAATCGAATGGTAACAGGCTCTTTAATGTCGTTAAACGGAGCATTTTGGCCCGTAGGGCGCGATTTGCCTGCTAGCTTTGACATCAGTAGGGCCAAGCAAAAGGGAAACTTGGCAAAAAGAGCGAAGGCCGCGGCGTGAACGTCATCAAACTTGGCGGCACCCATGCCGAAGAGACAGTGCTCGACTTTCTGAAGCGCCACGGCGGCGCCCCAACCGACGTGATCGCCGGTCGCTTTGGCTGGACAGCAGCTCAAGCTCGATCGAAGCTGCGCCAGCTTGAGGCCGAGGGTTCCGTCAGCGGAAAGCTTGAGGTGCGGACCTCCGGCCTCGGCGGCCCGGGCCGAGTTCTGGTGTGGCGTTTGCCGGCGTGAAAGTCGTCGTTTGATCAAGGCTCGCCCGATTCGCGGAAGCTCCGAAAACCCCGTTGCTATCGGGTGTGAAGGCGCCTGAACGCTCTCGATCCACTGCTGCAGCGTGATTCCCCTGCGGATAAGTCGATTTCAGGGCTTTCAGCGGCCGCAACTGCCTTGCTTGCGCCCTCGATTGGCGACGAGATCGCTACCGCCTTAGAGAAAACAGGAGTTTCACATGGCAGAAGCTAAGCCGAAGGCCGTCATTTCGACCGGCAAGCACCTTGCTGCGAGCATCGCGGAGGCTCACTCGATCCCGAAGAAGCAAGCCGAAGCGATCGTCGCTGACGTGGTCAACGGCATCGTTCAGAGCCTGACCAAGGGCGAGAAGGTGCGCCTTGCTGGTCTCGGGACCTTCCAGGTCAACGATCGCCCGGCTCGTCAGGCTCGCAACCCCGCCACCGGCGCGATGATCGACGTTGCCGCCAGCAAGAAGGCTGCCTTCCGCCCCGCTAAGGAGCTGAAAGAAGCTATCTGATCTATGCCTACGCGCCCGTAAGGTCCGTCCACGGATTCCTTGCGGGCGCCGGTTGATCCTTTCGGTGCCCGGCTCGACCATGCTGTCGAAGCTGAGGTTCCCACATGCACGCTCTTTCGAATCGCCCTTCGGCCCTATGGCTCATAGGCATCGTTCTGCCGCTCTGGATCGTCGTCGGCTTTCTGCTCGGCTGGGGCTTCGCGACGATGCTGCTCCTCACCATCGGCGCGCTGATGAAGCGGTGGTACGGCTGGGCTCTCGCCTTTGGCGAGCTCACGATCCTGGCGCTGGTCTTTCTCTGATGCCAATGCTGCTGAGCCGGACGACGCGGCTGATCCTCGGCTGCCACCTCGCCATTGGCCTTGTGCTGACGCTGCTCGTGCACGGCTTCACGCCTCATCCGCTATCGCTGTCGACCTGGTACTGGCTTGTCGCCTGGCCGCTGCCGCTCGTCTTCGGCATCATGCGCGGCTTTATGTTTCTCGGTGCACTGCTCGGCATCCTCATCGCGCTGATCGCGTTCTTCACGGAGCACTACAGGACGGCCGGCGTCATCGGCTGTCTCAGCGTCTGCGTGCTCGTTTTTCTCTGAACTCGTAGCTTGCGGCGGATGGCCCTAGCCTGTCGCCAGGAGGCTCTCATGACCCAAGTTCACTTCATTGCCATGTCCAGCGCAGGCGCCGAGATCTACAGCGCGCCGATCTTTCCGACGAAGGAGGCGCTGGAGGATTGGCTGTACGCCTACGCTGCGCAGGCGTTCCTGCGAGAACATCGCTACGACTTCGCGAAAGGCTACGAAGTCGACGAGGCCTCTCGCGAGGACAAGTGGCGTTCTGCCGCGGAGTGGGCTGTCGAGACTGGTCGCGGCGAATGGGCCTTCGGGACACGCGAGTTCGGGTCGGTGAGCCCTGACGGCGGCGCTTTGATGCCTCAGGCCGAGGTCACCTCGCTGGACGAGGACTATCTCGCGACGCTCGTGCCGGCGGCCGCACCTGCTCCCTGAGGTGCTCATCCCCGGATTTCAGATGCTGGCGGATTGAACTCTGCCAGCTTTCCTTCTCAGCTAAGACCCATGAAGCGCGACGACATTGCGATTGACGAGGGGTTTCGGGCCGCTGCGGTGCACGGGTTCTATCCGCTCGTGCTCGATGACGCCGGGCGCGCCGGTATCCGCTTTGCCGATCCCAAGCGCGACGCGATCGCAGATCTCCTGACGGATCCGACGCTGCTGCCGGATGCCGAGATCTCGCTGCGGGTGTTTCCGTCGACAAGAGAACTCCACGGGTACGAGGCGGCCGCGGCCGAATTCGGAGGCAACTCCGTCGCAGTCATCGCCGGGCCATCCGGACGTGATGGCGCGCTTGCCCTGGTGCTCCGTTATGACCGGGAGCGAGAGCTCGGGTTGGGCGTGAACGACTCGATCAAGCTGATCGCCCCGCAGGACAAGGCTACCCAGGATCTGGGTCGCGATCTCGCCCGCGGCTGGATGGTCCAGAAGGAGTTCCAGGCCAAGCGTAGCGCCGATGCGGCGTTCATGCAGGGTTGGGCACCGGTGGCCGATCTGCTCGATCAGAACAGCGTCTTCACCCAGCGAAGCGACAGCGGAAGCGGCGCCCTCAGCTTTCGTTACAGCCGCGGCAACCTCACGGAGGTCTGGGAAGGCTCTGTCCGCCGGGTTCCCGAGGGCCTGCTGATCGCAGCTCACCCTCGCATCAGGACAAGGCGAGACGACGATCTCAATGCGCGTCTGCGCGCCGAGGCCGAAAGCCGTGGCTACGTCTTCGATGAGAACGACGTCGCCAGCCGCACGGTGCCAGCTCTCGATCTTCAGGAAGTCGAGCGCTTGAAGGACGCCGTCGGGACGCTCTCGTTGCTCGAATTGGGGTTCAACCGCGAGCAGAAGTCGCGCGACGATCTCGGCGTCATTCTCGGCGACCGGGAGAACGCGCAGATTCTCGACCGGATCGCCAGGGGCTGCCCGGTGGCCCATTCCAGCAGCGACCGGCCGATGCAGATGAGCCCGCGCTCGGGCAAGCTGCATACGGTTGCCTGGTCGCGTGTCACCGTTCTGTTCAAGGCTGGTCTGATCAAGCCGCTCTACTGGACGCTGCAGTGGGAGGGGCGCCCGACCTTCGTCAGCTTGAAGACAGCGGTCTTTGGACTGACGCCGTCGGGCAAGCTCGCCGTCGCCGGCGAACGCCGTGCCGCCGCTGTGGATCTGCCTCGCGACAAGGCGATCGCCCAGTACTGGAACGGCTATTCGGTCCCGGACGGATTTGAGTTCCAATTCGACGGGGACAGCTTCAAGGGGATCGCTGATCCAGCACAGCTCGAAGCCCTCGGTGAGTGCGTGGACGAGGTTCTCACAGTCACGAACTGGAAGAGCAAGCCGACGGCGCCCGCCCAGCTTGCCATTGTTGCCGCTGGCGTCAGCTGCGGCCGCGTTCGCCTCGAGGATCAGGAATTCCAGCTCGAAACCTCGCCCGCCCCTCGCATCTGAGAGATCCCGATGTCGAAGCCCGCATTCACCAAGCCGCGGTTTGAGCTTCTCGCCGAGCTCCACGAGAAGCGCAGCCGCTCGATTGCTGAAAGCTACGCGCCTGGTCAGTGGCTGGTTGCGATGAGCTACGCGACTTTGAAAACGGGCAACTTCGGCACGACGACGATCTCGATCACCGACGCGGGAGACGCTGCCTACGAGCAGGTTCGATCGAAGTTCGAGGCGCCGGCGGGACCGAAGCCGTGACCGCAGAATTCGACCCCGAGCGTCACCTCACCCGGGCCGACATCGCGGCCCTCCGCGGCCCCTTTGTGAAACGGCCTGCGGAAAATGCCGATCCGAGTGAATGGGTGCGATGGGCGGAGGAGGTGTCTGGTCATATGGCCCATGCGAATTCCATCTTGGCCTATCGCGATGCCAAGCGCGCTCAAGCCTCTCGGGCGGGCGCCAAGCGGACGAGGCGGCGCGCATCATGACCGAGATCACCACGGACGATATCAGGGCTTTTGTCGACCTCGCGCAGGATGAGGCGGCAGCCCTGCATCAGCTCGACGGCAGCGCGATCAAAGCCTTCGCTGATGCCTGGTATCTGGTCGATACCGACGTCATCTCCATCCGAAACATGGACGACGAGGAGCTTCGAAAGGCTATCGTCGAGGAGTTGGTGGACGTCGAGTATTGGCGACGGCATGGCAAGAAGATGAGTTATCGGGTTGAGGATCTCGTTCGCTTTCTCCCTGCAGTTCTGCATTCGCGCGTCATGGGCGCCTTCGCGGATCCTCACCTGCAGTCTTTCCTGGAGCGCCGCGACGACGGAGAGCTCCGCATCGATCCCGTTCACCTGCAGGACGCGATGGATTTCTGCGGCGTCTGGCTGGAAGGCGAGGCGCCGCTGACGGACGAGGCTGTCTACATAGCCGGCCCGGGTTATCGTTGATGAGCGTCATGGGTGACAGCCGCCGCATCACCGGTGTCGCCTTGCGGCTGGCGGACGGCAGCATGGTTTCGTTGCCGGCGCCTTTTCGTCATCACCATCTCTTCTCGATGAGCGCGCTGCTCGGGATCGATCCGGACGGGATCGGTCACACCCCGGGCTTCACGACAGATCAGGGCGTCTTCGTCGACCGCACCGCGGCGATGGATCTCGTCAAGGCGAGTGGCCAGCGCATGCGCAACGAGAGCGCGCAGCGCGAGCTGTTCTCGGAGGATCTCTGGTGAGCGCGAACTGGATCGCCGGACTGACCGAGGACGAGCGCCATATCGTCATCGGCTGCCTGCTGCACAGCCTGCACGACATCGAGAGCACCTACCTGGTCGGACGATCGGCGATCGCCGAAGTCTTGACCGCGGACCTTGATCGTTGGGTCAACGATCAGGGCGCCACGCCAAAGGGCTTCGTCGCCAAGATCCCCGAGGACGCCAGGGAGCCTCTGTGTGCCTCCATGTGGGCTACGGTGCTCAACATCCACCAGCCACAGGACAACCTGCCTGCCTCCGGGTGGAAGGCGCTGGAACAGGCGCTGGAGCTCGTCGATCAGTTCGATGCCGGCCGCAGTTCTGGTTTGCGTCCCCAACCGGTAGCCTGAGGGCGGAGGTCTCACCATGAAATCAGCCATCCTCAGCTCCGCATGCCTGACCGAAGCCGGTCGTCGACTCGACGCGCCCTACGGGATCGCGCTAGCCGAGGAGTTGGCCGCGCGCGGTCTGCCGCAGACAGTCGGGAACGCCCGCGTCGCCGCGCAGGCGATCCGCGATCGCGAGGCTTCCGATCGACGCCGCGCCTCCGAGCTGCGCGACCAGGCACGCTCTCTTGTCGACGAAGCCCGAGCCCTTGAGGACGGCGCCTCCCTCACCTTCCCTGCCAGGCGCTGACGATGGCAAAGAAAGATTCGCTCTCCTACGCGAGCCTAGCGCTCCTCGACTGGCTCCTGGAGAACGGTCCGGGCAATCGCCTGGTCACCACGTCCGGTGCTGGCGGGATGCAATTCTTCGACCTGACGCCGGTCGACGAGAACGGAAAGCGCAAGGCGCGGATGGTCCAGAACCAGGACGCGCTGGTTGAGCTGCACAGGCGTTTCACCAAGGCCTCACCTGACACCACGCCCCTGATCAGGCTGAAGTACCTGACCTATGAGAACTCCCTCAACCTGATCCCGAACCGAGTGAGTTCGTCGCGTCCGGCGTTCCAAAAGCTGATCGATCAGCTCGGCGATACGCCAGCCCACTACAGCTCGAACATCTACCTGCTGACCAAGCAGGGTTTCGATTTTTGGAATGAGACGGGCAAGGCTGAATTCGAAGCGATGCGCACCGCGCGTGCCGCAGCGGAAGAAGCTGCTGCTCGAACGATCATCATCGGGAGCGATTATCGGACCTCGATCCATGACGACCGTGAGCGTATCGGGAAGCTCCCGAAGGGCTTCGTCCTCCCCTTCCCGAGACTCGGCTTCCGCCGCGCCGTCGCGGTGGCGACGGTCATCAAGGAGACCGGATCGCGCTTCTATGTGAAGCCTGGCTACAGGACGATCTACGCGGCCGACTATGGTTCGCGTGGCGTCCAGGGCCGCGCGCCGCAGCTATACGTCGATCGCGCGGACGTCTTGCTGGATCACGCCTCGCCTGCGGCCGTCCAGGCGATCATCGATGCCGACAACGAGCGGATCGCCCAGTACCGTGAAACCGTCGGGCGTGCGTTCGATGCGATGCTGCCTGCGCTTCAGGAGCTGGCGTCCCGGATCGATCAGCAGGCCGCCATGCATGACGACATGATGAAAGAGATTCTGGAGCGCTACCGGGTTCCAGACGAGGACGCCACGCCGGCGCCCCGCCTCTGATCATCACGGCGCAGGAACCGGCCCGGGCTCCTGCTCGAATTTTGCGACGATGACCGGGATGATCGCCCGCGACAGGTCAAGCGCGAGTGAGGTGATGGCCTTTCGCTCATCGCCGACCGGATAGGGGTTGCCCTTCCAGACCGCGTCCGCATAGAGCTCCGGCTCGACCCCATGCACCAGGTAGTCGCTCCGTGCGCCCGACTTCTTCAGCGCATCGAACACGGCGCACTCGAAGGCCCGGGCAAACGTCTCGGTCGGACGCTGCCAGTAGCCGTTCGAACCGCCGAGCTTCAGGGCCTCGGCGAAATAGTGCGAAACTGCCGCGGCACCGGGCAATGAAGGGTTGTTGTGAAAGGCCTCGCGACGAGCGCGGACGGAGTTCTCGGCCGCGGCCTCGCCGCGAAGCCAGGCCTGCATCTTGGGGACGAACTTGCGGTCACGCTGCTCACCGCCAGATGCGATGAAGGTCTCCAGGCGCTTCGTCTCGCTCGCAATGCGGCCGGCGTGATAATTGATCTTGCTGTCCAGCGCAGCCAGATGCTCGTCGCGACTCAGGCGGCGCATTCGGATGGTTTCCATCATCCGATCCCACATGGCGGCAAGCTCCGGACCAAGTCCACCCAGCCGGCCGGCGCGTGGCAGAGACCACTCGTACCAGCCGGAGCCGGACGCAATCGAACCGTTCTGAGAGGGGATGTATTCCTTCTGACCGGCATAGTGATCCAGAAAATGCCCGTATTCATGGGCAACCGAGCCGGCGCCCGACAGCCGGGAAACATTGAAGACAGCCCTCAGCGGCTCGTAGTGAGCAGCCTGGCCGTTGCCTCGCGCGCCGAATGCGAGGGCGAGGTTCCCGCCCAGGCTCAACGAGGTGCGCGGGATGTCCAGAACCTCAGCCAGGTCGCAGAACGCATCCCAGGCGTGGTCGAGCACCATCTGGCGCTCGCCGTCCGGCAACCACTCGCCGAACTCGACGCCGCGGAAACCGAACTCCTCGATGAACGCTTCCGGCGTAACCGATCCGTCGCGACGAGCCGGCAGACCTTCGCGCACGATCTCTTCGAGGCGCTCGCGGTACATCGGCGGCATCTTCGGGGTGTCGGTCTTCTTCGTGCGCTTTTCCTGGTAAGCCGCCTTGAGCGCGGCAACCGTCGCTTCGTAGGTGGCGTGCCCCTTGGTGGTGATGGTGCGGCCGCGGACAGCGTAGAACTCGCCGGAGCGCTCTTTGATCAGGACACCCTTGAGCCACGGATCGGCCTTGGAGCTCGGGAACCCCTCCCGGACCATCGCCGACGCCTTGTCGAGGTCGGCGGTCTTCATCTCGTATGGACGCTTGCGTCCCGGGGTGACGCTGGCAATCTTCGAGCGGACCTCATTGCTCCGCCAGCCGGACTGGTGCCAGTCGAGCTCCGTGTAGATCTCGTTATGGAAGACGCGCATTTCCGCGGCGGTTTTCAACCGCGCCGCGACGTCGCGAAGCAAGCCGACCATCTCGACATACTGCCGATGGATCTGGCGCAGTTCCTGGTCCGGCTTGTCGCTGTCCGGAATGACAGCAGCCGCCGGCAGGCGGTCGCGCACGATCTTTTGCAGCGCAAGGGCTTCAGGTTCGTACCCTGCCGCCGCGAGCGCTGAATAGTCCGGCTTCGGCCAGACCAAATCCTTCGAGACGAACGCTACGGCCTCCTCGATGCTCAGAGCATCAAGGTCCTCCGGGGTCATGACGCGGCTGCGCCACATGTCCTTGCGGGCACCGCCGATCTTCTCGCCGGCGTCGTCGACCTTGCGGGTTTGGCTCATGTCTCTCTCGTTCTGCGCGCGAAAATAGAAAGTCAGGAAGGCCGGCTCAAGCGCCTTTCGCCGAGAGTATCCGGAGCGGTCGAAAGCCACACCAGCCGCACGATCCACGGAAAAGATTTCGACTCAATTCTTTGCTTCAATCCTTTGAGGTAGCATCGTTGCGGTGTGGAGTCGGAAGGAACACGCTCATGGAATTGCAGATTGTGCGCCAGCGTTCGGCGGTGGAGCTCGCTGCGCTTAAGGTGGGCGAGTTTCTGGGGTACCTGATCGTCTATCTGCTCGGCTGGGCGGTGATGGGGCTGTTTGCCCTCGGGATCGTCACCGCTCTCGTGCTTGTGGCTGCGCGTCCGGATCTTCTTGCTGTGATTTCGGGCTTCATGCGCACGAATGTCCAGGCCGGGATTGTCGGCTTCACGGTGCTGAGCAGCGTCAGTGCCTACGTCACCATGGTTTTCACCAACGCTCCGCACCTCGGCGCCATAAAGGGCATCGATTACTGAGCCCATCCACCGAAAGCTGATCAAGGAGTCGAATATCCGGTTCTTGCTTTCGGGGAGTGCGCGTAGGTTCCGCGCAATCCGAAGGCATGGAGCCTTCGATCATCTTCACGAAGGCCAACCATGTTTCTCGCTCTCATCGTCGAAGGCGGACGCGCCGCCGCCCGCCGCTATCGCGCCAAGCGCAAGGAAGAGCGTACGCTTCGTGCGCTTGCCTCATTGAGCCAGCATGGTCTCAACGACATCGGCGTCGCTCCCGGCGATATCCACGAAGTCGCGCGCTCAGCCGCCAGAGGCAGTCTGCACTGAGGTTTCTTCAAGCGAAGCGAGGTCAGGTTCGATACTGTACCTCGCTCTTGGCTGAGTACGAGCCACGACGATATCAGGCGTTTTCGGCGGATGTTTGAGGCGCGCGTTTAAGCAGCGGATTCAGGATCTAGAGAGGTCCGAAAGATGTCCGAGCGAACCAGGACGGGGCGGAATGGCGACGATCAGCGACAAAGTGGTCGTCGAAACATCCAGAGATTTCTCCGAATCCTAGCTCCTGCCGGGGGAACTCATTCAATCGACGAGCCTGCTGATCCGAGCGGGGAATGGTGGATTGATCTGGAGCTCTTTGGCCATAAGTTCAGTGTCAGCTGGCGATCGGGCCAGGGGTTCGGCGTTTTTACTTCCGATGATGCGTCATACGGAGCGCGCCCCGACGAAACTTATCGCAGCCCGAATTTGGCGGCCGAGCGACTGATCCAACTGCTCGATCGAACAAGGGCCTTCGGGCCCTAGCAAGAACGCTGTCCGGATGAAGGCAAATTCGTCCGACGAACGAGGTTGGTCGGGGCGCGGATTCGATTGCCCCTCTCCGGGTAACAGTGGGGTCAGGAGCGGATCATTCCTCGCAGGCGCCGTATGCGTTCTGTTCCAAGCTGTTTGGCCTGCTCTTCGGTGGATAGCGAATACAAATCTTGCCCGAGGCGGGCGCCGGCCCTATGATTATGAAATCGGCACTGGCAGCCGATGACGCCGGAACGGGCAACCGTAAGCGCAGAACCCCAGGTGGGGCCAGGGTAGACCACAGACATTCTGCTCCTCTTCGATTGGATTGAGGTTCGGGATGCACGTAGCGGGGAATCCGGCCCTCGCTACCAGTTCGTTCCCAACTGATGACCATTCGGAGATGACAATGACCCGTGAACCCCACGAGCGCCCCGTTACGCGCTTTCGTCCGACCTCGAAGGACGATTTCAGCGCCCGCGCCAAGCATCTTGCTTGGCTCATCGAGCAGCCCCTTCAGGTTACCCAGAACTTCCTCGCCCGAGCCTATGGTTATGCCGATTTGCATGACCTGCAGAAGGACCTGGAGCGCGCTAGCGCGCACCCGGAGAAGCACCCGCCAGGTCCCTATGAAGAGGATCTTTCATCGCTGTTCCTCTCCTCATCGAAGGAAGAGAGTGCGCGGGCGTATGACGGAAAGATCCCGATCAGCGTGCGGAGAGACAATCATCTCTTGCAGTCGGTGGCTGATTTGAAGGGAACCGATCTCAAGGGCCTCTCGGCCCGAGATTGGGACATCCGTGAGATCGGGCTTTTCAGGACGCCAGAAGCTCACGGCCTCGCCTTCCGGGAGATCAAGGGAAAGCATGAAGTGCTTCGCGGCGGTACGAAGGTGGATGGCTCGAAGTCGGCCGGCGACTATGCCACTGCAGCTCCGACGCGGTCTGATGATGACGAGTTTCAGCTCGAATTCACACGGGCCGGCGGGGCGGTCTGGAAGGCGCTTCAGGCTCTTGCCGATGAGTATGAGGACGGCCCTGTCGACGATCACAAAGCGCAGCTTGAGAAGCTGCTGAAGCAGCATCCCGAGAACCCATGGGTCCACTCGTCGTATGTCGGCGCGCTTGCCGAGCCCTGCCTGCAGTTCAGCTGGGCGGGCAACGGTCGGCGGGACAACTGGGGGCCCGCCGACCCGAACTACAAGGCGGCGGCTCCTCACTTTGCGAGGGACCTTCTTCCGCATGTCACGAAGGCAGTTGCTCTGTTCGAGCAGCTCTATGGGGACAAGGTCGACCGGCTCGCGCCGAAGAAGCTCATGTCTTGGAGCAAGCACGGCTGCGATTCCTTCCACTACCCCGCGATCCTCGCGACCGGCGGGTGGATTGCAGCGAACGCAGGTCAGTGGTCTCTCGCGCAGACGCTGCTGACGAAGGCTCTGAAGGCGGATCCCGGCGGCACCTATTTCTGTGAGGATCTTCTCGCCACCGTGAACCTCAATGTTGGTTCCGGTCCCGTAGCACAGCTCTTCAGCAAGGACCGTCTCTCCATGTGGGGCTCGCTCTGCAAGATGGCCAAAGAGCTGCGGGATGAGGAGTACGATGCGGCCGCCACGCACCTGTCGGACTGGCTGAAGAGCATCCCTACGTCTCTCACGGCGGTCGATGGAAAGTACCGCGCCGCGGATGGCGTCCGTGTTCGCTCGAACGTTGAGTCCCTGGGCGCGATGCAGGAATTCTTCTTCAGGACCGGCGACTTCTGGAGGCGTCATCCCGAGGCGATGGACTGGCTGAAGCGGGTGACGAGCGACAAGGGCCTGCGCAAGGCGTTCGCGGCCTATCACGCCGATCGCGAGAACCGGCGCGTGTTTGTCGGCGCTATGGAGCATCCTGGCTTCGACGAGGCATTCGAAGCTGCCGTCGAGGCCGCACTTCCATCGCCGGCGCTTAGGTCCTGACTGCCTGCTCGGGCGAAGGAGGCTTGCTAGTCATCTGCCAGATGACTAGCAAGCCCAGAGACCGGCAGGGGTGGTGACTGGGCGAATGCGGGTTCTTGGGCTTTCCGACATCCATAGCAATGTCAGAGCCGTCGAGAAGCTGCGCGGGCTGGAGCGAAGCGAGTTCGATCTGCTCGTGGTCGCAGGCGACATTGGGAACGATGCCGCGGCGACCATCTTTGAGATCCTCGCCTCGTTCAATTGTCCAGTCCTCTATGTCTTCGGAAACTGGGACGGCAGGCTCGAATATGACCGGTCGTTTGGGTCGACCTGCCATCATCTCCACATGAGGCCATACGCGCATGGCGGCTTCGTCTTTGTGGGCTTCAGCGGGCTGCCGGTGAAGTGGGGCCTCAACCCGCACGCAGTGCGGCTGCGGGCCGAGGTCGACGCGCGCCACCAGGCTGTCCTGGATGAGTTGGAAAGCCTGAAAGGAGCGTCGAGCTCGGATAGGGCCAAGCTGGAGCGCAGCGCGCGCTATAAGGCCTTCAAGCGAGACGACGCCGCTGCCGACGTCGCGATCATAAGGGCAAACCGTCGCGACCTAGCGAACCTGGTCGCGGAGAACGACCCGGCGCGCACGATCGTGGTGACGCACGAACGCCAGACGAAAACGCAGCTCGACATGGCGGGTGTCCCGCTCTTCCTCTACGGGCACCGCCATGGCTTTGAGGACAAAACCCATCGCGGTTCGCGCTTCGTCAACGTCAGTGCACTCGACAACCGCGTCACCGTCGAGCCGTCCGATCCCAAGGCCGCGGACTGGGAGCTGCGCAACATCAACGCGGGCGGGTATGTCGTCATCGATATCGACGAGTCCGATATTCGGGTCACTCCGCGGCAGTTCCAGGTCAATATGGCCGGGCTTGTCCGTTCGAAGCATTGGCGGCTTTTCGCGCCGGCGATCGAGGACTGACCCTGGCAGGCTGGATCGGCCAGCTGCTCTCGACAACCTTGTAGCCGCGACGGCGCTTGCGTTCGAGCCACTCCTCCAGCGTCGAGAATGCGCGCACCCGATCGTCGAACAGGTCAAGGCGCCGGCGGCCGTTCGTTCCGATGCGCCCCCATTCCCGGACCAGCGCGACATCCCCGAACAGGGTCTCATCGAGCGACAGGACATAGAAGCGGAAGCGGTTTTCCGCAGGACAGATGCTCTCCATTGCGACGATGCATTGCATGGCACTGGCTCCGGCTCGTTTCGGGCCGGCAACCTCGCGCGTCGCGGTACCAGGGGTCCAATTGAAGTTCGGAATCGAAGGGGAGTTGCGGATTCACGACGTGAATCGGTCGCCGGTCCTCGGCGATTAACGAAAACCCGTGAGTATCGGGCTGCTGACAGCGGTTTTCGTGGCTCAGGGGTAGTGTCCTGGGGTAGATTGACGGTGGGTCATCTGCGCAAGGGCGCTGACCGCGTGGCTGCTGGGGGGGCGAATGGGTCGAGACAACGTGCCTGGTGTGAGGCTTACGCCGGGGCGACTTCTCCTGCTCTGGCCGGGGTTGATAATCCAATGGTTCATCTACCTGTTGCCTCGAAAAGGCGTGCAGGGAGTTGCAGCTTCGACCCGTCTCGCACGCTCGCCCTTCATGACCTACGTCTTCTCGTTTGGCGCCTGGCTCTACATCGGGCTGCTGATTAAGACCTGGCTGGTGTCGTCGTGAGTGATCGTGTCGGACGCCGGATGTGGCTCAACCACGTTCTTTTTCCCATCGAACTGACGGCGATCGTGGTGACCCTCGCCATTTGGGCAGTCACGAAGTACGAGCCACCGCTCGCAGTCACTTTGCTCGCCTTGGTCGTGATCAATTTGCCGACGACGAAGATCCGAGCCGAGGAGTACGGCACGACCGGAATGGTTGCGCCGGGCGATATCAAGCTGTTCAAGAAGGCATTCAAGCGATCGGACGAAGGATCGAAGCTCAACGTCAAGCTGGTCAAGGAGAGCTACCGGATCAAATGCGATCGGGAGTTCCTGCGGATCGAGAAGTTCGGCTTTCTCTGGCTTCTGACGCCGAAGACCTACTGGATCCAGGACGGCTTCAGCGTCGTTCGCGGCAACACCGACGAGATCGAAGTAGAGACCGTCTGTCGCGATGTCGGGCGCGAGAAGCCGCGCTGGAAGGCGGAGATCGTCGGGCAAACATGGCGCCATGCCACGAAGAACGGCGACCGCGATTACCGCTTCAAGAACAACTATCAGATCCCGATTGTGCGTGACTGGATCGCGGTACTGCGCATGCCGACACGCGAGACCATGGAGTTCGTCTGTCGTAGCCAGGCCGAGGCCGACGCTATCTCCAGCCAGTTCATGATCGTCTTCAAGGGGCGCGAGTTCACCGAGCTCGATCTGAAAACGATCGGCGGTTGGCTCCGGAAGTCAGACAAAGGCACCGGCGCGAAGCCGCAGATCGCGGCGCTGGCTAGTCTCCCTGTCGAAAATTTGGTCGAGCAAGAAGCCCTTCCGGAGCCGGTCGCAGTGAAAGCAAGGACGGACAATCCGCTCCGTCCGACATGGCAGCAGTTCGCCGCGCGACAGCCCGAATAGGCTCGCGCGGCGAGAGGGTCTTAGGCCAGCATCATTCGGACTTCTGGCTCGGCTTCTTCGATCGCGTCTCCGAGATCGACTTCAGCTCCTTCAGGAAGCCCTTGCGCTGCTCCGGCGTCGTCGCCTCGAGGCTCTTCTCGAAGTCCTGGTCCTGACGATCCGTCGTGTTCACTTCCGCGGAAAACGCGCGCGATTGCGTCATGATCGATCCCATTCCGTGTCGCCAGACGAGCCATTGCTTCGTCAAACGAGACATTCAACGATCCGACCTTACGGCCGGAGAGGTGGTCCCAGGCTGCCTTCTCGGCATACCACAGGACCGCTTGCATCGTAGCTGGCTCGATGATGACACCATTGCCAGCCAAAATCTCTACCGCGCGCCCCATCACCTGCCGTATCCACCGGCGTTCGCTTGCGGTGGCTGGGGCGTCGACGCTGGCGCCGAGCGATTTTGAGATCGACTGCGCCGCGCCGGGCCATCCGAGGTTCGCCTTGAATTCGGACAGCTGCTTGTTGTCGTCATAGCCCTTGGCGACTAAGGACTTCCTAAAGCGCTCCCAAAGATTGATCAAATCCCCACAGAGATCGACAAGATCTTCATCAGCCAATTCATGGATGGTCGAAGGATCGGCATGGAGGCCGGCTTCGGCCATTTCGGCCAGAAATCCTTCAGAGATTAGGGTGTCACGAAGTCGGTCCTTCTGGTCGTCACTCACTGTTCCTTTGACCAGACGTCCAGTCAGCCTGCCCCAGGTGCGTGTCATCCACAAATCCAGGGTCAGCGGGCTCAGGTTCCCCAGCAAATTTGAGAGGAATGCGTTTCCGATCTTTGGGCCGAAAACGATCGATCCATAGACGGTCTCGTCCGCCAGCTCGCGCGCGGTGATATTGATGCCGAACTTGGCCGCGGCCGTGCGCAGCTCGCTCATCGTGTAAGGCGCCTCAAGGAAGTCGCGGAGCGATGAAAGATCGCCCTCGTGAACCTCCAGCAGCTCGTTGAAGCGGACCAGGTTGTTGGCGACCGAGGCCCCCTTGGCGCCGTAGGTCTTCGCGAAAAAGGCGCCGTTCGTGCGGAAGGCGCCGTACTGCTCCAACGCGTAAGCACAGTTCTCGTGCACGGTGTTGTTTTGCGAGGTGATTGCGAGCGCGCAGCAGAGCACCGTCTTCGCTTCCTGGGCGGAGCGGATGTTGGCGTGGCCGAGGCCCTTCGCCGCCTTGTCGTCGACGAGCTCGGGGTAGATCAGGCCGGCCAGCTCGATCGAGCGAGCGATCGCGTCCTTGTACCAGTTCACGCCGCGACTGAGGTCGCCCTGCTGCATCGCGTGGAACGTCTCATAGGCGAATTGCCGCGCCAGGCGCTCATCCGTCACAGGATCCGGCCCAGTCAGCGGCCGGCCGCCGAGATCGCGGAGTGCCTGCTCCATCAGGAAGGCCGAGACCTCGGTGTTGGTCCGGCGCTTCAGCTTCTCTTGGCCGTCACCGAGCCATTGACCGATGAAGACGTGTTTCATCGGCGCGCGGCGCAGGGACACCTTCCTCTTGCGGCGGGGAGAAGCTTTCGTCTCGGAATCGATCATGGCAGCCTGAGAAACCTCTTTCACCGAGGAGTCTCACGGCTCGATGCAAGTGACTACTCTCGGCCCTGGAGGACCGAGTTTCTCGCCTTTGCAGGCGCGACTTCCTGTTTCCGGCCACCAGCGCGGCTCGATCCACAGGCCATCCCCGGACGTCCTCCGGTTGTGCCGAGCCCGCGCGCCAGGATCGACCTGGCGGCGTTGACGTCGGCATTCTCGATGAGACCGCAATTCGTGCAGACGAACTGCGAGCGGCTGATGCGACTCTTCGCATCGACCGTGCGGCAGGAAGAGCATTCCTGCGAGGTGTAGGCCGGATCGACGGCGATGAGCCTCGATCCGTGCCAGGGCGCCTTGTAGGCGAGCATCGCACGGATCTTCCCCGGCGCAATGTCGAGCAGGGACCGGTTCAACCCGGCCTTCTGACTGACCTTCGAGCCAGGTTCCTCCGCGGAACCTCGCGCCGATGCGGTCATGTTCCTTACCTTCAGGGCTTCGACAACGACCATGCCGTGGTTCTTGGCGATGATCGTCGTGGCCTTGTGAGCTGCATCCCTCCTTCGTCTGGCGAACTTCGCCTGCAGCCGCGCGACGCGCCGCAGGGCCTTAGCCCGGTTCTTCGATCCTTTCCGCCTGCGAGCCACGCTCTGCTGCGCGGACGCCAGCCGGCGGCGCTCGTGGAGCGAGACGCGCGGCAGCGCAAAGACCGTCCCATCCGAGAGCGTGATCGGCTGCTCGACGCCCAGATCGACGCCGACGGCCGGGCCGTGATTGAGGGCAGGCTCCGCGACTTCCTGCTCGACCTGGATCGAGACGAACCAGTCGCCCGCGATCATTGAGACCGTGGCGTTCTTGACGTCGCCCTCGACCGGCCGGTGCTGGACAAGCTTCACCCACCCAGCCTTCGGCAGGAAGATGCGCTCCTCCTCCAGCTTGATCTGCTTGGGATCGGGATAGCGGAAGGACTCGTTCTCGCCTTTGCGCCGGAATGAGGGGTAGCGCGCTCGCCCCTCGAAGAAGTTCGTAAAGGCGCGGTGCAGATCACGGATCGCCTGCTGCAGCGGGTGGTGAGGAACAACCCTCAGCCACTCCACCTCGCGCTTCAGTTCGGTCAGGCCGTCGCACTGACCTGCGTAGCTCAACCGCCGCGGCGCGCTGCGGTGGTGTTCCAACGTCTTCTGGTCGAGACACAGGTTGTAGACCAGCCGGCAGCAGCCGATCGTTCGGCGGAACAGATCCGCTTGCGTATTGCTTGGATAAATCCGGAATCGGTAGGCCTGCTGGCGCAGCATAGCGTCGAAGCTATGCAGGATTTCCGGGCGACACAAGGATCGCCTGACCCGGCCCTGAAGGACCGGGATTGTCGCGATCGAAGGTTAGAACCACGCCGTCACGCACGCTGCAGATGCCGGCGTTGAGCGGCGTGGATACGCTCCATCCGACGCAGGTCTTCGGGGCTGAGTGCCATGGCTGCCTCGATCCATTGATCAGCGACTTCGTAGAGCTCGCTGATCGGCAGCGGCGCCACCCGCCGGCGGGCGGCCTGCACCAGGCTGCGTGTTGGCTTCTCGCGGCGCAGGTCGGTATTGAGGTAGCGCAGGAAGCCATCGATACCGCTCCCGGGCTCCAGAAGGACGTCGACGACGCCCAGCGCATGGAGATCTTCGGCCAGCATGACCTCGCCTCCGATCATCAGGCGCTGCACGACGGTCCATGGGACATGCCTAGTGAGCAGCGAGATCGCTCCGATCGCTGCGAAAAGACCGAACTTGACCTCTGGCAGGCCGAGGCGTGCACCGCGCTCTGCGACGACGACATTGCACGCCCGGGCAGCCTCGAAGCCGCCGCCGAGTGCCGTGCCCTCGACGAAAGAGACTGTGGTCACGGGGAGGTCGAAGCTCGACCACATGTCATAGACTAGGTCGCATGAGTGGCGTGCGTATCGACGAAGTGCGGGTGCGTCGCCCTCGCAGATAGCGCGCGCGAAGGTCGCGAGATCCCCTCCGAGGTTGAACACGCCGGGCGTCTCGCTATGGAGGACGCAGAACTCCAGGCCCTGTGCCAGCCCCTGCTCCGCCGCCAGCCGCACGGCCGTCGTCGCCAGCCTCATCTCCTGCAGCATCGCAGGCGCGAAGCTCGGAAACGGGTTGTCGAGCATGGTTGCCCAGAGAATGCCCGTCGCCTCGTCGAAGCGCATCCGGAACGCTGTGAACTCGCGACAGATCTCGTCGAGACGAACGGCGAGTGAAGCGGGGCGGCCGGTCGCGATGTGCGGAAGCGTGAAAGTGCGCGCCGGGACGTGTTCGACCAGTTCCATACTCAGCCTGCTAACCCGAGAGCGAGGGGATCATGATTTGCATCATCATTCCTTGAGACCGACTGATATCCAAGGATCGTGACGCGATTTCCCGTGGGCGCCTGCGGAGACGGGCGGTTTGTTGTTTGCAGGCCACTCCACTAGGTTCCTGCCTACCGAATTCGCGATGGAATCAGCGGTGTCGTCGAAGCTCAAAGTCACGTTCACGGTCGGCCAATCCGCCCGCCTCGACCAGCCTGGCGTCGTCATCCCGCTGGAGATCGAACTCCCCGAGAAGACAGGCGAGATCGCGCTGCGGGCAAATGCCGTGGTGCAGCTTGGCAAGTTCGAGATGCCCCAGCTCGTCGAACGCCTGCTCGTCGACGACGTCCTGTTCCGTCCTCTCCCGCTTGAGGAAGCAGCCGGACGCAGTGTCGCCGCGGCCGGCGCCAAGGCCGTGAGCGACTTCATCATCTCGACCCTGGCCTCGCGCGGCACCCACGATGTTGTCGCCGCGGCGAAGAAGACCGCGGTTCGCTACAAGGACGCCAGCTCTGAGGAGAAGGTGTCAGCTGACCGGTATGTCGCCGAGATCGAGCGCATCATCGCGGACGAGACGCTATTCAACAGGAACCGCGTCTGGGGAGCAGCCCCGCCGCCGGCGATCGTCGTCAAGCATCCGATCTACCCGGCGTATAACCAGGGCGGGCCTCGTATGGGGTGGAGCGAGCTGACACTGAACGATCTCGGAGCCGACCCGGGCGAATTCGCCTTCGGGATCACCCGCCTGGATGTCGCCGGCAAGTTCCTGGCCGACTATGCCAACATCGACAAGAACGAGAAGCGGCTCTCCGACAACTTCGTTCGCAGGCTCGAAATCGACACCATCAACGAGGACGTCATTCTGTTCGACGAGCAGTCCGTCAATGTCGCGGCAGGTGTCCGGATGCTCCTGAACAGTCTGAAGGAGCGCTTCGCCATCATCGGAGTGGACGGCCGCGCCCCGCTGATCGAAATCGCCAAGCTCCGGGAGGCCGCGCTCGCCGGTGAGCCAGACGGTGCCGCGCGGCTCCTGCGCGCCTTCAGGGATCTCGGGAGAAATCGCTTCAATCTCTATGACGAGTTCACTGACAAACGCAGGCGTTTTCTGGAGAAGTCGCTGGTGCTGGCCGAGGGGGCTTTCGAGATCTCGCAGCCTGCCCCGGCGCCGGCAGCCGGCCGTGGAGTTCGCCCATGAAGACCATGCCGATCGACATTCAGGTCCGCGTGCCGTTCAAGGTGCTGCGTGGTCGAAGCAAGAAGCCTGAGAAGATCCAGGTGAGGGTTCCGCTCGCTGGCGAAATCAAGCTGATCGAGAGCCTCGACCAGGCTCCGATCGCCCTGCGGGCTCGTACCGTCGAAGGGCCTCGCAGTGACGAGTATGAGCGTCGAGTCATCGAGGTTGACGGTAAAGAAGTGCTCGTCCGCCCGATCATGCGAAGCAGCTGGGAAAAAATCAGGGCTCGTATCGCCGACGCGCGTGCGATGCTCGCGGACGGCTTCCACCATTCTCTCAAGGTTCAGACCCCTCTCCATATCGGATGGGGAAACGATGTGTTCGACGTGCTTCCGCTCGATACGCGAGCCGTCATCGAGGACCATACCGACTCCGCGATGAAGCTGGCGCGGGATACGCTGGATCGCGTTTTCGCCATCGAGGATACGCTATTTCTCAGATCAGCTCCGCCCGCTTTCGATCTATACCCGCCGACCAAAACCGGTGGCGATCGAGGGCGTTTCAACGTGAGCGATCAAGTCGACCTGGCGCCTGGCTACCAGAGCAACGGCTTCGCCTTCATGCTCGACCGGGTGGATGACGCTGTAGCTTTCGCCAAGCGCCATGGCCTCAACGATATCCCTCCAGAGTTCAGCAGCTTCCGGATCGACCGGCCAGATCTCCTGACGAGCGGCGAGACCCTGGCGAACGCCTACATGGGCGTTCGAACCATCGAGTTCGAGCTGCAGGAGGCACTTGCAGATCTCTCGGCAGCCGGTCTCGAACAGCTCGGGCGCCTGCTCACGCAGCGCGAGAGGATGGTCGAGGAGCATGGCGGTGACGCAGTGTGGGCGATTATCGACGAGCTCGATGACGCGGTCGCCAACCGGTTCTACACCCCGGCGCTGCCCCCTCGCATCTTCGACCGGATCGCCAAGGTCACAGACATGACCAAGGACGCGCTCACGATGTCTCGTGATCTGCCGCCTCGTCCCGTCATCGAATTCGGCGACGATCCGGAGCTGGCGAACCTCGGCATGTAGTTTAACTGCGTTCTAGTTGCAGGATGGTGGATAGTGCTTTGGGGAATAGGTGACACAGCGCTTGCCCGTGAGATAGCCTCGGTCCTATCGGCAGTCCATTCCGCTAGGGTCCTTGAATGCGCAGGCAATCGATCATCGCACTCGCGATAGTCACCGGACTTTCTATACCCGCGGTGGGGCAGGACGATCAACCCGCGCCTCGTCCGCCGAACATCACAGTAAGCGCCGAGGCAACTCGCGACGTCGTCCCACGCATCGCAATGATCCAGCTCAGCATTGTTGCTGAAAAGCCGACATCTAGGGCTGCTACGGACGAAATGGCGCGGCTCTCGGCGCCTGTGATTGCCGAGATCAGGTCCCAGGGAATCGACGCTCTCGACCTGAAGACGGATTTCGATCTTTCGTTGGTTTGGGATGACACGCGTGGCGTTTTTCTGCAGTCCAAGGAGACGCTGCGCGGATTTCGCGCTCGCAATACCTTGACCATAAGGCTCCACGACATTGCTCGGGCCGGCGCGCTCGCTCAGATCCTGATCGACAAGGGTGCGAACCACTTCGAGGGCATTTCATACATGGTGGGCGATGACAAGCGCCAGTCGGATGAATTGATATCCGAAGCCACGAAGGAGGCGACGCGGAGAGCGGGGATTTATGCCGAAGCAGCTGGTGTTCGGCTCGGGCGCGTGCTTCAGATCGATACAGCTCCCGTTGCTCCCGGGGCCACCGAGCCTCCCGTGCTGCGAAAGAGCACGCTAAGGGAATCTATTCCGACGGTGGTGCCGTTCAATCCCGGATCTCTGCAGATCAGGTCGCGGGTCAATATGACCTGGGAAATCCTGGACCGATAGGAAGCAGGTCATGCCCTCGATCAGAAGATCGAAGACATGACCTATTGCCTCATCAATCGCATCCTCTGATCATCTCTGCATGAAAGGATTCCTCACCTCATTCCTTTTGCTCGCCGGCGTTTCTTTCGCGCAGGCACAGCTCGCGCCGATTGAGGCGTACCGACAGGCGCTGCTGCCCTGCCTGCGTCAGGCGAAGTCCTGCGATCTCGCCAAGCTAACGGCCTCGGACCGGGACTATCTGCGCTACGAGCTCGGGCGCTCGAAGCTGTCGGCGGCAGACGTCGCGGCCGTTGCCGAGGCGCGCATGACGCAGTTCAGGTACGGCCCGATCCCGTCGGAAGACAAGGAGCTGCCGAGTCGGCTGCGTAAGGCGACAGTCATGATCCTGGCGCGCCACGCCACGACGGTGTCCGAGGGATCTGGGTTTTTCGTCGCGCCTAATTTGATCGTGACCAACCGCCACGTCATCGATGGCTCTCCGCAGACGATCATGGTGCTGTCGAGCGAGTCGAGGCTGCCGCTGGTCGGCCAGGTCGCCGCAATGACGCCGGATCATGTCGTCGGCAATCCCGACCTCGCTGCGATCTGGGTGAGCCCTGTCGAAGGTGTCGAGATCCTGAAGTTCGCGAGCCCGGACAGCGGCTCGGTGATTGCGGCCGGCTTCCCGGGCAAGGCAATCGGTCCGGAGGGCTTCTGGAGGCGCGCCCAGGTCGGTGACTTCACCATTCCGACCCTCACCCTGTCTCAGGGGCTGACCGGCGCCATAGAGATGTCCCAGACCGGCGTGGAGCTGATCCGTCACGCAGCGGTCCTGGCGAAGGGGAATTCCGGCGGGCCGCTGATCGATAGCTGCGGCCGCGTCGTTGGGGTCAACACCTTCATCCGAGGCTCGCAGTCCTATGCGCTGTCGACACCAGTGGCCATGAAGTTCCTGCGCGACGCGAAGCTGCCCTTCGCGCAGGATGAGAGCGGGTGCAAGCCGGCCGCCGTCGCCAGCGGCCGATAAGGGCTCAACCCTGCGCGGCGATCGCGGCCTCGAAGTTCGCGATCGGCCGGGCGCCGACGAGACGCTCGGTGCCGACGAAGAATGTCGGAGTCGAGTTGACGCCAAATTGGGACTGGGCGCGCACACGGACCTGACTGATGCTCGTCAGCAGGGCTTCGTTCTTCAGGACCGCGTCGAATTCCTCTCGCTTCATGCCGAGTTGGGCGGTGAGAGCCGGCATCGTGTCGAGCGGACGACCGTTGAACGCCCACTCTGATTGCTTGCGGAAAAACGCGTCGACGTAAGCTTCACGCCGGTCTGCCCCGGCGGCGCGAGCCAACATAAAAGCGGCCAGCGAGAGCGGGTCGAGCGGGAATTCCCGCAACACGAAGCGAATCTTGCCGGTATCGACATAGCGCTTGCGGAGCTCCGGCCAGACGTCCTCGTGGAAGCGCGCGCAGTGCGTGCAGGTGAGCGAGGCGTATTCGACGATTGTGACCTTCGCCGTCGGGTCGCCGATCCAGAGGTCCGGCACGTCGGTGGCTTCCAGAAGCTTGTCGAGCGTGACCGCCGGCGGGTCTTCGGCCTGGGCAAGGGTCGTGGATGCGGTGAGTGCGGCGGCGATGCCGGCGATCGCGCCGCGGCGGGTGAGAACTGCAAAGGTCATAGGCGGTCCTTCAAGAATAGCTCATCGAATCCATCTGGATCCGCGTTGAAGGATGGATCGCGCATGGCCCATGCCGCTGTCCATTCCAGGAATGCAGATTTCGGAGGATGGCGAGATCACGCTGGCGTGAGAGCAGGCATCGCCAGGTGGACAAGATGCTCCTGGGCAACCTCGCTTGCCTGCTGGCAGAGGATATCGAAGTGGAGGCGGTGGGTCGGATCCATCGCCTCGGGAAAGCACTCCACCAGGTGGGAAAAGAGCGCCGCGGAATCCGCGTGTTCGATGACTCGGGCGTTGCGCCAGATCGTTCCGGTGTTGGCGAGAAAGGTCGTCTGAACGCCGCTTTCATCGAAGAAGCCGCCAGCGTCGAAGCCCTCGCCGTCGGGGCTGCGGACCCAAGCATGCACGACGTGCTCCCGCCACCCGGTGGGAGAGTGATCCGAGCGGGTCGAAACCGTCAGCGTGACGACAGGCAATGACAGCAGGTCGCTGAGTGCGGAGGCCATCGGATAGCAGCGGCCGTGGCGCCACTCTTCAGGAACACCGGTCGCGAGGAGCTTGTCGAGCATGCCGACCTCAGAAGTTAAAATTGGCGAGCTCGGGATCGTCCCGGGAAATCAGCGAAAGGTCGTTCGGGCTGTTGGCTGCGGCGAATTCGGCAAGCGTGAAGATCCCGGAGATGGCCCGGAATCGCTCCGGCTTGGCCTTGATGACGTCAGCGACGCTGTCGAGCAGGTCCTTGGCCTGATGGAGGAGGCTATCAGGCTCACAGTCCTCCTGAAGTACGAGGGTGCGCAGCCGGGCAGCTTCCTTGATCGCTGCGGACAGCTTCGTCTCGCGTACCTCGCCCGGAAACCTTGGAACGCTCGTCGGGGTCGAGTTTAGCCGGACGTTGAGCTCTGCCAGCGCGGCTCTGATGGCGTACCGGGCCTGATGGATGGAGGCAGGCACGTCATAGCGCTCGATTTCGATCGTGGCATTCTCGGTGATCGACGCTGATGGGACGAGGTGCCGGGCGAACAACGCGAGCTCGCTCGCCTGCTCTCGATGAGCAACGTCGAAGAGAAAGGTAACCCGCTCCGTTGAGTCGCCCTTCCCCAGCCCGAGAGTGATCTCTCCTTGGGGCTGCAGCCCCCCGGAGGCGAGGAATGCCCCTCCTCGCAGCTCGACGCTGACTGCGGGCGCGGGCGTGCGCTCGTGAAGCACGCCATCGACGAAGAGCAACTCGCTTGCCTTCTTCAGCAGAAACGCTTCCACGCCTTCGCGCGTGTTGCTGTGGATCGTGCGGGCCTTCGCAGGAAGGGCCTCAAGCACGTCGGCCTCAGCGTGATGCCGGCTGGGGAAGTGCCGCTCGATGACCTTGCCCAGATACCGGAGCGCCGCGGCTTGGCCGGAAAAGCCCTCGTCGACAGACTCGAACAAGTGGAGGCCATGATCTCGGCGAGACAGGTCGACCCGCCTCTGATGCCGGAGCGTCGCCGTTTCGCCGGAAAGGCTCCAGTCGACGGCCTCGAACAGGTGCAGGCCGTGTAGTCGGCGAGAGAAGTCGATCCGTTCGCCAAATTGCGGGAGGTAGGCGCCGCGGATGACCTCGGGAGCGTCCGTCAGCGAGGCCTCCTCGATCTCGACGTCGAACATCTCCCTGATGGGATAGGTTCGCGGATGGCGGCCATTTTTGATGTCGCAGACGACTTCATAGATTGCGGGGACAGATAGCTTCACATCGGCACCAGGTTAGCGAGATCGGGTTCCTCGGCCTCGACGAGCGCGGCCTCAATGCAGGCGTGATCGACGGCGGCGGTCGTCAGATCCGCCCGCAGGTGGGCGAAATTCGAGAACAGCCGGTGGTGGGCGCTGTAGCCGTTCCAGTGCTGCTCAGCTGCTTTCTCCACCAGGCGTGCGGCACGGCCGGCTGCGTAGCTGTTGCCCGCGATGATGTCGTTGCGGGTCTCGGCGAGCTCGGCCCCCAGCCTCAGGGCCTCAGGCGACAAGTTCGGGGAACCAACATGCGGGCCGCCGAGCCGGCCAAGCAGCATGTCCATGGTGCGATTGATGGCAGCAAGGGCCGCGACCCGTGCCTCGGGAAAGCTTGGCGTGACGTCGTAGCGATCGATCTGGGGTGACAGCGGGTTGAGGATCTCGACCTCAGAGCCCGGGATTGCGGACTTGGCCTTGCGCGCGATCGCCGCGGAGAATTCGAGCGCCTGGTCGTACCTTGAGACGTCGAAGGTGAATTCGAGGTTCGACTCGACCTGGAGCCGCGAGCGGTTGAAGGCATGGAGCTTGATCTCGGCCTGGCGCTGGCCGAGCGGGCAATGCAGGGCCTCCGACAGGGTAAGCCCGATCCCAGGCGGCAGCGTCTGGAAGTGGACGCGGTCGTCGACCAGGACGAGGCGCGCGAATGCATCCCGGATGCGCTGCACCATCTCATCCCGGCCGTCGTGAACGACCCGGTCGATGCCGGCGGGGCGCTCATCATGGATCTTCGGCTTGTAGGGGACCTCCCCGCCGATCACGCCTGCGAGGAGTTTGGCCGTGTTCTCCGGGCTGTTGAGGCGCCGCCGCAGCGCCTCGACGGTGTATCCTTCGGTCCAGCGCCAGCCCTCGCGCCGGTCCTGCTCGGAGAACTCGTAGGCCGCGATCGTCGGCGTCGAATGGGTATGGAGGACCTCGAACAGGCGCCCATCGAAAAGACGACGCTCGAAAGGCTCGTGCTGCCTCGTCTCCGGGCCCAGGCGCTGGTTTGCCTTGAAGCACCCGGCGATGACCACAGGCGCATCGACGTCGCCGACCGACCCCATCTCCACGCTCACGCGATCTGCGATGAGCACGGTCTGCGGAATGCGACCTCGAGGCTTGAGGTACGCAAGCTCATAGGCGAATGGGACGTCGAAGCGCATGGCGGATTCCTTCCGGTCGTGAAGGTCGCCTAGTGGAATGAATGCGACAAGGGGAAGAGGGAGAACTGGCGGGAGGCCTTACACTCCTCCCGCCAGATTGGAGCGCGGGCTTACACCTCCGCGATCCAGCGCACTGACCCGAGAAAGGGCCCCGAGTGAAAGCCCTGAATTATCGTGCGCAGATGACCTGGATGGCGCCGTCCAGATCATGGATCGACATTCGAATCCTACCGGCGGGAAGTCAACTTGGTCGAGCTGCAATGCGGTGGATGGCGGATCAAAGACTAACGTGAGCGCAGGCTGCAAACCGAGGTGGACGCGTTTTCGGAACGCTCTGAAGGCGCTCACCGGGTCGGGTGATGATCTGGAGGCGACGAGAGAGGCCTTGGGGTTGCCGCTTGGGGCACTTCTCGCGAGATGCGAAGGCGGATGGCGCCGAGGCTCTAGGACGAGAAAGGGCGGACCGGAGCCCGCCCTCATTTTGTGGGATGAACCCTTACTAACGGAGGGACCACACCTCGTTCCTTGCTAGAACCCGTGGATAATGAAGCGACGTGTTGCCATCAGTCAAGGACTGCTGCAGCATTTCTACATGGGCATCAGATTTTCTTTCGACCTCGGCACAAACTCGATTGGCTGGGCGGTATGGCGCACCGGGGTAGACCCCAGGGGCATCTTTGGGGTCGACGCTCCCCTGGAGATCCTCAGAGCGGGTGTTCGCATCTTCAAGGACGGGCGTAATCCGAAGTCGAAGGCGTCACTCGCGTCAGAGCGTCGCGCGGCCCGGCTCGCGCGGCGGACACGAGATCGCTTCAAGCTCCGGCGCGAAGACCTGCTCAAGGCTCTCGCCAAGCATGGCCTCTTTCCCGAGGCAGGCGAGGAGCGTCTCGCTCTGGCGAAGCTCGATCCCTACGAGCTCCGTGCGCGCGCGGTGAATGAGGCACTCGCCACCTTCGAGATCGGGCGGGCCCTTTTCCATCTCCACCAGCGTCGAGGCTTCAAAAGCCAGCGGAAGGGAGTCGCCCAAGACGAGGAACTCGGGAAAATCGCTGCGGGCACCGAGCGTCTGAAGATTGCGCTCGCAGCCCTTGGGTGCAGCACGCTCGGAGAGTTCCTGTGGCAGCGCCGCGGGGAGCGGAAAAGCACCCGCATTCGCCTGGACGGCGCCGGTAACCAGGCGCTCTACGAATTCTATCCGACGCGCGAGATCGTTCAGGACGAGTTCCAGGCGATATGGTCTACGCAGGCGGCATACCATCCGGCGGCGTTGACCGAAGTGGCAAAGGCGGAGATCGAAGCGATCCTGTTCAGGCAGCGTCCAATCAAGCCGCCGCCTGTCGGGAAGTGCTCGTTCACTGATGAGCTTCGTGCCCCGAAGGCCCTGCCATCTGTCGCCGCCCGCGAGATCTACGAGCGCCTGAACCATCTCCGCATCGGCTACGACGACGGCATACGGCGTCCGCTGAGCGTTGCTGAACGCGATTTGCTCGCTACCGAGCTGCTCCGGTCGGCGAAGCTGACCTTCCCCCGGGCTCGCAAGCTCCTCGGGTTGAAGGCAGGCGTCGCGTTCTCGCTGGAAGAGGCAGGCGAGAAGCACATCCCCGGCTTCAAATTCGCCGAATGTGTCCATATGGAAACCGCTTTCGGCGGGAGATGGGACTCACTTTCCTGGGGAGAGAAAGACGCCATCGTCTCGATCGTCCTCGCCGAGGAAGAGGATCTCGATGCTGCTGAGCGGCTGGTGGCGGAATGCTCGGTGCCGGCGCCTGAAGCCCGCGCGATCGCGGCGATGATCCGCGTCCTTCCAGACGGCTATTCCAAGCTCGGCTTGACGGCCAACGCCGCAATCCTTGAGGCTCTGGCAACGGAGGTCACAGCAGACGGCTCTGTTGTGACCTTCGCGGAGGCCGTCCTGCGCGCCGGCCGCGCCATTGGCTATGACTGGCATCATTCGGACCAGGTCCGCCGAAGTGGCCGGCCCGCGCCGGAAGTTTCTCGTCAGCTGCCGAATTACGCAGTGATCCTTCCCGATCAGGTAATGCCCGCGCTTCCAGGTGAGGAATTCGGCCGCTTCACGAACCCGACTGTTCATATCGGGCTCAATCAGCTCCGGAAGGTCGTTAATGAGCTGCTGATCGAGTTCGGCCATCCCTCGCAGATTGTTGTCGAGCTCGCGCGCGACCTCAAGCAGACGGAGAAGCAGAAGAAAGCGACCGCCGCATCAAACCGCGCGAACGCCAAGCTGAACGACAAGCGCCGCGATCTGCTCCAGTCGCTTGGGGTGCGGGTGAACGGAGACTCAATGCTGAGACTTCGTCTTCTGGACGAGCAAACTGGCGCAGATGGTAAGGCGCGATGCCCGTTCTCCGGCCAGGAGATCACCCAGGCCGCCTTGTTCACTGGCGAAATTGAGGTCGAGCACCTTCTGCCGATGTCTCGCACGCTCGATGATACAGCGGCGAACAAGGTCGTCTGCGTCCGGGAAAAGAACCGGGAGAAGCGTGGGAGGTCTCCCTTTGAGGCATTTGGCGACCGTGCTGAATGGCCGGAGATCTGGTCGCGAGCCAAGGCCCTCCCCGCGAATAAATCCTGGCGCTTCAAGCCGGACGCCATGGAGCGGTATGAGAAATCCGATGGCTTCCTGGGTAGGCACCTTGGCGAGACCCGTCACCTTTCCCGTATCGCGCAGCAGTACCTCCAGGCCATCTGCGTTCGGTTCGACGGGGCCACGGGCGAGCGCGTCTACGGCGATGTTTTCGTCACGCCCGGCGAGATGACGGCGCTCCTGAGGGCTCGCTGGCGGCTCAACGAGTTATTAGGCGACACCGGGAGCAAGAACAGAGACGACCATCGCCACCACGCGATCGACGCCATCGTCATCGGAACCATGACTCGAGGCTGGCTGTCCCACCTCGCTTGCGAGGCCGGGCGCTACGAAGGAGGCGAGCGCGCAGACCTCGTCAAAGCGGTGGCAGAGCCATTCCCTGGTTTCAGGGATGTGGTGAAAGCTGCCGTCGATCGAGTAGTGGTCTCATACAAGCCAGAGCACGGCATCGAGGGGGCTCTGTTCAAGGAAACCGCCTACGGCCTCGTTTCCGAGAAGCATTCTGATCACCGGGCTGGCAATGTCGTCTATCGCAAGCCCCTTGCTTCGATCTCTGCAAAGGAGGTTGCAAAGATTCGGGGACAAGAGCTGAGGGCTGGCGCGCTGGGCGCCATCGACGGCGTCGACCCAGAGAACAAGAAGCTGATCGCCGCTCACCTGAACCGCTTCGGCGAGGAGCAAGGTGTCAGGCGTGCGCGGCTGCTGGGGGTCGAAAATGCTGTGGTGCCAAAGGCAGACGCGCAAGGCCATGAGTTCACCGCGCTGAAGCGTGACGGGATTCATCACATGGACATCGTCATGCTGCGCGATGGATCCTGGAAAATGTACCCTGCGCCGATCACGGACGTGAACCGCAGGGGCTTCCGGCCCAGCTGGGAGGTCCAGAAAGTCGGGGGTAAGCTCGCGATGCGTCTGCACAAGGGCGACATGATCGAGCTTGATGGCGATGAGGGCCGCGTGATTAAGGTCGTGATCAAGTTCAGCGAAAGCGGACAGATTGTGGTCGCCGACCACAACGCCGGCGGAAACCTCAAAACGCGTGATGCGGACAAAAGGGACCCGTTTCGCTACCAATCGGCAAGCGCGGAGAAGCTGAGAGGTCTCAACGCGATCGCGCTCAACGTCAGTCCATCAGGCGTGATGCGGCCAAGGCGAATCGACGCGGGGGAAATTTGAGGTCGCGTCGATCATTTGCGGCGGAGGTGGATTCTTAGTTGGTCCGGGAACGGAAAACCCTGACGAATCAGATGGTTGCGGCAGGGTCTATTCTAGCAAGGAACGAGGTACGGCCCAACCGCAGCTATGAGGCGGCAAACAACGAGGGCCTGCTAATTCTAGCAAGGAACGAGGTACGGTCCAACCGCAGCATATCGAGATCACTGAATAGCTCGGCGGGAATTCTAGCAAGGAACGAGGTGCGGTCCAACCGCAGCAGGTGGACTTCGGGCTCGCCGGCGACGGCAATTCTAGCAAGGAACGAGGTGCGGTCCAACCGCAGCAGGTGATGACGATTACGGGCCACAGCACGGATTCTAGCAAGGAACGGGGTGCGGTCCAACCGCAGCTCGCTGCGGAGCTGGTCAATCATCGCCCGAATTCTAGCAAGGAACGAGGTGCGGTCCAACCGCAGCTGCATCATCGCAGGCGAGACGGTTATCTGTATTCTAGCAAAGAACGAGGTGCGGTCCAACCGAAGCTCGAAAGCCAGAAGGTCACCGAGGTGAATCCGCACGTACCAATAGAATGCGAGCATCCGCCGTTCAATTCGGCCATGTTTATCGTTCGAGCCCTGCCATCACCGGTGGGGCTCGCTGCTTTTATGGCACCGGCCGAAGCACTGGGGCCTCGTCGCGATCTTCTGCCAGCTCGTTCGGCGTGATCTCTGCGTGCATCCAATGTTCGCTGGTGATTACGTGATTGGGACGCACCCACTTGGCGACGTGCTTGCGGAAATCCCGATATGCGAACCCCGCGGCCGTCCGGATCACATAGCCTTCGCGCTGCTGCAGCGGCCGACCTGTGGCTTCAGCCTGGGCGATGTCGCGCGCGAGATAGGCCTGCCAAGCTTCCTCGATCGCCTCGGGGGCGTAGATCCCGTCGTAAATTACAGGCACTGGCGTAACCGAGAGCCCGGCGCTGCTGCCTATGAGAGCGAACCATTCGAGGGTCTCGTCCCAGCTCAGGCAGAAGTTGCGCTCGTTCCAGAGCCCGAAGCCCTCAAAATACGACGGCAGATCCGCGTAGGCTATCGAGTGCCTCGCGTAGGTCCCCTCACCCACGACTCTCCACAGCTCCGGGATATCCCAGCGAATGGCGCTCCAATACGCGCGTAGCCAGTCCCGCGACGGGTGGTGCCGGCCGTCCAGGGAGCGTGCATGCGTGTGATCGCGGTAGAGCGAGCTGCACTCGCCATCGCGTTTTTCCGTCATGATGACACGCTCGCCCTCGAAGGTGCAGAGGTCCTTGAGCATGCGATCGCCGCGGCCTAGCCCGGGCGACGTTGGCATGTGCCAGGTCTTCGGGTGCTTGACGTGCGTCCGGAACAGGCTGAGCACGCCGCCGGCCGCCAATGCCTTCTGCACAGGCTCCTCGTCGAAGAGCTCGCCGCGCAGTCGGGATCCATTCGCGAGCACGGGGTTACCCCACTTGTCGACGAGTTCATCGTCCTCGAATTGGGGCGGCTGGACCAGGCGCTTGATGCCGAGCCACGCGCGCAGCTCGCTCGGCGAAATGGTGGTGTGCTCGGCGGCGAGATGATGGGCGTCGCAAAGAGGCGCGCCGTTTTCGATGTAATAGCCGCCGTCGGTGAAGAGCCGTCGCTCGATGATGTGGTGCGCCGCCGTCGCAGCTGCCTCGCACCCAGGCGCGCAGCAGCATCCACCGGTCCTTGCAAGGACGGCAGCGCTGAACTCATTGCGGGTTAGCAGGACAGGCGGCTTCATGCCGACAAACTATGAGGTCCGAGCCCGAGGAACAAGGAAAGCACCTGAAATTCTGGTGGGCGGATGCGGGAATAGCGATGACGACGCGCCGACTTGGTGTGTAGATATTCTGTAGTTCCGATGTTTGAGGAGTCGATATGTCCCGTGTGATCAACTCGCTGAAGGTCCTTTTCTCCGATGCCGGGTCCAACACCGTGGTCATCGCAGCTCTCCTGCCAGGCATCTACAAAAGCATTGTGCACCTGGGTTCCGAGGTCGGGATTATCGATGCGGGCGGTTCGATCTTCGAACAGGTCATCTGGTCGACAGTCCTCGCTGCGGCGGCCTTCTCAGGCGGGAGCACAAGTCGGATGCCGATGGTGTTTTGGTCGTGGGTCGTCGGGGTCGCGGTGCTCCATCTTCTGATCGCCGTCAACACGAGTGGACTGGGCGCGATGATCTCGTACGCCTTCGCCGCCGCGGTTCTCATGGGCGCGTTGTCCGGCCGGCTTTACGCCTCGGCAATGCGTGCGCGATCCGTGCGAGGCTTCGCCGTCGGCATCCTTGGTGGGGCGGTTGCTGCGAGCTTCGCCCTCGCACCCATGTGGAATATTTCGAGCCGGTTTCAGGAGGAAGCGAGCGCGATCACGGCCGCTGGCAGCCGACTGCTTGACGAGTATCGCGAGATCGCAAAGGACGGGGCGCCGGAGCCCCGCGCACACTTCCAGGCGATGAATCGCTTCGCCCAAGCAATTTTGAAGTCGCCCTTCAATGATCAAACCGCGGTGCTCCGTCGGCACATGGATTTCGATGCTTTCGAGCGCTTTCGGCTCGGCGCAATAGAATGCAAGGCGGTCGGGGGGGGCGAGCGAGCCAACTGCTTGGAAAAGCTGGGTGCTTTGGAGGGCCTGCACGGCCCCTCCGACACCCGAACCGCGGTGCTCCTGAAGACCTTCAAGATCGCGCTAGGCAAGGCCTAGGACTTGACCACGCGCGCGATCGACGCGTCTAGGCCAAGCGGGCGTGCCACGCTGCGCACCCAATCGGCCTGGTTGGCATGGAGACGATCCTTGGCTTTGACCTCGACGAAGCGCAGGCTTTCGCCGCGTAGCGTCAGGTCGAAGTGGCCGCTGAACACGGTCGCTCCATGGACGTATCTATGTTCAACGCAACGCAGGATATGGTCCGGCCCGACTGTGGCGATATAGGCCTCGATCTCCTCGATTGGCGCCTTCAGCAGGCCGAGGTAGTACGACTTTCGCTCGTTGTAGACCTCGCGCACGTTCGCGAGCACCTCACGGGCGGAGAGAAGCACTTTGGCCGCGTACTCGGGTCCCGGCTGATGCTGCCGTTGGTTTGTCTCATCGAACCCGAGCCAATGGCCGAAGCGCCTCTGGAAGACTTGGCCGTTCATCAGGTTGATGCCGTTGAGCGCCTTGCCCTCGGAGGCGGTACCTGAATAGCCGCGCTCTCGGTAGTGAGCCAGGGCCAGGTCCTCTACCGTCCCGACCGGACCGCCGGGCAGGACCCACATGCCGCGACCCGCCCTCGACGGTCGTCCCGCGATCTCCTCGATCTCCAGCCCGAGCATGGCTGCCTGTTCGGACAGGCTCAACTCTGCAAAGCAGCCGCCGGCGACGCGATACATCTTGTCGATGGTCTCTGGCCGCGTGTGCTTCCACCATTTTCTGTCGGTCCAGAACCATGCCTTGGGATCGACGAGGATCGTCTCGGTCTTAGGGTTGACGAAGAGCTCTGCGAGATCGTCCTCGTCGAAGCCGATCTCCCGCATCAGGGCGCGCGTCGGCGCCAGGTTCGGGATCTCGTGGGTGGGCAGCGTGCTCCTCAGATCCTGCTCAGACCAGGGAGAAGCCAGAGTTGGCATGAAAGCGGGAATCGCGTGCATTCGCGACAGGACGCCATCCGGTGGATGAGCGCAAGCCCGGCGTACACAACCAAGGATCGGTCATGCTATCCAATGAGGGCGCGGCGATTGCTTCGCCGCTGTGAGGAATGCGATGAGCAACCATCCCCGAACCGTCTCGATGGAGTTCGATATCGCCGATTTGGCGATGATGGCACACGCGCTTCGCATCGAACGAAACAGCCAGCTCGGAACTCGGAATGATATCGCCCGCCAACGGGCCGACACGATCGCAAAGCGGCTTTCGGCTGCGGCGCCGACGGTTTCGCGTTACTTCGATGATGCCGTCTTCTGCGAGCTCGTGATCGCCGTCTACGAGACATCCGAGCCGACCGTCGAGATCGAGCGGCCGTCGTGGCGCACTTGGGGCAAAGAGGGCTTCATCACTGTGACTGCCGGCGATCGGAAGTACCGGTCCGCAAACTCCGATCACCTCCCGGAATGCGCTGCGCTCAGCGAAATCCGGGATTTCCTCGCAGAAGTGTCGCCGATGGTGACGCCAGCAACCCCAGGGCCGTGAGCGCAGCGGCATCACCAAACGAGCAAAAGAGTGAGAGGGCACATAGCATGAAGATCGAATTTTACGGTGTTACGCCAGAAGGCCTCCGCGAGGTCGTGAGAGTAGGAAGGGATGGCCTCTACAGGCTTACGCCGGCAATGAGCGTCGTTGACTCAATTGTGGATGAGGTCTCCGAACAGATACGGCAGTTGGTCGTACGAGAGATCGACCACAAGGACTTGGAGCTTCCAAAGCGCGGGGAGCCGCACAAGTGCTTCGCGATCGAGTTGCCCGCGGGGCAGTGGCGGATCATCAAGGACGCGATAATGGCCTTTGGGTTCAACGACAATATCGGAAGTAAGTTGCTGATCGACCTGAAGAACGTGGTCATGTCGATCTCGCTTGGTCTCGAAGGCGCTGAAGCCGCCCCGTCGCGAGCTGTGGCGCGCTGATAGGCGCGACGGTCTAATCTATTGTCTGCTGGACGCCGAAAAGAGGCACTTTGAGGATGCGGCTGTACGTGTGCGCCACTTTCCGGGGAGGATTTCTGCATTGATCACCAGGCGCGAGCTCGAAATCCTAAGGACGATGGCGGCAGCTGAAGCGGAAGGCCGCTACGAGGAGGCAGAGATCGTCACGGCCGGCCGCGAATGTTGGCTCGATGTTGAGCTGATCTCGAAGAAAACGGTGCTGGGTCTGCTGCGCTGCATGGCCATCAGCGTGGATACCTCCGGAGGCGCCACGGAGCGCTACACGATCAATGCGGCCGGCCGGGCCATCGCGCGACGCCCGGAGCTCGCTCGCGAGATCCAGGAGGCGGTTGTCGTCGGACGACCGTTTGAGATCGAGGACGATCACGTTCGCTTCCTGCCAGAAGCGGGCGTCGCGCCCTGAATAAAGGATTTCTCCGCTCGATTCCTGCGGTCGCTAAAGATCGAGCGAATCCAATTCATGCAGATTTAAGCCGCGGTTCGATACTGTTTCGACCGTTCTGTTGTGCAAGGTGGTCCTAGTGGTTGGTGGTGAGCTCGGATTTCTCGCGTCGTGGCGCCTGCCGGACGCGTTCACGACACGCCAGATCGACAACGTCTTCGATTGGATGAGGACGCGAGCGATCGAGCGCGTGCCGGCGCTGGCCCGCTCATTCTTCGTCCCCGGCAAGCCGCCCAAGGACGTGGCCTACAGGGCTGCCTCCGAGCCGACCAAGATCGGGTTGAGCGTTCTCGCCTGCGATGAGATACGAACCTGGATGTGGCTCGCGGCTCAGAAAGGTCATGTTGAAGCCATCCAGCAGATGGTTGTCATCACCCAGGCCTGCGCGCTATCGAAGGAGTTCGCGGAACAACGGCTAACGCTGGACAATTTGTCTTCCGAGTGGATGGAAACGCTCGGGCGCCTGACGGATTCCGGTCAAGGTACGAAAAGCATGGCGGACAAGCACAGCTCGACCCTCGCCCCGGTCGTTGACGACGCCGAAGAGCTCGAAGAAATCGGGTTCGGCACCACCGTCATCACCAAGATCGGAGATCAGGACTCCCGCGAAGGCGGCGAGATCTCCAAGCGGTATCGAGCTCTGATTGGTCGCAAGCTTCCGTTCCTCGGAGAGCTGCCCGAGCCCCGTCGGATCGGCGATGCCATCCGTCAGCGCTGGCCGTGGGCCGAGATGGCAGCCGAGCGCATCGAGAACCGGTTTGCGGTGCTGCGCGCGGCGGAGGGCGATCGCCCGATCACGCTTTCGCCGATGCTCTTCGTCGGGCCTCCAGGGTCAGGCAAATCCACGCTTGCGCGCTTCGTCTGTGAGGCGACCGGCCTGCCGACGACGGTGCTGCCGCTTGGCGGCGTCGCGGATGGCGCCGGCATCTCCGCGGTGACGCGCAGCTGGGCGACGACGAGACCCAGCGCGATCGTGCTCGGTATGCACGAGCACAACTGCGCCAATCCCGCTTTCGTGCTCGAAGAGATCGACAAAACCTCGCGCTCGACCAGCGCGAACGGTAGCGCTGCCGACGCTCTGCTGCAGCTGATCGGCTCGGGGACCTATCACGACCTCTGCCTGATGGCGCCGGTCGACATCTCGAACGTGACCTACGTCGCCACCGCCAACGACCTGAGGACCGTCCAACCCGCGCTGCGCGATCGCTTCTCTCTGATCCAGGTCCCGGCTCCGCGTAGCCAGGACTTCGAGATCCTGCTCGACAACGCACGCGAGGATTTCATGATCTCGCGCGGCATCCGTCCGTCGCGGATGCCGCATTTGACGTCCAAGGATCTTCACGCACTGCGTTCCTGGTTCGCCTCGAATCGTTCTGCGCGGTCCTTTGCAGACGCATACGAGACCTTGGTTTCAGCAGCGATCGCCGAGTTCGAGAACGCGGCGCCCGAGCCAGGAATGCTGCCGCACTGAAGGATCGCGCCGTAGCGGAAGCTCGGTCCTTCAAAGATCGTTAGAATCTGATTGACACTCCTTGAAACTGGCCTGCTTATTTAATGCGTCCTTCATGGCCGCGCTGGATTGGCATGGATTCGTAAGGATCGGCTCCACGCGGACGCCGCTTGTTCAACCAGGAGACCCCGCAGATGACGTCGATCACTGCCAACTCGTTCAAGGTCCGCGCACGAGCCACCGCTCGCCGCGTTCGTCGCGGCCTTTCCCTCATCGAAGCCGCTGCCGTTCTCGGTCTGCTGATGCTGGTCGTCGCCGGCGCGATGCTGCTCTACCAGAACGCCAGCACCAACAGCCGTGTCGCCGAATCCGCGAGCCAGCTCGCGACGATCCAGCAGAACATCCGCTCGACCTATGCCGGCGCTGCCGGTTTCACCGGCCTGCAGAACTCCACGATCGCCAATACCCTGCCCGCGAAGATGAACGCCGGCGGCGGCGCGCTGCGTCACGCCTTCAACGGCACCGTGACCGTCCTCCCGACCAACACCGGCGGCGGCACCGACTCCGGCTTCTACGTCTCGTTCACCGGTGTTCCGGCCGAGGCCTGCCAGAAGCTCGCGACCATGGACATGGGACGCGCGATCGTCGGTCTCGTGATCGGCGGTGCCACTGCTTCGACCACCACCCCGCCGCCCTTCACCCCCGCGAACGCCCAGAACGGCTGCGGCACCAGCGGCACCACCACGATGGCCTGGACCGTCGCCGGCTGATCGGACTCTCGATCGAGACATTCGAGAGGCGGAGGGCATCGCTCTCCGCCTCTTTTTTATGGCGAAGCCTGTGAACGAGATGGCGACGATTACTGAAAGCTATGACCGCCTTGCCGAAGAGACGCAGCGTCCCTGCAACTCGGTGTCCTTCTGGAAGACCGTGACCGGCCGCTGGGGCGCTCGGGCGGGCCTCGGCCACACCGAGTTCGGCGACACGATCGAGAGCGCTATCGAGGCCGCTGTTACGAGCGCGATCGCTGTGCAGCTCCAACGGAGCGAGCAAGATCTCCGGAGCCCTGCGAGCGAGGTCCCGCCGAGAGGGCAGATCCTGACCCTGGTCAAACCGGCACCGAAGCGGCCCGACCCGGAACAGGTCATCAAGGACTATCTCGCCGCGTTTGCTGAGGCTAACCCCGACAGCGTGCCGCCGCTGGTGCAGCCCTCGAAGGGCGGCTGGTACCTGATCAGGAGCTACGGTGTTGTCGGAAACGGCACGCCGCATCGGCTCAGTTCGTTGGAGGCTATGACCGCTCGCTTGAAGGCGCGCGCAACCGCGAGCTAGCGAGGATTTGAAACGCGCCTTCAGAATTGCGTTTCAAATTCATTCAAGCGATTCTGTTGTTCAAGAAGAATCGTCTCTGAGGACTCTTGATAGTGCTGAAAATTCTTGACCGGGTTGATGCGTACCTGATTGATCAGGTCAACGCTTGGGTGACGGAGCTACAGGAAAAGCGCGGCTTTACCTGGCCCGCGATCCTCGTGGGTTCACACTTGGCCATGATCGCGATTCTGGGTCTTCTTACCCTCGCATCCGCCGTCTTCAGTGGCCTGATGGAGGCGTTGGTCTGGGCGATTGCAACGGCCGTAGTTGGCCCCTTCCTCTGGTTGAATGTTTCCGACTTCAGGGAAGCCGGCGTCCGGAGAGCCCAGTGGAAGGATACGGAGATCCCGAGCCTTCTGAAGTTCGCTGACGGCTGCCGCAAACAGATGCTTTCGCTCCGGAGGCAGCTGATGGTCGCTGGGCCGGTAATTATCGTTCTGGCGCTGCGGGAGGGTGGCGGGCTCGCGGTCGCAGTCCCGTTGGCGATCGTCATGTTCCTCAATCAGTATCTGCTTTGCTCTTACGCCACGGCGCCTGGCGGCAAGGCCGAACGCGCCGTGTTGGATACCTGATCGCATCGAAGCGCCATGAGATCCGACGTTCGGAGCCGGCGCCTGTGTCGAAATCGTCCCCCCAGCACCGAGATCATAGGCGGCTTTCATGACAGCAATCACCGACATCCCTGCCTCTGACGACAAGCGGGTCCGCCGCATGAAGCGCTCCGACCTGGTGTGGTTCCTCTGCTTCTTCGTCCCGGTGCTGGCACTGGTCATTTACGGGTTCTGGTACGTCTGGGGCGAATATGGCCTCCTGCCGTGGGATTATTCGGTCCGCTACGAAGCCATGCCGGCAAAGCGGATCGTCGAGATGATGGCCGTTCCCTTTGAAGCGCTCGACAAGGAGTTTCTCGGTCGCCTCATCGGAAGCACGGTTTGGGCAATTGCTATCCCCGCCCTTTCCCTCTCCGCTGTCGTGGCACTGTGGGCCTGGGAAAGCAGGTACGGCAAGCCTCTGCGGGAACACCTGATCCTGCTGGTCCTTATGGTCTTCGTTCTGAGCTCGATTCCGATGTTCCAGACGCAAATGGCGGTAAGCGAAGAACAGGCGACCATGAAGGCAATTCGGGTGACATCTGACCAGATCCGCGACGCCCTCAAGTCTGCCGGCATCGACGCCTCGGGGATCCCACATCCATTGCTTGCGGCATCCAAGCCGTGAGGCGAGCGTTGGGCAAATCGTCCGCGCATGCAGGCCGTGGATGGGCACCGGTCTAGGGGTTGCCACCAGGGATCAGTTCCGCCCATCCTTTGCTGATGAAAACGGTCACCTTCAAGTCCATCGACACCTACCTCATCAACGAGGCTGATGCCTTCCTGGACGACCTCCAGTCCAAGCATGGCATCAGCTTGCCACTGGTCCTTCTCCTCGGATTGAGCTCGCTGATGGCATTGTTTGTCCTGTACGCAATCGTTGCGGCGGTTCTGCTCGGTCTGACGATTTGGACAGTCGTGATGTTCGCATTCGGAACCTTCTTCATCGGACTCGGCTGGAAGAGACTGGCGAGCCGATATCTCGCGGATATCCGCGGGGATTGGACGGAGGCGAAGACCCGGAAGTACGCGGGGGTCGCCGTTTACAATCGTGAGAACCTGGCATTTCTTCGTATGGCGGCCATCTGTTTGACCCCGCCTATGATGCTCTGCGGGCTGCTGCTTGGAGGGGAGTACGCAGTCATGGTCCCGATCATGCTCAACCTGCTGGCCAACATGTATTTCGCCTGCGCCTTCCCGCGGACGCCGACCAACCGGACAGAGCATCGGCTTGCGCCCTCGCCGGCCGCCGGCTGATCGAAAGGAAACGCGATGGGCTCGAACTCGATGCTCGGTTTCGTGGATGGTTGGCTCGTGAACCGAACAGATCGAGCCATCGCTGTGGTTCAGGAACGCGCCGGTGTATCCCTGCCGATGGTGCAGATCGGGTTCGTTCTGGTGAGCGCCGCGACCTACTGGTTCTTCATGATCCACATCGCCGTGCATCTGGGCGACGTGCTGCCCCGCTGGGCTGCGATCGCATCAGCGTCTGCAATGCTCGCTCTGGCGACCCTCGTGACAGCCTTCTCTTTCGCCCGGCGAGTCCGCGTCCAGCTGCGTGATGCCCGCGGCGAATGGACGGATGCCAAACACAAGCTTTACGTCAAGGCCGCGGTTCACTTCCGCGCCTATCGCTTTCGAGCTCGTATCTGGGGCTTCGTCCTGACGGCCTTGATCTCGATCGGAGTATTCGCTGGCCTCGGCGGCGGGATCTTCGCATGGTTCTGCGCCGCAGCCGTTATCGAGGAGCTGTCGCTCTGCGCTTTCCCGCGGAAGCCCAAGAAGGACGAAGTCGCCTCACCCGCGCTCGCCGCCGGCCACGCCTGAGCTTGTCGCATTCGTAGCGCCGTAGGATCGTCCTCGCATCAGGCGGTGCCAGCTGACGACACGAAATAGGTGCGGCCGCCGGCGCCTTCGAGCAGAGAGCCCACGAGGATACGCATGCCCCTCTTTCTGATCCGTGAGCGCCACATCCCAGGTCCGATGACGGTGGTCGCTGCCGACCACGTCTCCGAAATCGAAGTCGAGGCGACGGATGCCCTCGCTGCGGCGGCGCTGGTGATGTTTCGCGAGCCCGGCCGCCTTGCTGCGGGCCTTGCCCACCGCCATCACAGAGATCCCTACACCGGTACCCCAATCGAGCCGGATCGCACGCGCTACGGCGATATCGTCGAGATCCACGCAGGCAAGGCGGAGACGTTGCCGATGGCGCATTTCGGCAAGGCTCGCCTCGGCGGTGATGTGGTCGCTCGTGAGACCCTGCGTCTTCACGATCTGATTGCCCGCCATGATCGGGGCGACGTTTCGATCGCGCTGCGCAACACCCTGGGATCCATGCTTGACTTCGCTCGCACCAAAGAGGTGGACCTGCAGCACGTTCTGGATGCGATCTCCTGCGACTATGAAACCATCACCGGCCGGACCCCGCCGGCGCTTGATAACCTCGGCTTCGACCGCGAGCTGCAGGAGCCCACTGAAGCCGGCACGCGAGCCGGGGCTGCTGTCGTCGCGATCCATACCCAGCTTGCGGACATCGTGGATGAGGATGATCCCGAGATCGGTCTCTTCCATCTGGCTTTCACGCTGATCGAGGAGGCGCACCGCCGGAACCTCGATTTCCCCGCGATCGCCGAACAGATGCTGGTCGACCGCGCTGCCGCCCCTGCTCCCCGCATCTGAAGGCCGGGGCGAAGCCGGCGGCCCCTGACGTTGTCGCATTCGTCCCGCCATAGGATCGTCCTCGGATCAAGCGACTCCAGAGGACGACACGAAATGGCTGCGGCCGCCGGTGCATTCGAGCAGGCAGACTACCGAGATCTCGGGATCGACACGGCTTACGAGCCTGTCGCGGGCAGCCTGCGCGTGAGCGACGACGGCGACCGGATCATCGTGCGCTATCTCGCTTTCGATCCCTGGCCTCCGATGCACTTCTTCTCGCCGACTTCACGTCGTGGGCACATCAGCGATGTCGCTGACGCTTTCTCGGTCGCTCTGGTGCGGTCGCAGGGGCGCTACGCGATCGCAGCCGCTGGCGAGGCCGCTCAGGCCTGGTGGCGTGCGCCGGCGGGTGCTGACGCCGGCAACCTGGTTGAAGAGGCCAGGAAGGCGCTGGAAAGCTATGATGCTTGGCTGGAGGGCGAGCTCTGCGGGATCGTCACCGAGACCTTCGCAGGCGAGTCTGGGCGACTTAAGACGGTGGATCTCACCGTGGAGTGGCCGCATGTCTCGCTGGCCATCGCCGAGGGCATGCTTCAGGAGCGAGACGACATGCGCCCCGCTCCGGCGCCTGGATTCTAGTGGAGCTCGGTTGAGACGAGGTCCAGCTGGGCCAGCATCTCTTTCGTGATGCCGTCATAGTCGCGCCAGTCGAAGCTGCTCGACTGGGTGATCGATCCATCCCGATGCAAGCCGACAACCTGGACACCGCCCACCGGGTCGCACGCCAGGTAGACCGGAAGCGTCAGGTCCTCGTCCTCGTCGAGGTCATTGCCGAACGGATCGTCCTCGTCAGCCTCTTCGGCTTGCTGGAAGGAGATGAGCGTCTCGTCGTCATCCGGGATCATGGCCCCGTTGCCTTCCGGCGGGACGACGACGGCTTCGAAGTCGAAACCGAGCAGGTGGAATGGCAGGCGCGACTCCGTCTGGATCGAGACTTCCTCGACCATCGCGGTGAACTGGCGCTGGGACATCGGCGCGCTCGGAGCGCGGCTGCGACCTCTGGCGGATCCACTGCTGTTCATTGTCGATCTCCCGATGTGAGCCTTGAGCCAGTCTGATCCCCGATGATGCAAGCCAGAAGGTGGATAGCGGACAATCGGAGCTTGAGAGTCGCAAAGGATCGGTGCTGAATTCCTTCTGAGTTTGATCCAGAACCCGGTTCGGTCACAAGGACTGATTTGAGAATGTCCCCCGAAGCTATCGTCGCCTTCTTCCACGCACGGCGCTTTCCCCTGACGGATGAGAAAATCCTGCAGGCGCGGATCGCCGAGTGCCTGGTGAAGGAGGAGATCGAGCACGAGCGAGAAGTGCGCCTCGCGCCGGGCGATATCGTCGACTTCATGATCAGCGGCGTCGCCGTCGAGGTGAAGATCAAGGGAGCGAAGCGCCGGATCTACGATCAATGCGCGCGCTACTGTCAGCATGACGGCATCAAGGCGCTCGTGCTGGCGACGGCTGTGCCGATGGGGTTCCCGCCCGAGATCCACGGCAAGCCGTGCTACGTCGCCTCGCTCGGGAGGGGCTGGCTTTGACCCGGACTTACGGCCACGCTGCCTTCAATGCCGATAAGCGACGCTGGGAGTTGACCAAGGTCGAGCCGCATGTCGTCGGTCGCCTGAAGCGCGTCTTCTCCCGCATCGACATCACGCAGTCGGACGCCTTCCGCTTCCATGACGAGCCGGCCCAATGCAGCGAACTGGCCTGGTTCATGATGCGCTACCCGATGGTGATGACGCGCGCGGACCGTGCCTACCTCACCAAGCGCGATCGTGAGTTCGAGGCGCTCAAGGATGCCTGCGAGCAGATCCTGCTTCCGGACTGGAAGCCTGGCCCGCTGTCGGGGTTAAAGGAAGGCGTGGAGATCCGGCGCTATCAGAGCAAGGCGATGAGCCTGCTCGGGGTCAAGAAGGGGCTCTTGCTCGGCGACGATGTCGGACTCGGGAAGACTCACCCGGCGATGGCCTTTCTGGCGACCCATCCGGGCGCCCTGCCGGCGGCCGTCGTGGTCGAGCCCAATCTGGTGCGGCAATGGAAGCGGCGCATCGAAGAGACGACCAATCTGCGCGTCCACATCATCGACAGCACGAAGCCTTACTCGCTTCCGACCGATTGCGACGTGTTCCTGTATCGCTATTCCAACGTTCTTGGATGGGGCTCGATTTTCAAGAAGTCGGTCTTCAAGACGGCGATCTACGACGAGATCCAGTCGCTGCGCCGCGGTCGCGAATCCAGCAAGGGGACGGCCTGCTGGGAATTGTCATGCCATGTCGACTACCGCATGGGTCTGAGCGCGACCCCGGTGTTCGGGTACGGCATCGAGATCCATAACATCCTGAGCTTCCTCTTCCCCTTCGACCAGCCGCTCGGCACGCGCGAGGAATTCGTTCGGGAGTGGTGCGGCAGCGGCGAGCAGAAGGTGAAAGACCCGGACGCGCTCGGGGCATTCCTTCGCGAACACCACCTCATGCTTCGCCGAACCAAGGCCGACGAAGAGGTGCGCGCTGAGCTTGCCTACGCCCTCGCCGGAGATCGGGTGAACCGCCTGCCCGTCGAGGTGCCCTACGACGAGGGCGAGGAAAAGCGTGTCGAAGCTCTCGCTCGTACCCTCGCCTTGAAGACCGTGTCCGGCTCCTTCGTTGAGCGAGGGAAAGCGGCCCGGGACCTCGACATGCTGCTGCGGCAATCGACGGGCGTAGCCAAGGCCAAGGGGGTGGCGGATCTCGTCTCGATGCTTCTGGAATCGGGGCGCGAGCGCGTTCTCCTCGCTGGTTGGCACCGGGATGTCATCGACATCTGGAAGCGCGAACTCGCCGAATACAAGCCCGTGCTCTACACCGGCTCCGAGGGCGCGAAGCAGAAGAACTCCTCTGAGGACGCGTTCGTGAGCGGGAAGTCCCGCGTCATGATCATCTCCCTGGGATCGGGCGCCGGCCTCGACTCGCTACAGGCATGCTGCAACACGCTCGTGGTTGGCGAGCTGCCGTGGAGCAGCGCGGTGACCCATCAGCTCGAAGGTCGACTCGATCGCGACGGCCAGGATGCCGACCATATCGAGAGCTATATCGCGCATTGCGATTCCGGCTCAGACCCTGCGATCCTTGAACTGATGGGGCTGAAGGCCTCGCAGGCGCGCGGGATCAACGATCCATATGCCGAAGTCGAGTTCGTCCAGCAGGACGAGGGCCGGATCGCTGCAATGGCGAGGACATGGCTGCAGCGGCGGGGCATCGACATCCCTGCGCCGGCCAAGCCGGAGGGACCCGTGGAGGAGCGACAGCTGGAGCTCGCGTAGTCGGCGTTCGTTTCATGCATGCTCGCATGAGATGGTCGCTCCATGACGACAGAAGCACAGCCTGAAGATCCGACGCTCGCCGCCGAGGCCTGGTTTCTCGCGGATGGAACGCGCCATACCGGTGACGTTTTCGAGACAGCCGACGGCAAACCATTCGGAGAGGTCGAGGTCGATTGTCGGAGCTGCGGTGGCACCGGTCGGTTCCGCTTCAACAAGCGCAGGCCCTGCCGCGTTTGCGATGGTGAGAAGGTGGTCTTCGACCAGGCCCGGCTCTACACCGAGGCCGAGATCACCGCGAAGGAAGCCCGGCAGCGCAAGGCGGCCGCGACCCGGGAGGGCAAGCGCGTCGAGCGCGAGGCGAACGCGCTGGTCGGCCACCAGGCTTTCGTCGACGCGAATCCCGAGCTCTGGGCGCGCGCGCAGGCCAGCGACGACAAGTTCGTCCAGGACCTTTTGGTGAAGTCCGCACAATGGGGTGGTCTGACCGAAAAACAGCTCGAAGCCCTGAAGAACACCTTCCAGCGGCAGGACGAGGAGAAGGCCCTCTACGCGAGATCGGCTCATATCGGGGCCGTCGGCGACCGCATCGAGGTCGAGGTCGAATGCCGCGGTGGGACCTCCTTCATGGCGAAGAAATTCAAGGGCCGCGGGATGGAGCAGATCTTCCTGACCGAGCTCGCCGACAAGAACGGCAACTGCTTCGTCACGATCACCGCGGCCTTCACTATGGAGCGCGGAGAGCGTGCGCTGATCCGCGGCACCGTGAAGAAGCACGACGAGCGCAAGGGGTGGCCCCGGACGCAGCTCAACCGGGTCATGCTGCTGGAGCGCAAGCCTGTCCTCGAGGCCCTTCCGGCGCCCGAGCAGGCGCAGGTCGAGGACCATGAGGAGGATCTCGAATACGCCGCTCCCATGCCGGGGTTCTGACCACGACACAAGAACCGCCGCGCTGGTGGTGTCGGAGCTCGCATCGATCGCTATTTCGTTCATACCTCGCTGACTAATCCGCAAGGAATGAGGCCGGAGTCAGTGGATCGGTCTGCTTTTGATCGTTGCGCGCTCTCGACGTTTGGCTGGAATCGCCTACTCCTGGTAGCATGGCCTACCGTTCCGACGACAAACCATCCCCGGTCACCGGCGACACGCCGCGTGATGTGATCCGTGACGAAAGTGGGGCGAAGGTTCCCTTCCCCAAGCCTCGACCGCAGCCGCCAGCTGCCCGGCCCGCGCCGGCGGCGCGACCGCTCCTCAATCCGCGCCCGCCGCTGACCAAGAGGCCATCGCCGGCGAGCGGGGATGACGGGTCGGTCACCAGGGAAGTCCCGGCATGGGCACCGGATCCGTCGAGAAAGCCGACGCCGAAGCGAGTCGTCGAAGATAAGCCAGCCGATATCCTGTCGGCCTGGACTGCCCTCGAAGTGCTGTCGCCGACGACGTATCTGTACCCGAAGGCCCTTGCCGATGACGACGAGAAGCGCATCGCCAACTTCAAGATGCGCGAGCCCTGGGCCGGCGACGGCGAAGGCTACCTTCTGAACGGCCGGCAGAAGACCAAGCTGTTTTACCAGGTCATTCTGGGTGCCATCCGGATGGATTCGGCGACCAAATCCCTCTTGACCGCGTTCGAAGACAAGAATGCCGACCGGCAAGAGGCGAAGGGGTTTGCACCGATCGCCGCTATCACGATCGACGCGCAAGGCGTTCCGCAAGAGGAACTCCCGATCGCGATTTCGAGCTTCGCCTGGGGATTGCCGAAGGCCCTCGATCGCGACCTCTCATCTCTGGGCGGCTGGCAGAAGGCCGAGCGCGAGCTGGTTTCCGAGCTCGGAGAGAGGCTTCGCATCCAGAATGACGATCTGGAGGTCATGCCGCTGACATTTGCGGCAATCGCTGACGCGTTCGATTGGCTGGTCGACAAGCTCGGTCTGCACCCGAGCCACGTCGTGAGACCGTCCTTCGCTGTTCGCGTCTTTCATTTTGAGTTTTCGAAAGAGCCACCCGAGCCGCCGCTGCTCGGGAGCTTTTATCTCACGCACCTGGCTGAAGCGGCCGAACTTGAGGCCGCAGGCAAGTTGCCGAAAGCGCTGAAGCACTATCTCGGCGTGATCGCTCCACCGGAGCGAGAGGACGTCCTGAAGGACGATCAGTTGCTCGCATCGACCCTCTCGCCGATCCTGATGCCAAAGGGGCGTTGGCCGGCGAAGGGGCGTCATCCCCTCGTGCTGCTCCAGCAGGCTGCGGTGAACCTCGCAGTCAACCAGGCATCGAAATCTGGAATCCTGCCGGTCAACGGGCCTCCAGGCACCGGGAAGACGACCTTGCTACGCGATGCGGTCGCAGGGCTGGTGGTCGATCGCGCCAAGGCGATGTGTGAATTCGACGATCCGGCGAAGGCCTTCACGACGGGAACCTTCCATAAGTCCGGCCAATCACGGCTCACCGTCTCGCAGTTGGCGCCGAGCCTGCGCGGGTTTGAGATGCTGGTCGCCTCGACCAACAACGCCGCCGTCGAGAACGTGAGTCGCGAGCTTCCGTCGCTGAAGGCCGTCGCCGCCGACGCGCCTGGCATGCGCTATTTCAAGACCGTGAGCGACCACGTCGCCGGCGACGAGAGCACCTGGGGTTTAATCGCCGCGGTGATGGGCAAGTCCTCGAACCGCAGGGCCTTTCGCCAGCGCGCCTGGATCGACAAGGACCACGGCCTGAGGAGCTATCTCGCCGAGGCGTCGGGAGTTCGACAGCTTATCGACGAGCCAGCCGATCCCCAGACAGGAGAAGTCAGGAAGCGGCGACCGAAGATCGTCCTCCAGGAGGATCCGCCGTCGGATCACACTGAGGCGCTGCGCCGTTGGCGGGTGGCGCGCGATCGGTTCGTCAGCGCCTATAGCGAGGTGGCTGGCCTGCTGATGAAGCTTGAGGAGGGACGCCGGGGCCTTGGCAAGTTCGCAGAGCTCCAGCAGCCCCTGCAAGAGGCTGATGCCGTCGTCGCTGCCGCGCAGGTAAAGCACGTCGAAGCCGTAGCCAGCATCGGAAAATGCCAGCAGCAGATTGCGCTGCATGAAGCGCGGCTGAAGCAGGTGGAGGGCGCGCAGAAGCTCTTCGAGCAAACCAGCCCCGGGCCTTTGGCGAAGCTCTTCCGCACGAAGGCTTTCCGTACCTGGCTCTCCGAAAGCCTCGAATACAGCAAGCAGGCCATCGCCGCCCACAACGAGGTGCTCCAGACGGTTGGTGTGCAGGCCCTCGCGGCAAAGGCAGCCCAGGACGCGGAACGGGCCTTGAAGGCCGCCAAGGCCGGCTACGTCGAGATCGAGAGGTCGGTCCGTCGGGCGGCGGAGCAAGCGGCCGGCATGCGCGCCATCGCTGGGGACCGGATCGTCGACACGGCCTTCTTCGCCCGCGGTCGCGACGAGATCCAGCTGGATTCGCCGTGGATCAGCGACGAGCTCCATCGGAAGCGTGACGAGGTGTTCGAGCTGGCCCTGGCTCTTCACAAGGCGTTCGTTGATGCGGCCGCGAAGCCGCTCCGCGACAATCTGGAGGTCTTGTTCCAGACTTTCAGCTCTGGTCTAGCCTGGTCGGAGAAGATCAATCCGTTCATGCCGGATCTCTGGTCTAGCCTGTTCCTGGTTGTCCCGGTGATGTCGACCACCTTCGCGTCGGCTGAGCGGATGATTGGACACCTCGACGCGGAGGCGCTCGGGTGGATGCTTGTCGACGAGGCGGGCCAAGCCGCACCGCAAGCCGCCGTGGGCGCATTGGCGCGGGTGCAGAACGCAATCATTGTAGGCGATCCGCAACAGATCGAACCGGTCAATTCGCTGCCGACCTCGCTCACGGAGGCGATCTGTCGGGATTTCGGCATCGATTCCGACAAATGGAGCGCGCCTGCGTCGTCTGTGCAGTCGCTTGCCGACACGACGTCGCGCTGGGGCACGAGGTTCGAGAAGGACAACGGCTCAGTTGACGTGGGCTTTCCGCTGCTCGTGCATCGACGCTCTGCGGAACCGATGTTCTCGATCGCCAATGAGATCGCTTACGCCGGCCTGATGGTCCATGCCGTCCAGCCTAGGCATTCGGACATTCGATCCATTCTCGGGCCGTCGCATTGGATCGACGTGCGCTCGTCTCACACGATGGACAAATGGTGCGAGGCAGAGGGCGAAGCTGTGGTGCAGTTGCTGCATCGGCTCGACCGTGCGGGGCTCGACAAGCTCGACCTCTATATCGTGACGCCCTTCACCGTTGTGTCGAAGCGGTTGCGAGAGCTCGTCCTGCGGTCCGGCGCTTTGCGACGGTGGACGGAAAAGCCGGCGGAATGGGTAAAGGAGCGGATTGGAACCGTTCACACAGTCCAGGGTCGTGAAGCTGACAGCGTCATCATGGTGCTCGGGGCACCAATGCCCGCAAATGGCGGCGCCAGGTCCTGGGCGGGTGGGCAGGTGAATCTTTTGAACGTCGCAGTCACCCGAGCGCAGGAGAACTTCTATGTCGTCGGCAACCGGGCCGTCTGGGAGGAAGCCGGCTACTTCCGGCGCCTAGCTGCCCGAGTTCACGTCCCTCACGCCTGAAATGCTGTCGCGCCGCAGCGGGCCCGAGCCGGGAGCGCTGCGGGGCAGGAAATAGGCCTATCGGCTCGCGATGCGAATTTCGATTCCGCGGAACTGCGGAAACGGGTCGCAGGGCAGCGGGCCGGCGTCATTGCGGCGGTCGCAGTAGGCGACGATCGGAGAACCGAAATCGGCTTGCAGTCGATAGCCGGCGTTTGCGACGGCTTTCATGACTTCCTGGTCTGCGAAGACCGCAGCATTCGCCGTATTCTGGCGCTCATTGCTCCATGCGGTCATTCCGATATATCCGGCGCCGGCGACACCCCCAATCAGGGGAATGCAGACCATCATGAGAAAGTCTTTCATTGTTGTTCTCCTTTTGCTGGATAATCAGCGGGTGACGATGCGGATATCGACCCCAGGAAGCTGAGGTAGTGGGTCGCAGGGAAGCGGTCCGATTCCATTGCTGCGGTTGCAGTGGGCCTCGATGGGACCTCCCCGTTCGGCGCGCAATCGATATCCGGCCGCAGCAATGGCGGTCATCTTCGACTGGTCCGTGAAGGCCGCGGCAATGGCCGAATTCCGCTGTTCCGTCTCCTTCGCCTGAAGGATGAAGGCACCCAGAACACCGCAAGCTATCGTCAGCGCGAAAGCCAGGATCAGGAGCGGAAAGAATTCGTTCCCGGCGGGTTGCGTCGGGGTCATCAGCTCTTGCTCCTTACCGCTTCGAACTGAGAGCAAAGAAGCACTCTTCAGGTTCGCGCGGAACAAGGAATGAGCGGGAATTGCTTCAAACCGGTGGACGACGGACCGTCAGGCGGCAGCAAAGAAGTGAGAGCTGGTCCAGGTCGGTTCGTGGCGGTGCTGCGCGGGGCCCTGGCGGCCAGAGCAGACCGGGATCCAGTAGCGTTCGTCATCCGCGCTTCGAGCGATGATATCGCAGCGGCCGGTCGCGGCCAGAGTTTCGAGAAAGTCGTCGTCGAGAGCAGAAAGGCAGACGCTGCCGCCGGCTTCGAACTCGATCCAGGCCCGGGATGTCAGGCCGTTCTGAACGAGAATACGCGTTGCGCGGACCGGGCGCGCACCGAAAAGCAGTCGCAGGCCCGCGTGGTCCGGGCGCAGCTGGAAGGCCGCGTATCCAAGGAAGGGAGCGTCGTCGCAGGTTTCGAGCTGTTGCTGATCGCCCCAGTAAGGCCCGGTGTTCGTCGCCATGATCAAGTCTCCTTGGAGACGGGTTTGGATCATGACGACGAAAGTCAGAAGTCACGCCGCAAGCGCCGGCGTGATGAGTTCCCGGCAATGCGTCAGGATGGCCTCCATCACCGGGGCGCAGACGCCGTTGCCGATGACCCGGATCTGCTCGCGCACGGATCCGCTGCCGGCGTGGAAGTTTTCCGGGACGCCCATGGCACGCTTCAGCTCCGGAACCTGAAGCATACGGATGGTGTGTCCATCGGGCCCTGGCTCGACCAAGGCGAAGCGGCCAAGCGTGGTAATCGTTCTCAGGGGCTTCGAAAGTTCGAGGTATCCCAGGCCATCGCTCCCATAAAACACAGTCAGGAACGAGGTGTCTCGACCGAGGACCTCGAAGGCTTTCTCGACGCGGTTGCGAGTGGCCTCGGCCTTGTCGGCGAGACGGCGTGTCTTCCATTTGCCCTTGGGCTCAAGGATTGAGTACACGGTCGGGCGGCCGGTCCGCAGCGCAGGAATGCTCAGCGGCGCAGGACGGCCGAGAAGGCAGACAATGAACAAGCGGGTTCGGGTCTGCGGGACGCCGTAATCGCTCGCGTCCAACACATGCTCGGAGACGCCGTACCCGATATCGCGAAGCCCCTGCAGAAGCTCGGGATAGCCTCGCCAGTTGCGCATCTCGCGCACGTTCTCGATCACCAGGATCGGAGGGAGCATCGTTCGGGCATAGGGCAGGACCGCGAGCGCCGTCTCCATGTTGACCAGGTCGCGCGGGCGGCTACCCTTCGCTCGGCTGTGGTCGGTGCAGGCCGGGCTCGCGATCAAGGCGTCGATCGGGCCGATCTCTTCATGGAGCGCAACGGTGTCGATTTCCTCGACGCGCGCGCAATAGGTGCGAGCCTGCGGATTATTCACGGCGAACGCAGAAAGGGCGTGCTGGTTGAAGTCGATGCCGGCGACGGTGGTGAAGCCAGCGGCGTGGGCGCCCGCCGACGAAAGGCCGCCGCCGCAGAAAAGATCGAGAGCGCGCATAATCCTACCCGAGCCATGGATCGCGCGAAGGATTCGACGCGACGATTCATGTTAGGCTCGCTTGAATCCATGAATGCCGCGAGCGGTCCATCCTCTCCGCCCACGGATTTCTTCCCGCACTACTGACTGGCGCGCGCGACTGAAGGATCGCTTCCGAGGTTGCGCGGGAAAATTTCCATGGATCGTGGTTGTTCTTTTCGCATGTGCGAGCTTGACGGATAGGAATGAGGAATCGATCCTTGCATCGCCGCCAGGAATCGCCTCGCGGGTCCGAATGCCTGGGGGTTAGCCTTGCTCAAGTCCGTTGTCGCGAATTCTGCGCTGCTCGCCGACGACGTCGTCGGTGCGATCCGAGGGCATGCTGGTCATCTCCCGCAGATCGAGCTCGATTTCGACGCGGAGCTGAGCCTTCTCTGGGTAACGATCGTTCCCGAGCCGAAGCCGATCTTCACGTTCGAGCTGCTGAGCAGCCTGGGCAAGGTCCAGCAGTCGATCATGGATCTCTGGGGCTCGCGCTACATCGACTGCCCGGTTCGCTTTCTCGCGTTCCGCGGCCGCGGCCCGATCTTCACACTTGGTGGCGATCTCGATTTCTATCTCGACTGCCTGGCGAAAAACGATCGCGCAGCCATGCTCGAATATGCCCGCGTTTCAGGTGAGGATGCCGCGCGTAACGCCAGCTGCCTGGGCGGGCTGACCATCACGCTCTCGACCATCCACGCCAAGGCGATCGGTGGCGGCATCGACGCCCCGCGCTCCTGCAATCTGATGATCGCCGAGGAGCAGGCTTCGTTCAGCTACCCCGAGGTGAAGTTCAACCACTTCCCGATCACGGCGATCGCGGTGCTCGGCCGTAAGATGGGCAACAGCGCCGCGCTGAAGATGCTCCACTCGGGAGACGAGCTGACTGCACAGGCGTTCTATGATGCCGGCGGCCTGGACGCGGTCGTGCCGAACGGCACCGGCATCGGGTGGATCGAAAAGTACGCCCGGGACACGTTGCCCATCCACGCAGCACGGCTTGCGCTGTTCTCGGCCTTCCATCGCCGCAGCGGCAACATGAAGGAAGAGCTGGAGCACCTCGGCGAGGCCTGGGTCGACAACATGATGCGCCTGTCGCCGACGGCGATCGCCAAGCTGCAGCGGATCGCGCAGACCCAGGACAAGATGCTCGCTCGCCTCTATGCGGCGCCAACGCCGGCACGGGCCCTCGCGCCCGCTCCTGAGATGGGCTGACGCTTTCGACACTGACGCGGCGCAGATGAGCCGCGGGTCTTGGCGTCATCCACGATCTGCCATTGATCGGTTGGGGATCGGTGAGCGAATGTAGGAGCCCGCGACAAGAGCGAGCTTTAACTGTGGCCGACGAGAACGAGCACGCCCTCATCATCGAAATTCCGAGCTCATCGCTGTCTGAGGCGGACCGCGTCGTTGCCGACATCGCGAGCTTCGAGGCAGAGCTTGCCACCGCGCTCAATGGCCTCGGGATCGTCGACGGCCATGACTTTGGCTTGACCCTGGGGCCAGAGGCCGGCGGCGGGCTGACAGGGGCTAGCGTCTACATCTATGGCCAGAATGCCGACGACATGTTCGCAGCCGTCGAGCCTGTGCTCGCCTCGAACGCGATGAGCGCGGAGAGTACCGTCCGCCTGCGGGCAGGGAAACCAGGAACGGAGGAGCGGCGGGTTAAGATTGAAGGGCGTACCCGCTCGCCCGGTGCGTCGTTGTAATGACCGCTTGCTTGTTCCATGCAGCGGCGAGTCGCATAGTGACGTTCTTGATCTGGAGCGTGCAATGCCGGTTGATGATAATGCAGAGATGGGTCTCAGCGTCGCTCGACGGCAGCTGGAGAGCCTTATGGCTCAGCAGACCAAGATCGCCCGCCAGATCGCAGCTCTGGAGGAGTATATTCGCGTCATGACAGGAACTCCGGTCGTGCCTACGGCTGAACCTGCCACTGCCGGGGGGCGACGCGTCAACGCAGCACCGGTCGGGGGCGTCGATGGATCACCGGCCGTTGTAATGCCGGAAAAGTTCGGGACGGGAGCTTTCGAAGCTCGTTTTGTCAACGAGGCGCTTCAGATTGTTTTCGAGGCATCAGGCCCCATGTCCTTCGAGGCGGTGATGGCAAAGCACCCTCACCGAGACTTTTTCGCTGGGGACGCAAATCTGATCTACGCGCGCAGATTGGTGGATCGCTGCGTCCTCATGGGATGGATGACTGAGCGCGATGGCGAGATTCGCATTGGCGCCTGGACGCCCACGCTCCGTATGCATCCCTCTGATCCCAAAAAACTCAACCGTTTGATTGTCGAAGAGGCGCTGGACATCATTCGAAAGGAAGGCCGACCACTAACGGCCCCAGAATTGTTCGAGTTGCATCCTCGGGCGATGGAGTTGAACGCGGAGGGGCTGTATCGGCTCATGTACAATCGCGTGATCAAGGGCTCACTGTATTCCTTCGCCGGCGCATTCTGGCCTTCCCGAGACCCCCTTCCTGAGGGTTATGATCTCGCGATGGCTCGACGGCAGGGGGTTCTCGTAGTGCCGCGGCGCTAGAGCGAGCTTGGCGCCCGATCCACGACCGACACGGATGGGTGACCGTCTGGTGCGGTCTTGCACGATTTGGTCGAAGCAGGCGCCGGCAATCAACCGAAGGCAGCTATTATGGTCGGGTGAGCGTGCTGGGAGCACGCAGCCCGGCTCCAGATCGACAGGCCTCCCTGGAACCGCATCTGCTTGCGTGATCAGGAACCCTGCGCTCTCCTGGCGATTATTCCGTCGAAAGAGATGGAGGCCAGCATGGTGGACGACAAAAGCAATCGAGGCCCGCAGGATCGTTCCCGCATCAGCTTGAGCGAGGATTACGAGGTTCGCTACTGGACTGAAAAGTTCGGCGTCTCGAAGGCGGAGCTCGAAGCGGCGGTCAAGAAGGCAGGTCCTTCCGCGGATGCGGTCGAAAAAGAGCTGAAGAAGCGCTGATAGCGCTTCCCCCGGCGGCGGTGGTCACACCATCAGGTTTGTCTTGGTGCCGCCGTAGTCTCCGCTGAAGGGGCGGACGGGCTCCTCACCGTACCAGTATCCTTCCCGGAACACATGATCGCTGCAGCCGCCAACGCGGCGAACATAGGCCTCTGGGATGTGCCCGGTTGCGATGCCGACGGTCTTCGTCCGGTGTCCCTTCTGACAAAGCCCGTCGAACAGCTTGCAGTTGCTGCAGGGCTCGCCGAAGGTCTCGGCCATCTGGGGGATGTGGTCGAAGACGAGTTTCTCACGAGACATTGCGGACCATTTCAGACCTCACCTGCTCAATCTGGGCAACCGTGATGCCACCGTTCCTGGCAAACCAGGACCAGGCGCCGGCCTTCAGCAGGCCGAGCTGCTCGCACCGCTGGACTGCTTCACTAGGCGTCGTTCCGTCCATGGCAGCCAGGATTATAGCCATTCGGCGCGTGAAGAAGTTCGGCTCGCCGCGCACGCGGCCGGCGGTGTGTGCCTCGAACGCCGAACAGAAAACATCAGCATCCATGGCGGGCATCGTGAACCTCCGTGGGATCCCCCGCGGCGCCGGCGACGCGGAAGGTTGATTGCGCGAGCTGCGTGGAAACCGAGGCAATCTCGGTCGCGAGGGCTTCCTTGCCCTCGGCCGTGTCCTGGATCCAGCTCGACGCCTCGATGACGGCTTCGATCGCGGCGCTCATGTCCCTTGGCGACGTAGGACAACGCCTGGCAACCAAGTTGGGCAATGCGATTCTGCGAGCGCGACGTTCGAGGCTGGGGAGAGCAGCGAGGATGTCGTCGGTCGCGACGGCCGGAAGTTCTTCGAGCAGCTTGAAGACGCCCGGCATCGACCAACCATGGATTTTCATGATCTCGAACCAGGTGTCGCGCCGGCGATCCCACTCGGTGCTCGTAACACCCGGAGGAGCGGCATCTGCATCGTACCAAGGCCAGCGCTCGGCGCCCTCGGTCTCGACCAGAAGATCATGGTATTCCGTCATTTCGGCGTGCAGCAGGATGTGGATCCGGCCCTCATGCTCGACATGCGACGCCTCGCATTGGACATCGTCCTCGGGCTCCCGCCGCTTTGTGGCCTGGCAATTGTCGTACCGAGATTTCATCTGCTCGACGGCGAGATCGATCGGCGATGGGGATGTGTCTCGATCGCGACCCAGGAAGCGGTCGTCGGCGGTTGCTTGGGCAAGTTGTGCGAGCCGCGCCGCAGTCAGCTTGTAGGCGAGCGCGCGGGCCTGTTCGCTGAAGCGCGCAAGGAAGCCGTCGACGTCGACACCAGGATGGAGTCGGAAGCCATGGCTGAATGATGCGCCCAAAACGCGACCTCCCCTCGCCTGGCTTCAGGCAAGCACGACCCGAGTCGGCTCGTTAAGCACTAGGTTCGTGGCGGCCTCGAACTCGGCCTTGCGGTCAGGATGAAGCCGCACGATCGCCATGACGTGCGCATTCCTGTGGTTTGGCGACAGGCAGTAAACTGAAACCAGATCACCCTTCATCTGGATCAGGGTCACCAGGAACTCTCCCAGCCGCTTTGCGCTGAGGCTGAGATATTGCCCCTTCCCGGCCCGATAGCCGTCGATCTCGTAGTACTCCCCGGTATGAGGCGGCACTGGAAGCTCGACGACCTTGTAACGTTCGTCGAGCTTCGCGAAGCCTTCGACCAGGCCGGTGGAGATCTTCCGCTTCCGCTCTGCGAGCTCCTGGCCCTTTTCGAGGGGGACGCTGAAGAGGTCCGTGTCGAAGGCCTCGGGATCGATCGAGCGGCCGAGCTCGGCAATCAAATCCATGCTTACGATCCTTCTGTCGCAGTCGAGGCATCCGCGATGAGCGCGAGCCAGGCGTCTTCCGTCAGTACCGTTACCCCCAGGGCCTCCGCCTTTTCCAGCTTGTCGCCGGCGCCAGGGCCCGCGACGACGTAGCTCGTCTTCTTCGACACCGACCCCGAGACTTTTGCGCCGAGCTCTTCGGCACCCGCTTTCGCCTGGTCGCGTGTCATCCTCTGAAGGGTGCCGGTGAAGACGACGGTCTTTCCAGAAATCGCCGTGTCCGTGCGAGCGACCTTCAACGGGATCGCCTCGACGACGTTTCCAAGATCAATCGCGATCGCAGCGCTCGCGGGATCGGAGAAATAGCGCGAGAGCGATGAAATCGCGGCATCGCCGACACCCTCAACGCCATAGAGCCGGGCACGACCCTCCGAGCTCGACGCACCGTCGATGAAGGCTTGGTACGAGCCGAAATGGCGGGCGAGCCGAAGCGCGTTGGTACGGCCAACATGCCGGATGCCGAGGCCGTAGATCATCCGTTCGAGCGGCGAGCGCCGCTTCGAAGCGATCGAGTCGAAGAGCTTGCGAACCGAGACGGCGCCAAAGCCCTCGCACCGATGCAGCGGATCCTCTCGCGCCGCGTCGGTGGCTTCGAGGCGAAAGATGTCCGCCGGAGTCCGAATGCGGCCGGTCTCGAAGAGGAATGATACCTGCTTCTCTCCGAGCCCATCGATGTCTAGCGCTTCTCGCGATACGAGATGCAGGAGGCCTTCGACAGCCTGTGCTTCGCAGAGAAGACCGCCGGTGCAGCGCCGAACCGCGCCGCCCTGGTCACCGACATCCGCTTCGCGCTCGGCCGCGCTGCCACAGACCGGGCAGCGGGTTGGAAAGACATACGGCTTGCTGTCCGCGGGTCGGTGCTCCAGCACGCGATCCACGATCTGCGGGATGACGTCCCCAGCCCGCTGCAGGACCACGGTGTCGCCTACCCGCAGATCCTTGCGCTGGATCTCGGCCTCGTTATGCAAGGTCGCATTGCTGACCTCGACGCCGCCGACGATGACGGGTTCGAGCCGCGCGACCGGCGTCAGAGCACCGGTGCGGCCGACCTGGATCTCGATGTCACGCAGGATCGTCGTCACCTGCTCCGCCGGGAATTTGTGTGCGATCGCCCAGCGCGGCGCGCGTGAGACAAAGCCGAGCACTTCGCGCGCCGCGAGGTCGTTGACCTTGTAGACGACGCCGTCGATGTCGAAGGGGAGCGTGGCACGCGCCTTGGCGATATGCCGATAGTAGCCGATCAGCTGCTCGGCGCCGACGAGGCGATAGGTTTCCGGCGCTGTAGGAAGACCGAGCGCGCGAAACGATCGGACCATGTCGAGATGCGTGGCGAGCAGGCCATCCTCGCTGACTTCTCCCCAGCTGTAAGCGAAGAACCGCAGGGGGCGTTTCGTGACCTCTCGCGACTGGCGGATGCTGCCAGCGGCCGCATTGCGAGGGTTGGCGAAGGTCTTCTTGCCCGCGGCTTCCTGCTGCGCATTGAGCGCCTCGAAATCAGCGCGAGTCATGAATGCCTCGCCGCGCACTTCGAGCAGCTCCGGCGCGGGGCCGACGAGCTGGTGCGGGATATCGGCGATGGTCCGGGCATTCGCCGTAACGTCTTCGCCGATCGAGCCGTCGCCGCGCGTGGAGGCGCGGACAAGCAGGCCGTGCTCGTATCGAAGCGAGAGCGAGAGACCGTCGATCTTGAGCTCGCCGACCATCTCTGAGGATTGATGGCGAAGCCCGCGATCGATGCGGCCGAGGAACTCGGCGACCTCTGATTCCGCGAACAGGTTTCCGAGAGACAGCATCGGGACGGCATAGGGGACCGGCTCGAACGCGCTCGATGCCGGCGCCCCGACGGCGCGGGCCGGCGATGAAACCTTAGCGAGCTCGGGATAGGTCGCTTCGAGCGCATTGAAGCTGCGCCGCAGCGCGTCATAGGCCTCGTCCGTGATCAGCGGCGCGTCTTCGCCGTGATACAGGGCGTCGTGCCGCGTGAGCTCAGCGCCGAGCCTCGCGTGCTCGGCCTTGGCTTCCTCGAAAGAAAGGGGCGCAACGCTCATGTCAGGCGAGCCAGGACGCGCGGCGCTGCTCGAAATCCTGGCCCAGCAGGGCTTCGAGCGCGGCCATCTGCTCGACAATCCCAACGCTGGCCGTCGGAAACTCCGGTTCGCGTCGCGCCAGATCGAGCGGCGCAGGAGCCGGAGTTGGCTGAGCGGGAGCCGCTTCCGCCGGCAGGGTGGCGACGATTGGAGCGGTGGCATCGGAAGCTGGCAGTGTTGACACCGCCGCAGGCATCAAAACCCGTTGCTCGACACGAGCCGGGGCGACGCACTCAATCTTCACAGCCTTGAAGACAGCGAGTGACAGGGCCAGCGCCGGGTTGCCGAGATGGCCTCCGACCGAGAGGGCGGCGCCGGTGGCGTCGTGGACCGAGCAAACGATAGCATCATCCCGCCCTTCGAGGCGATACCAGCAGCCACTCGGCAGGAGTGCCCTCATCAGGTTGGTCGCGGCGATCAGGTTGCCGGCGAGCGCGCGATGAAGGTTCGAGCGGAAGGCGTCGTCCCGAAGGCCGAACGCGCCCGCCGCCATGGTCGCCAGCTCCAGCGCCTGGTTGAAATCGCCGCCGGAGAAATCCTGAGGCGCGGTCTCGACAGCGCGAATGAGCGCGGCGAGAGAGGCTTGCGGAGATGCGGAATCCAGGAAGGGCATGACGATTACCAAGAACCAACAAACGATCCATGGACGCTAACGTCAGCGCCGCGCATCTCGAAGGCCAAACTCGCTGTTGGATGAAGGAATCCGTGGACGGGCCTTCATAGATCCATGCCGAGCTCGGCCAAGCCATCGTCGGCAACCTCGTCGAGCCGGCCAATGGTGGTCTCGCCGGGAAGCGTCGTCGGGATAAGATTGGCCTCAAGTCCGATCTGCAGCAGGACACTCCAGCTGCACAGAGCCTCCGACGGTGAATGAGAGTTCCGGTCGTCGTAGCGAGGATCATAGATGCCGTCATACACCCGCAGGAGCGTCTGAAGCGCGGCGATCACATCAGCGGTGTCGCCGCTGGCCCAGGCGCTCAGCAAGGACTGCTCAAACGGCTTGAGCTCCTCGGCGACCTTTCTGTGGCTCATCAGCTTGCGAAGGTTCGAACGCAGCGCCATGGCCGCGGTTTCGAGCGTCGCGCCGGCTTCCGGGACCGTGAGGTAGGCCGAATCCAGATGAGCAACCCGCATCGAGTTGAGCTTGGGCCGTCCTTTGAGCGTCAGCTGTTTCGCGAGATCATTTGCAGCGGTCTGCTGATCGATGCGGAAGATGAAGGCGCCGGACTTGGTCGTGTTGGCGCGTCCATAGTCGACGATCCCCTTGCCGGCTTGCATCTGGACTCGCCACACCGGTTCAGAATCTCGCTTCCAGAGATTGCCTTCGTGCATCATCAGGTCTGATGCGACACGAGCCGCCCTCGCCTGCTGCCATTCCCGTCCGTCTCGCGAGATATCGGCCATCTGTGCGATCGCAACCGCCTCGTCGGGCAGGATGTCGCCCTTCAGGTCGACAGCCTTCTCAAACGGCCAGTACTGCGCGAACCTCCATGCATTGGGGTCGTGGAGCAGATCGGGCGTGACCGGGCGTTGATCCTGAAGTCGCATGGTGTGGCGGAGCGCGCCGTCGAGCCCTTCGAAGACGATCGAGACGGTCTGCTTTGGGGACCTACCCCATTCGCCCTGGTAGCGCTCGTATTGCAGCTCAAGAGCCTTCACAGGGGCGCCTTCGGCGACCGGGATCTCGACAGGGGTCGAAGAGCGCATGAACTGCCAACGCTCCTGACGGGCGCGCTTGCGACGCCCGAAGACGGCGGAGCGGTGGTCCGCCCAGGCAACGATCTTGGCCATGTGTTCGACTCCCTGTTCGTCAGAAAGCCTACGGTCCGGCGCTGCAAGCCAGAATGGTCGTTGTAGATTGCGAGAGCGCAGGCCACTTTCGCGGCAGCAAGGAGAACCTGATGCCCCGCGAATTCCGAAACACGGTCGAGCCGCTTCTGATCCAGACCCCGAAGGGCCGGGTGAAGGTGACGCCGATCGCCCGCGACGAGGCATATGTGCGGGTAGAGGGTGACGATGGGGTCGTGATCCGCGGGATCCCCGTTACCGGCAGCGAGCATTTTGTGATGTCGGACAAGGGTATCACCGGCCGCACGGAGCTTCCGACGTCGCGCTTTTCGTTCAAGGGAATGCGCAGCGACAGGCAGTACGAGGAGGCCCCTTCGGGAACTTCCCGCGAGCTGCTTCAGATCATGCGCGGCGCCGTCGAGACCGCGGCACTGGAGCATGCGCGAGCCTTCGCAGAAGCAGGCACAATTGCTGCGTCGAACAATCTCCTACGCGTCGAGGAGAACATCGCCAAGAAGCGTGAAGAGCTCCAGGCGCTCTTCGACGAGCGCGCAAAGCTCGTGGAGATCGAGGCTGAAGCCGAAGAAGCCCTTGCTCAGTTTGAGCCGCAGGGGCCGCGGCTCGGGCCCTGAGTTGTGACTTTCGAGCTCCAATCTGATCGTCGGCACAGTGATCGAATTGGAGCTCGATATGCAACGCGCTTTCCTCATCCAGACGCGCCAGAAGGCTGACGAACCGGGCCAGCGCCGCGCCGTGTGTCGCGAGCACATCGTCATCCTGCGTGAGGCCGGTCCCTCTGAGACCTTCCCCGTAGGCGCGACCTTCGCCACCCGCTATTACGGTGGCCTCGAGGCGGAGCAGAAGGCATCAGAAGATGCGACTGCCGGCCTCAACCGACACCACCAGGTCGATCATGTGCGAGCCTTCACCAGCACCGACGGGCTCCGCCGGGCGTGGGTTCAGGCGCCGGCGGAGGACCGCCGCGAGATCCGCGTTGCGACCGTGGTCGCCGGAGACGCGAATGCCGCTTGGATGAAGCCGTTCAGCGAAGCGGAGCGCCAAGTGCTGCGTACCGAGCTCAATCTCGATCCCTCCGATCCCTGCACCGATCTGGCCGTCTTCCGTCGGCGCAAAGGCACCGGCATCGAGGCTGTGGCACGGATCTGCGGCGACGCGGTCGTCGAATTCAACCCCATCGCTGTCGACATCGGTGCCGAGGCGCAGGCGCTCCTCGATGCTCGCTTCTCGCCGGCGCCGCAGGCTGCAATGGCAATGTGACTGGCACGGCCGGCTTTGGTGCCGTCCGACTCGACCTCGAAACCCGAAAATTCGATCCGGAGCTGCACAATCCCATCCGCCGGCACGACCCGCGCCGCCGGCGGCGCGGTCCCCGCCTCTTTCGCCCAGAGGAACGGGTAGAACGACCAGGCCATCGAGATGGCAGGCGCCGGCTCCTTGAAAGCCGGCAGCCGGGCGAACCGATCATAAAGCGCGTCGCGGTCGCCGGTCAGGCACCAGGAGACGAAATCTGCGTACCCGATATCGAGGCAGGACTAGGCGATACTGCCCGCTGCCAGGTTGAAGATCTGCCCGAGATCTGCTGGGCCAAAGCCTCCTCCATTCAGCGCGAAGATACCGCCGAGCACGTCATCGGCGACGAACACCGCATCTCTGAAGCCATCGATCGCCTTGTTCACAGTCAGCAGTGAGCGCTCGCCCCCGCCGAGAACCCGGATGCGGCCGGCATCGACCAGAATGCCGCCGGTCTCGTAGCCGACCGCTCCGAGCACCGACCGCGTCGTAACCTGCAATCGCAGCAGCACCTTCTCGTGAACGTCCTCGTCGGGCGCGAGGATCACCGCGTCGCCTGAGGACGCAGCCAACTCGCGGATCAGCGGCAAGGCCGGGTCGTCGACGTCTATCAGTGCGGCCAGAGGGCGCATCAGACGGGACTCATCGGGCTTCAATCTTGACACCAGAGCCTGTGTCGATGCCGGTGATTTCTGGAGCAAGCTAAAGAGACTTAGCTTGCTCTTCCTTGCAAATCGCATTTTTCCTCCCCAGACCCACATCCCCAAGGCTCGCCGCGCGCTGCCGTGTCATCAATGTCGAGATCTATGCTGCGACAGCCAAGGTAAGCCTTCGCCGGGGTCTCGTCCCAGACCAAGTCGCCGATCGAGTCGGTGTCCGGTCTGCGTTCGGCCGGCGATGACGTGGGTCGCCATGGGGGAGTCGTTCTTATGGGGACCTTCTCCATGGTGGGGCGCCCTCATCGAAGTCCCCATGGAGGCCCGCCGAGCCCATGGTCGAACCGCCTCAAGGTAGCCTTCGGCAAAAGTGCGGTGCACTGCACCCGCACTGCACGCGCACTGCAGGTGCACAGGGGGTGCACAGCTAAAAACGCCATGAAAACCCCATGGGAAGGTGTTCTGAAGGGGATTTTCTGGCAGGTAGCGAAGGATGGATCGACCCCAGGAAGGCGCTGTACGGGTCTACCAGCGGGTCGGCGAAATCTGCAAATGACACGGATTTTTCTACGCGAAATCGCATTTTCGCGACGCGCTGATGGAGCGGCTCGAACTTGGCTCAGAACCCATGGGGAGCCATGGCGCCCATGACCCATGGAGGGCAGGTATCAGGTTGCGCCTAGAGCAGCAGGTGCGCGGAGCTAGGCGTTGCCGCCGCTACCACCAACGGGGTCGACCGCTCCGCTGTCCTCGCACCCGACGGGGACGGGAGCGATGAAGGTCACGCGGCCATCATCGGACGACCCGAGCACTCGCATCCGGTAGGTGTCGTAAGGCGACGTTGGAAGCACGTCTCCCTCACTGCCGGCAGCGGCATTCGCCTGGCTGGTTTCCAGCGAGGTACACCGACAATACGCGAAATAGGCCACGAGGCTGACGACAACCGCCGAAAGGATCACCACGACAACTATGGCCCGTTCGCGAAGGTCGTCGGCAGCCCAACTGAAAAGGAGCAGCATCGCAAGCGAAGGCGCCCCGATGGGAGCCGAGAGTTTGGCCAATCGGATCAAGGAGCTTGTTGCGTCGTTGATCATCGGGATCTTTACGAGCCTCTGCTTGAGGGAAAGCCGCTGCCGGAATAGCGTGAGGAGTGCCAGAAATGGCACGAGAAGCGGTGCGAAAGCCTTGGTCATGCGGATATGCCTGAGGGTCATTTGCCGGGCGCTGGCGGGGGCGTGCGCGCCCGAGACGGTGGAGGCGGTGGTCTATTTGGCGAGAGACGATTCGTTTTCGCCTCCATCGCGGAAACGGCTCTGGTCGGCGTCGTCGTTGATCTTCCGGTCGCACCAGGCGGAGATCAGGAAAGTCGTAACGCCGACGACGAGGGCCATGCCGAACATCCCCATTAGAACCCAGAGCGGATCCCGGACGGTCCGGACGAACCAAGCAAACCCGAATAGAGCCGCCGCAGTTGGAGGGAAAGCGAGACCTGCGACCTTCGCCAGTTCGAGGGGGAGAACCGCCCGCTGGTTGGTGCTCGAAGGCATTGGGAGGCTCCAGGACGGGCTTGCAGAGGGAGAAACGAAGTTGCCCTCACAGCCGCTTCAGGAACCACCGGCAGCCGCCCGTGATGCAGGCCAACCCTGCAGCGGCGATCAGCAAATGAACCATGGCCTCCGGCGAGGCGATTTTCCCGAGGCGGATCAGGCTTCCGAATTCATGGGCCGAGGAGACCGACACGAAGCCGATGCTGATCATCGACAAGAAGACGAGGAATTGAAGGGGAGACAACACGATCGCCTCACGGTTCGAGGTGGAAGGTCTTAAGGTCGTCGGGCCGCCGGATATCGCCGCCGCCAGGCAGCGGGATGACCACGGAATTATTCGTAAGTGCCCAGGTGCCGGCCTCAGGAACGGTCGAAACGCCGTCCTTGTCCCGCATGCGATCGAGGGTCAGGGCATCGAGTCGGACGATGCGAAGCTCCTTCTGGCCTCGTGCCTTGGCTGCCGCGGCCGCCTCTTCGGGGCTCGCGACGACGCCGGCTTCCTTGAGCTTCTGCGCAAGGTCGTGGGGCACGTTGCGGATGAGCTCGGGGGTGAGCTTCTCGTTGCTGTTCAGGAGGTCGAGGACGGCCTGGAGCTGCTGCATCTCGCCGCTCGCACCCTCGGCGCCCTTCTCGGCGACCAGCTTACGGGCGCTGTCGACGATGGTCTGGGTATCGACCTTTCCGTCGGGCCCGGCCTTTGCAGGGTCTGCAGTCTTCTCGGCTGCGGGTGCAGCGGCCGTCTGACCGGGCAGCGGGGGGATAGTCGGCGCCGGGGTCTTCACCCGGGCAATGGTGCTCGGGAGTTGCTGCAGAGGCTCGCTGGCTTGCGTCATGACCTCCGGCGCCGCTGCGACGGGAATGGCGACCGGCTGCCGGGGCACGAAGCGGTCAGCCAGCACGACGCCGCCGAGGATCACCACGGCGGCCCACGGCAGGGCCGTAGACGCCTTCAGAGGGAAGCGGGGAGCCTTCAGCGGCTGGGCGACCGAGACCGCGGTCTGCGCGTTCGCTGCAGGCTGAGGAGAAGTTGAGGCACCATGGAAGGTCGCGATGCCATCGAGCGTTTTGCCGGCCTCCGCCTCGGAGCGCCCGCTGAACACGGTCTGCTCAGCCCCGGCCTTGCTTTTCACCACGCTCCACTGGCCGTCAGATCCGGCGACCGAGAACACTGCCGGGAGGCCGTCGGCCTCGATGATGGTCAGGCGCTCGCCTGCAACATGCTCGATGATCTGGGAAGTGGACACCGGCAACTCCATTCGATTCGATGCGATATCAAGGATCGCTCTATCTATCCTTGGTGACGCCCTAGGAGCGGGCGTTCAACTCCTTTTTGGCCGGAACCTTGAGCTCATCCACGCCTCGTTCGCCCATGTAGTGGCTGATCCCCTCCACAGCCTTGCCGACCTTGGGCTCGCTGATCGGCTTTCGGGCGATATTCTCGTGCCAGTAATGCGAGATCGCGCCTGCGCCCTCGATGTGGAATTTCCGGCGTCCGACATTGTTCAGGACGTAATAGAGGCTGCGATCAATGGGCTTCAGCCACAGGAAGTCGCTCGTCGCGAGCACCCCGGCGCCGTCGCGAGCCTTGAAAAGCAGGTGGATCAGCGCGGTTGACGTCCAGGCATGGTTCGCGGTGTGCTCGGCCACGAGCTCGCGGATCTTCGGGTTCTTCAGATAGGGATCGATGAGCAGCTTCAGCGCCTCGTCCCGCTGCTCTCCTTCCTTGGTGACGTAGACATAGGTGATGTCGCCGCGCAGCTTCTCGGCCTCTGAGCTGCCGCGCAGATGGAAGTGGGCTCCGATGATCGCGACCAGGCACTGCATGTACAGAGGAAGGTTGTCGATGCCCTGCCACGGAAGACCCAGCTGCTCGATGAAGGCCTGCTCGGCTTTGGCGTAATCCTTCACCTTGCGGTCGACGACCTCGATGTTCCGCTCCAGGAGCCAGTCGTGGGGCTTGCGCTGAGGCGCCATCTCCGTCCAAGGCTTCTTCGGATCGAAGCGCGCGCTAAAGAGCGCTGTGCGCCAGTGACGGGCATTGTCCTGCGCCAGCGAGACCAGGTTGAGCTTGCGCTTGAACCCGTCGCCCTTCATCCGGAACATCACCAGAATGGCCAGCGATCCGGTGATGGCCGCGACGATGTATTTCGCGCGCTCGCCGATCAGGGACTTGAAGGTGTAGAAGTCGGAGAAGCTGATCAGCCACGGATCCTGGTTGCCCTTCAGCGTCGCCTCGATGAAGGCGAGGATATTCTGCCCGGTCTGGCCGAGCCCCATCGTGAGCTGGATGATCTTGATCAGAACCCAGTTGATGGCGAAGGCCGGGTAGATGATCGCGGGCTTGGCGAGCATCCAGATGCCGATCAGCACCATTGAGATGACGATTATCGCGACGATGCCGGTGGCTTCGGTATGACTTCCGCCGGTTTGGTCGTTGCGGGCTGCCATCAGTCTCTCCTGGGGATCTCGTGCTGGGGCTCAACGTCCGGGAGGGCGTCGAGACAGATCAGGTGTCGGCGTCCTGCGGGAGCTCGACACGGCTCGACGGCATCAGGTTCGCGAGGCTGTCGAGCATGTTGAAAGCAGGCTCGGGCGGGAGCTCCGAAGTCGGCTCGACCGAGACGGCGTCGTAGGGCGCGGGAGCCGGCTGAGCGGCAGCCGGATGAGGCTGTGCCACCGGCATGTAGCTCGCCGGGAGCGGGACGATGGTGATCCCGTCCGTCTTCTCGCGGGCGTTGAGGCGGCGCTTGAGGCTGAGGCGATCGACCAGGCTCGGCGGCATGTCGCCTGCCTCGATCATGGCGCGCAGGCCACGCTTGATGGCCTGGCGCATGATGTCGGAGGTCCTGCCGGCGGCCGACAGGGCTTGGGCGAGCTCAAGGACCGCCTTGTCGTCGTCGACATTGGGCCAGAAGTAGACGCTGACGCGCTGGGCCTTCCGGTTGATGGTCCGCTTGGTCAAGGGACTGCCTTCTCGATCAGGCCGCGTTGCGGCCCTGCTTGCGCTGCTGGAGGCGCGCGGACTTCCACAGGCCGCGCGCATTGGCGAACTCGGGGTCTTCCACGGTCACGCCGTTCCGAAGCTGCTTGGGCGCGTTCGGGAAGAGCGCGGCGCCGCCGCCGACGAACACGACAGCGTTCATCGTCGCGGCCGAGGACAGCTTGCGCTCGACTTCACGCTCGATCTGCGTCTCGATCTCGCGCACGGCCGCCTTCACGAGGTCTCCGATCTCCTCGACCTTGTTCCACATGCGGATCTTGTGCGTGCGGATCGCCAGATCGAGATCCTTGATCGGCAGGGTGTCGCGGAAGCCGAACTTCTTGTGCAGCGCCTGCTCCAGCCCCTTGTAGACGTCCAGCACGCCGAGGTTCGAGGTGCCCGATCGCTTGGTGTCGATCTTGCTGCCGCCGGAGATAACGGCGATGTCGGTGGTGCGCCCGCCGATGTCGACGATCGCAACCGGGCCGCTGATGTCGACGCCAGGTCGCGGCTTCAGATTGTCATCGAGCGCGTAGTCGAAGAGAGCCGCGACCGCCTGGCAGCCGATATCAGCGCCGACGACGCGAGCGAGTTTGGTCTCGGGCGAGATCGAGGTGACCGCCTTCAGCAGGTTGCCCGTCTTCGTGCTGATCTTCTCCTCGTTAATCGCGCCGTCCGGCGAGAAGTAGTCGGCAACCGGCAGGCCGGTGATCAGCTCGACATTGCGATCGCGATAGCCGGCGAGCGCGAGGCCATGGTGAGCCAGCACTCGGTTCATCGTCGAGGTGTGGAAGCTGTCGAACTGCGTGTTCTCGGACTCGACCTCCTCCGAGACGGTGAACTCGTCACCCTCTTCGGCGCGGTAGCAGTCGACGAAGCCGCCGCCGTCGATCGAAGCGATGCGATGACGACCCGAGCGAACGGAGGTGCGGAAGACCTTGCGGATGGGCTCGCTGCCGTCGAGCGGCGAGCCGAAGATCTTGATCTGGGCGTAGCCGTCGTCGATGGCGACGAGGAAGGGATTCTTGGCCATGGTGTCCTCTCTCAGCCCTCAGTCCGGGCGACGTTGGAAATCGATGCGGCCGCGTTCCTTGAAGCGGCCGAGGGCGGGGCGGTGATCCCCGATGAGCCAGGCCCGCAGGGCCCGGAAGGCAGATCCGAGCGACATTCCGCGCCGCTCAAGGAACCAGAACAGGAAGAGCACGGCGGCGGTCAGGGTGACCGTCCAGACCCGGAAGTGGATCAGGGTGAAAAGAACGAAGACGCCCGCGCGGGCGTCGACCTTCCAGAAGCGCGCGGGCTTCGATGTTTCGCGCCAGTGAGCCATCAGGGTGCTCCCTGCCCTTGGAGCCGACCTTTCAGGGCGGCCTCGACGCAGCTGGCGATGGTTGCCTTGTCCTGAGCCTCGAGGACCCTGACGATCGACGGCTCGCGCCGAAGCGCGTTGCGGATTTGATCGACGAAGGGAGAAACCTGCATGGGCGTCGAACTCCGTGTTGCTGGGGCACCAGAACGAACAGGGCGCGCACGCCTTGCTCGCGCGAGGCGGCCGGCGACGCAGTCGCAGTCGGTCCGCCATGGTGTTCCGCAGGAGAAATGGACCGTGCGATAGCCCGTGTCGTTACAGGCTTCGCACGCGATGTTGCGGTTGCTCGTGAACATCAAGCAGCCTCCCGATCGGCGCGTACACGGGCATGCCAGTGCTCCTGCGAAAGCAGCCCCTCGCGGTAGGCGAGATAGGTCGATTCCGACAGCGTCCGTGACACGGCGCGCTTCCCGAGCATCATCTTGCGGGCCAGGGCCGGCCAGTCGTCGGGATCCTTCCCGAGGAAGGCGTTTCGCGTGGCGCTGTCGAAGATCATGAACTCGCGACAGGCGACGCGGCCGCCGCCGATACGCGGGAACAGCAGCTGGGTGACGACCATGCGCAGCGATTGCATGATGTCGTAGCCGACCGCGCGCTTGGCCTCCGCCGGGAACGGCTGAACCAGGCGCCGAAGCGTCTCCGGAACGCCGATGACGTGCGTGGTCGAATAGACGAGGTGCCCGGTGAGAGCGGCTTCGACGCAGCCTGCAATCGTCGCCTTGTCGCGAGCCTCGCCGATCAGAATGATCGTTGGCTTGCGGCGCAGCGCGTTGCGAACGGCGTAGGCGTAGAGGCTCTCTTGCGTGTCCGCCCCGTCGCCGTCATGCGGACGCAGATGGCGACCGACTTCGGTCTGCGCGACCGATGCCGATGGATCGACGATGCCGTCGTAGACGTATTCGATGGGCGAGGAGTATTCGAGAACCTTCTCGTTCGCATTCGGCTTCGAGACGATGTCGCCCACGAGCGAGGACAGAAGCGTTGACTTGCCCGAACCGGTCGGCCCGGTGACGAGCACCATGCCTTGGGCCGGACGCATGTTCTGGATGATCTCCGGCTCGACATTGAGGTCGGCCAGCGGGATAGGCCGGCTCGGCAGAGTACGGACCGTGATCTGGTAGCCGGTCGACTGCGGGATGCGGATGCCGGTGACGTTGACACGGTAGCGCATCTGACGACCGTGGATACGGACCTCATGCGAGGGGTCCAGATCGTAGCCGGCCTGCACCATGCCCGGGCCGTGCGTCTGGTAGACGTAACGGACCAAGTCCTCCATTTCGTCGTTGGTCAGGGGACGCTGCGTGATCCGCACGATCTCGGAGCCGATTTCAGCCTTCACGAACTCGTTGGTCTGGAAGGTGATGTCGGACGCCTTGCGCTCGCCGGCCCAGATCAGGAGCTCGTCGAAGCTGTCGCGGGTGAAGCGCCCGGTGACCGGCAGCACGCTGCCGTCGTGCCGCCCCGCGAAAACATCGCGACGCGGAACGGGAGCAGGGGCTTCGACAATGAGCTCTTCCTGGGACATGGCGCTCAGAACGTCTCCGGGACCGCAGGAGCGGGTTTCGCAGGCGCTGCCTTCACAGGCGCGACGGCGGGCTTGGAAGGCGCTGCACGGCCGTCCCATACCCTCCGGTTCGCGGAGGGCCGATGTGTCGGCGCCTTCGGGCGCTCCGCGGACGGCTTCGCCTGTGGCTTCGGCGGCGTCGCGCCAGTGGTCGTGCCGTTAGGGCCCGGTGTCGTGGGCGCCGCCTGCCAGTCCTTCGGTGCGTCCACCTTCAGGCTCGGATCGCGGGTGATCCGGATGGCGCGATCGTTGACGCGCATGTCCTGGCCGGTTCCGGTGGTGCCCAGACGGGCGTCCGAGACGACCGGTGCCGAGACCTTGTTCTGCTCCAGCAGCGACTTGTATCGGACCATGCCGTTGAAATCGCGCTCCAGCCGCTCCAGGTCGGCCTGGAAGATCTCGCGGGCCTGCTTCTGGCCCATGGCCCAGCCTTCGCTGACCCAGCGCTTCCACTGCTCGCGCTCGGTCGAGTCGCGCGGCAGAAGGCTGTCCGGCGGCGGCTCGGGGGTGCGGTAGTCGCGAACGAGGTAGGACTGCCAAATCGGAGGGACCGCCGTGAAGCGCGCCTGCTCGACGATTTCGTAGACGGTGTCAGCCACCCGCAGCGTCTTCCCCGCCTCGCTGGTCTCCCACGCCTCCTTGGCCTCGGCGATGACCGGGGGCAGGATCATGACGTTGTCGGGGCCCTTGATCATCGTGCGCTGGAAATCATAGGTCCGCGCGATCTTGTTCGACTGCTCCTGCAGCATGCGATTGATCGTGCGGCTCTCCCACGCCAGACCGGCGCGCGCACCGTAGGACAGGGCAGCGTCCTTCATGGCGCCGCCGCGCAGCTTGTCCTCGCCTTCCTTGACGGTCTTCTGGCCGGAGGGCGCCTTGTTGACGACCTCCTCCAGCGACGGGACCGCTTCGGTCGGAATATCGAGCTTGCCGGCCTGATAGCCCGGGTTCACCGCGGACGGATCGGGAGCGACCTTGATGGGCGTCGCAGCGCAGCCCGCCAGGGCGAAGGCCGCGGCGGAGGTCAGCAGGAAGGTGCGAACGGTCGGAATGAGGCGGACGCTCACTGATGCCTCACTTGGTCATCTTCCAGGCCGAGCCGCCGCGCTGCGGCCGGACACCGGCATTCAGATAGCGGAACTCGATACGGCGCTCGGATTCGATCGCCGCGACCTGGCCGAAGGGCTGGGTCTGCAGACCGATGTTTTCCATGATCTTCACCGCGGCGACGTCGCGCATCGAGACGTTGACGATCACGGGGGTGGCTGGCGGGTTGCCGATGACGCGGAAGTCCCAGCCGACGAGCCCGGCCATGCGGCGCGCGGCCTCTTCACCCGGCCCCGTCCATTCCATCGTGGTGGTGCGACGAAGATCGGCGGGCACGCCGGCGAGGCTCTCCTGAACCGGCTTCGGGACCGGAGCCGTTCGGGCCGTCTGGATGCGAGCGAGCTCCTCCTGTGCGCGAGCGGAGCGCGAAGCGGATTCGGCGAGGAGCTGAGTGGCGTCGGGTCCTTCGACTGCGATCGGTTCGACCTGAACCTTGTTGGCGCATCCTGCCGCCGTCAGGGCGACTGTCGAAAGCACGGCGCCGACAAGCGCTCTGCGGTTGAGCATCATGCGAGTCTCCTGGTCCTTCGAGGACCGAACGAAAATCTGACGATCAATCCTTCATCGCAAAGGATCGATTTCACGATTCATCGTCTGTGCAAGATCGCGATTTGGCAATCCTTATTTCCTCTGTCCCCGTGGATAGCCGGTGCAGAGCGCGCGCAGTGCCTGCGCACTGCGCGCGCTCTGCACGACGTGTGCACCCTCGGCTATGTCGTTACCGTTTGATGGAAACGCGATTCAAACCAGCGGCGCGGCGTTACCATGTGTCGGAAAAGCCGAGCAGTGTTTCGGAAATCTCGCGCAGAGTAGCGGGAACGCGATTCCTTTTGTCGGAAGCCCGTTACGAAGTTGCGGAAACGCGTTACCTCATGGGTCTTCCATGGGGCTCTATTCCCTTCAGAGGGGCGGGTGTCACGGAATTTTCGACGCGAAACCGGCGTTCTGTCATTGCTCCCTAAAACGGCCGGATACGACCCATAAAGTAGCTGGTTCATGGGGCATTTTGGGCCTTCCATGGGCGATTCATGGCGATCCATGGGGATTCCCAAGGGCGCGAAGCGTCGATTTCGAGGCTTCGCTGAGATCGTCCGAGCCATGGCGCGTCATCTGTTGTTGCTGAGTCCGATGGTGAAAGCGGAACTGCTGCTCATGGTGTGATGGGGATGAGTCCGATGAGCGCGCCAGGGGTCGCAAGAGCCTCGTGTTTTTGGCCATGGGTGCCATGAGAACAAGGCGTGAATCTCGCTGCAACCGAGGCGCCCATGGCGCTGGCTTCCGCGGGTTGAAGGAGCCCCTTGCCGCCCTTCTCGGGGTCGATGGGGTCGAGATCGGGTAACGCGTTTCCGCATGATTGTAACAGATTTCCGCCATGGCGCCCCATGGGGAAGGACCGTGTCAGGGTGAACAAGGACCCGGCGAAGGATTAGATGCGGTAATCTGTTGCACAATTGCGGAAACGCGTTACTTTTTTGGGAAGTAACGGGGGGACGAGAATTTCTCTCTGAAAACGATTCTTCGATGGAGCTTCCAAGAAGCCCTCGAAATCGCCCTCATCACTCAGCCCCCTAGGCCCATCTCCGAGGACCCATGAGCAGCAGCAATCCCAAGCAAGAGCCTTCGTCGAACACGCCCAGCCAGGCGCGTCCACGACCGGCAGCTGTGGCCGCCCGGCCGGCAGTCGCAGGCGCCCTGCTGCCCCGGCTGCGCGGTGCCGGCACGATCGGCTGGGACGTCGCCCTCGTCGGCGGCGAGCTCAGCCGCGACCCCTCCAATGTTGACACCATAGCAAGCCAGGAAGTCGCCCAGGGGCGCGCGGAATTCCCCAATGTTGACACGACTGCGGAAAGTGCAGCGGCATCTGACCATAGGCCTGCGTCTTCGCCCAAGCCGAATAGTCGGCCGGGCAAGGTTCCGGGAATGCCCGGGCTGGGCGGCGTAGACGTAAAGCCAGAGTCGGCTCCTCAGCCGCGCCGCGTTCCCGGTGGAATGCCACGGAAGCCGGGTTCCCCGACCCCGTTTTCGGTTCGGCCCAGTGACGAAGCCCTTCGGGATATCCGGAATTCGGCAAAGGCTGAGTTGGAGCGCGCGGCAAAGAGGCGTCGTGATGGCCACAACGGGACCGCGACTGCGCCCAAGCGGGCTGCGAGCACGGTCGCTATGTATCACAAGCGCGGCGAAGACCTGGTCAAGAGGTTCCGCCGCGAGCGCGGCCTTAGCTCAGACGTCGAAGCCTTCGACCCTGTCGAATTCGCCCACTGGTGTCGAGGGCTTCGCTACTCCGTCGCTCCGTCAACCTGGCGGCAGTATCGGCAGGCGATCCTCATGGTGCTGGAGCCCCTCGCCTCGGAGAAGGTCGAGGAGGCGATCGCACTTATCGAGAACGATGACCGCGGCGACATCGAAATGGGGACCGCGGAAGCGGTCACCAAAGACGAGGTTCCGGAAGAGAGCCGGCGGCTGACTTCGGCGAAGAAGGCCAAGCAGGTCAGCTTCGACGAATTTCAGCGCCTGCTGCTCTATCTCAAGGTCCGTCGTCGCTCGAAGAATGCCGAGATCCTGCGTGCCTGGATGATTGCGGGCATCAGCACGGGCCTGCGACCAGGTGAGTGGCAAGCGACTGAGCTGCGCATATTCCCGATGACCGGGCCGGAGTCTTCCGGCGTCGGGGTGCCGCCCGACAAGCGGCGCAAGGCCTTCCTGTTCGTGATGAATGCGAAGACCACGAATGGTCGCGGAAACGGCCTGGTCCGGACGCTGGATCTGACCTTCTGCAGCGATGCTGCTCTCAGCGCGATCCGTCGCATGTCGGAGACCGGGCGCCGTTGGCATGCCGAAGGGCGCTTCAGCGACGAGATGGAGAACGTCGCGAGGACGCTCTATCTGTCCGGCAAGCAGATTTTCCGGAAGAAGAAGCTCCAGATCTCCCTCTACACGTTCCGGCACCAGTTCATCGCGAACATGAAGGCGCTCGATCTCCTGCCTGAGGAGATCTCGGCGATGGTCGGCCATGTGAGCGATGAGACGGCGGCGCACACCTACGGGAAAAAGCGCAGCTCCTGGTCGATCGATCGGATTCTGGAGCGTCCGCGCCCGATCCATGAGGAGGTCCAGAGCGTGAGGCGGACGCTGAAGTTCCACCAGGATCGCATCACCTTTGATCGGATCGTTCGCGGCGAGCGCGTGGGCAGCGACGCGATCAAGGGCGCCCTGCCGGATTGAGGCCATAGATCGGAAGCCGACATCGTTCAGACGTCTCCTACCTGCCCAACCATAGCGCCGGCGCGATTGCTCCTTCCTCGGGCACGGCGCGCCGGCGATTTCGTTTTCGCCTTGCGCGGATGGGCCCGGCGGGCTCGATTGCAGAGCCAAAGCGTGGCTGCTCCTTCTCTGGTTTCGTCGAGAGCAAGTTGGGAAATCTGCGAGGATTCTGTGATCGAGATCAGGAGAGCGGACAGGGGTGATGCGGGCCAAGTTAGCGCAGTCATTCTGGCGGCTCTGCGAGAGAGCAACGCCCGCGACTACAGCGCCGACGACATCGAGCGGATCGCGAGCGAATTCGGGCCCGAGGAAGTCGAAGGGCTCATCGCCGTTCGCTGGGTCCTCGTGGCTGTCACTGACGGAGTGATCGTCGGAACGGCTGCCCTGGATGGCGGATCTGTCCGGACCGTATTCGTCGCACCGGCTGCGCAATCGCACGGGGTGGGCCGACGTCTGATGCAGGAGGTCGAGGCCTTGGCTGCGGATGGCGGGATCAAGGCTCTCACATTGAGGTCGTCGATCACTGCCGAGGGCTTCTACCGGAGATTGGGGTATCGCGCAGCAGGCGAAGAACTCCGAGGCACCGAGCGCGTCATCGTCATGACGAAAGGGGTTGCGAGCAAGGCTGCGCAGTCAACATCGAGAGGGTGACCGCGAGGCCAAGGGCAATGGCTTGCGACCGGTCAGAAGGCGACGTTCGCCGGGTCGTTGGACCAGAGCATCGGAGATATGGGTCGCGCTCCGACACAAGCGTGAGGAACCCTGCAGAGGCCCCGTGAAGGGATCGAGCGATGCTGCGGGAATTCGATCGCAGCAGTGCATCGAAGGCTCTGTGCGGTCGTTTATGAGGGCGTTTCCTGAGCGGGGGCATCGTGAACGTGTTGACACGATGGCGTGGTGGTTGGCGAGTTGACACGGTGGCTCATTCGAGATGGATCAGTTGACACCGTGGCGAATGCCATGGGGTGAGCGACGTAGTCTCTGGGTCGAAATGCGGTTGCGCATGAAGGGCAAGCGAAAGCGAGTTAGCTTGCTCGATTTTGGGTGTGATCCTTGACGGCATGAAGGATTGAGCGGACGCTTCTTTGGGACCCCGAGGAAGGCATGAATCGCGACACGCTCAAGAACCTGATCGCTGCTGGCGTCGCCGGCGACACGATCCTGCTGAAGGAGCTGGCTCAGTCCGCAGCCGAGCAACTCGGAGATCGCGAGCTGATGGCGGAGGTCGACGAGATCTTCGGGTTGAGCCGCGAGCTTCCGATCGGGCTGGCACCTTTGAAGCCGAAGAAGTCACTCGTCGATCTGAAGCTGCCTCCCGAGGTCGCGGTGATCGTCGAGGAGTTCATGGTCGAGGTTCGACACGCGGAGGCCTTGAAGCGACGCAAGCTGGATCCCCGGCATAAGGCGCTGCTGATCGGGCCGCCCGGCAACGGTAAGACAGTGCTCGCGACGGCCATTGCGGTGGAGCTCGGGTTGCCGGCCTACATGGTTCGTTACGACGACCTGATCTCGAAGACGCCTGGTGAGACGTCGCGCAACCTCTTGCGTCTTTTCTCCTACGCGGCGCGGCAGCCAAGCATGTTGTTCTTCGACGAGTTCGATGCTCTCGGTCGCGAGCGCGACAACGATCAGGAGAGCGGGGAAATGAAACGAGTCGTGTCCACGCTGCTGGTCCAGCTGGATGACGTGCCGTCTCATGTTGTCTGCATGGCTGCTACCAACCATGCCGGAATGCTCGATTCCGCAATCTGGCGCCGCTTCAATATCCGTATCGAACTGCCGCGGCCGAAACTGGAGCGTTTCGCTCCCTTCATGCAGGACGAGTTCAAGCGCTACGGCTTCGAGCCGGATACAAGCAAGGTCGATCTGCTGGACGCGGCAATGCGAATTCAGCCGGACCACTTCTCCGATGCCGAACTGTTCACGCGAAACGTCATGCGCGCTTTCGTCGTGGCGGAGGATCGAGGGACGCCGATCACGATCGAGGATGCGATCGCGCGCGAGCTCGACACCTGGGCGAATGGTCAGACCCGCCTTGTCTAAGAGCGGAGAGCCACCTGTCGTTCAGCCTTGCATGTTTGCGTGGCAGGCTTCCGGCATGAGCACGCTTCGATTCAAGGTTCGATTCCCCTATCGCGTCCGCGCGGTCCAGCCGCGCAAGCGAGAGCCCGTGACATTCGTCCTGCAGGGCGAGGTCGATATCGACATCAGAAGCTTCTCTGCTGATCAGGTGGAGCTGGCTGTCGATCTCGTTCACCTCAAAGAGGGAAAGGAAATCAATCGCTACGTCCGCTATGCGGTGGGTGACAAGCTCTATGGCCCTCATCTTGGCGTCCAGTATGGAGTGGCCGCGCCGGGCGGCCGGCTCCAACGCCTGGAGAAAGGTGGCGACTGGCGTGAATTCCTCAGCTCAGGGTGGAGCGCGGAGGTAACACGATCGCTTATCGAAGAGAATCGCGTGGGTACCTCGCCGCTTCCGGCGGGCGGATCCGCGCTCGACACTCTTCCAGCGAACGTGACCAAAGTCGTCGACGACGAGGAAGCCTCGACACGCGAGCTGGTGATGAAAGTCCTCGGTGAGAGCTTCATCTTCGTGGATGGCGTGCTTCACCGCGAGCGCCGCGCTCCGCAGATCGAGATCTATCACCAGATGCGAAACGGGAGCTACCCGACGATTGCTGATGATCCGGACCGAGCCGATATCCTGTTCAGCCCCCTTAGGGCGCAAGAGGCGTTTAAGTTCCTCGAGGAGGGTGCGCCGGGGATCAGGACAAAGATCTTTACCCCGTTCCAGGGGACGCTTGAAATCCGGAAATGGGACCGCGAGCTCGTCGGACCGTTGGGTGAGCGGGAGCACAATGCAGCCCGCATGCTGAACGTGATGCTCCATCGTTTCGGACCGTATATCGGGCAGATGCCGGCGGAGCGGATCGAGCAGCTCGCGCAGATGTCGCGATTGCGGGACCGGGCTCGGGACGGAGATATCGAGGCCGGGTCGGATGCGCTTCCCTTGCTCGAAGGCTTCAGGAACGTTGGGCTGGCGATTCCGCGGCTGAGTGGGGAGGCGATGGCCGAGCTCATCCGAACCGTCGAGCTCGCGATCGAGGCGATCAATCGTTCGCCGCTGACGCCGCAGAGGATAGAGCCCGGGGTAGACGAAGACGGTCTCGGAGATGCGATGGCGCTGATCATGGCGCCCTGAGAGGAGCTGGCCACCTCTCGCTTGACACCAGGCAGCTCGCCGAGCAGCGTTCCCCCGTTCGTGAAGGGGCGGGGTCGATGTTCTGGCAGAAGAAGAGGGCCGGGCCTGAGGACGTATCTCGGCTTGTCGCGCAGAATTTCTACCCGTTCTTCAATCCGGTTTTCCCCGCCCTAGTGAAGGCTGCGAAGGCGACCTCCGGAAATGATCCCGTCCAGAACGCGCTGACGGCGGTGCGCGCGCTTCATGTAATGAGCTGCGTCTACTCCGGCCTTTGCATCATGGAAACGGCTGATGTCGGGCTGAGAACGGCCGATGGCGATGCGAGGATTGATGCCCTGGTGTGGGCCGGGCTGAAGGACTTCATGAAGGAGGCGCCGGACCTCTATGACGGGCTAACGGCGCTCTTCGATAGCCGAGTCTCGGAGATCAACGCCGTCCTCCAAATCTGCGGCGGAAAGCAGCGCAGCGAAGGGGAGAGCCTTCTGATTATGTATGCCTTCGACCGCATTTTCGGGAGGGAGGAGTTTGCCTCCCGTGCAGATGCATTGCAGGCCGAAGCTGAGGTGCTCGCCAAGGCAATCTTGGATCTCCGCATTGCCTTCCGGGATGGCTTGAAGCGATAGCAGATGAACGCTGAGGGGGCGTCGTGATGGCGGAAGATAATCGCGCTCTGCGGAGGGCCTGGTCGCGATCGCGTTGGCGACGTGGATCTCGCCGTGTCACGCTGATGATTGGGTGATCGGAAACGAGGCGGTCGTCAATGTGAAGATCTCGTCCGACACCAACCCGATACCGACAGCGTTCCCGGCGGCTTTTGAGCAGGCGAAAAAGCTTTGGCAGGCCCACCCGAAAGCCACTCAGTGGCTGATCAATATCGAATGGCCCTCGGCGCCGACCGGGGTGCAGTTCGCCCTTCGAGGGAAGGTCGTCTCGTTTGAGAAGCGGACGCCCTCGGAGTGGATGGGGCAGTTCGTCTTCAACGGGGGCTCCGAAAAGGGCGTCGTCGAAGCTGGGCGATTGTGTCGGGGTGGAGCGGCGAAAGACCTCCCTGTCATCTGTGCGGAGGTCGAGAAGGCGGTCGATCGCCGGAATGTGCGGCATCTGGTTGGGAGGTAGCTTGTCGGCTCACGGCCGGGGCGCAGCCCTCGTCAGCGCCATCTCAAGCCGTTCGCGGATCTCGTCCATGCTTGCCAGCTGAGCCTGAAGCCGCTCGACCTGCGGGTCTCGGAGTTCGCGATCGTCCTCGGCGCGGGCGATGATCTGAGCGCCGGCGTTCTCGATGGCGAGGAGGCCTGCATCGATCGTGTCCAGATGGTTGACGTGCTGGCCGTGCTTCTTGGAAGGACCGAGGGTGCGGCCGATGACGTCGAGGCCCTGTTCGAAGGCGAGCAGCTCCCAGAAGCCTTCGACGATCTCGCGAGCGGGTTTGTCCCGGGACTGCTTGCCGAGCGGGCCTGCAGTCGTCAGCCAGCGAGAGAAATTCCCCGACACCGGTGAGCCGCCTTCCTGGTGCTCCAGCACTGAGGCTACCATAGGAATTTCGGTCTGGCGCCCATCGGAGAACGAATATGGCCTGCCACGACCGAGCCTCAGGTCCCGCAGCAAGATGAGCTGCATGGTTGCCAGGTCATCTTTCTCTGACGACCGCCGGGCGAGATCGTCCGCAATGGCCATTACGGTGTTGACGTCCTCGTCGCGTTCGCTTCTTGCCCAGCGCATCGAGACAATCTTGTCCCACGATGAGCGCGCGAAAACAGCGAGGCCGAGGATCTCCTTCACAGGTTCCTTCTGACCCATGATCGCCGAGATGCGGTCGATCGGGTACGCCATCCCGCCATCACGAAAGTTGGTAGCGAGCGCAAAGGCGTCATCAAATTTGGGAAGCCCGACCATGCTCGTGAAAATAGAAGCGGCGAGTTGGCCCGCATGCGGCACGATTTCGCCCATGTCGCCCATCTTGCCGAATATCGGCAGGCTCGCGGGCTCGAAGATGTCGGTGGGCTTGAGCGGGCCGACCGCCAGAGCCGTCAGCGCGTCGGGATAGCCACCGGTGCGACGCTCGACCATGAGGCCGACGACCTCCTCGTGGCGGTCGATGGCGAGGCCGGTGACGCCGTCGTTGACCATGAAGCTGCCCATCTCGCCATCCGTGCCAATTCGAAGGAATCGGGATCGAGTCCTTATCTCCGGTGCAGGATATTGGGCCGATGCGAAAGCGGCAAAGAATGGGGCGCCTCGATCAGCCGAAGCGGGGCTGGGGAGCCTGTGGCTCGATTGCGAAGGCCTGCGCGCGAGGATCGTCGCCTGCGAGGACCTCGGCCACCTTGTCGGGTCCGAACACCAGAATCTGGCCAGCACGGCTGCGGAACGCGAACATGGATCGCGCGCCGACAGGCCGGAGCTCGTCCGAGACTGCCGAGAGTTCTGACCAGGTCCTTCGGCCCACGGGGAGGGTGACGCCGGTGATCGATTCGACTGGCTCCCCGGCCCAATCAGAGAGGCGCTTGCCGTCGGTGACGTCGCGGACTGCGAGGAACCGGGGATCGTAGGAGGCGACCTTGATGAGATCGCCGACGGGAACGAGGGCGCGCGCGGTTGTAGGGTAGTCGCAGGTCAGTCGGCCGGCAGCGACAACAAGCCGGTCGTGGAAGGAACGGAGGTTCTGCGCTCCGTGGACGTTGCCTTCGAAGAAGCAGGAAGCCATGTCGGCACCGTCCTCGATCGTGGCCACAACCGCGCTATGAGGACGGATCATGGTCTCGGCTGGTGAGCCGGGGCGCGGGACATAGATGCCGATCATGGGTTCTCCGATCAGGGAGCTTCAAGGTTTCACCCATACTCGCTACTCTGGGCGCAGGTTTCAATGTGGGATACGGCGATGGCTCTCGTTCTTCTCCCCGGCTCGCCAGCCGGGCGCCATAGGGGCGCACCGGCAGAAGTCGGAGGACATCGTGCATCACAAACGCGTTTCGAGGGCGACCAGGCGCTGCTGCGCGCTGTGCAAGCCCCACAAGCAGCCAAGCTGCAGTAAGCCCGGGAAGAATATGCGCTTCGGAAACCGCCGTCGCTTCGAGGCAGGGCGTGCGCAGTTGAAATGCGAAGGTCTTCGCTCCGGGTCTTAATTGGAGTGAGGGTCTTGAAGGAATGGGAGCGCGCCCTAAATGGATCGTTCGCCCATTCCTGTGGATACCTTCCAGCCTTTGGTTGGACCCGAGAAACGAATCCTTTACCACGGTAAGGTCTTCGCTAAGGGTCCTATCATGTCCGCGCTCAATCAGACCGTCGTCCCCTTCCCTTCCCCGAAGCCCGGAGTTGTTGCGGCGGAGCCGACCAACATCGTCGATCTCGACGGGCGCAGGGCCGAGCATTTCCTGCTGACGTCCGTTGACGTGTTTCTGAAGAATCCTCCCTGCAACGAGTTCGAGCGCGGGTTCTTGGCTGCTCTGACCGCTGTTTACCGGCAAGGCCTGCGCCGTGGAGAAGGCGACGCTCGGCTCATCGCGGCGTCCCGCCTCGTCGGCGTCGTGTGATGCCCATCCCCGGTAAACAGAGGCTGGCAGGTTGTGTCTCGCATAGGGATAGAGATCAATATCATTGATTGAGGGCGCATTCCTTGCGGCGCCCTGAGAGGTGTCGTGATGCCCGTTTTTGAGCCGATTGATCAGTTCGTTCTCGCCCAGGTCATGTCCGCGCCGTATCTCGGCGCTGAAGAAGAGCGCGAGCTCGTTCAGGCGTTCCAGGAGACCGGGTGCACTCGTGCCCGTGATCGGATCGTCCTGTCCCATGGACGCATGGTGCTGAAGGCCGTCAAGAAGATGGCGGGCTACGGCATGTCGGAGACTGATCTCTTCCAGGAAGGACAGATCGGTCTGATCGAGGCCTTGAAGCGCTTCGATCTCGGCAAGCGTGGGGAAGTTGAAGGCGATGCGGGCCCGGCGGCGGGCTATCGGTTCGCGACCTATGCCTCCTATTGGGTCAAGGCGATGCTCAACGACTTCATCATGCGCAATCAGAGCCTCGTGAAGATGGGCACGACCGCGGTCCAGAAGCGGCTGTTTTTCAAGTTGAAGGCGACGGTGCGCGCCATCGAGGCCGAGTTCCCCCACCTGCCCCGTAAGGCGGTGATCGAGCGAGCTGCCGTGCAGCTGAACTGCCTTCCCGCGGAGGCAGCTGCGATGTTCGATCGGCTGAGCAACGCCGACACCTCCCTGAACCTCCGAGTGGGCGAGTCGGAGGACGGCGCCGAGCGGGGTGATTTCCTCGTCGACCCGTCCGATACGCCGGATGTCGTCGTTGGTCGCAAGATCGACAATGAACGCCGCGGCTCGGGCCTCATGGCGGCGGTGGCCGAGCTCGACCCGCGCTCCCGCCGGGTGGTCGAAGCTCGCTACCTGGTCGATTCCGACGATGTCGCCACCCTGGAGACGCTCTCTTTCGAATTCGGGGTGAGCCGCGAACGCATCCGCCAGATCGAGCAGAAGGCCCTGCAGAAGCTGAAGCGCGCTCTCTCTCGGCCGGCGGTGGCGCCTGAGCCCCTGTCGGATGGGGAGGTGGCTGTCGAGACGATCGCGCCCGCCACGAAGAGCTTCCAGATCGCTGAGCACGCGGTTGTGCCGGCAAACGAGGAGGTCGACCCGGCCAAGGTCAAGCACTTCCTCGGGCTCGGGATGAGCGCCTCGTCGATCGCGGCCGAGATCGGTGCCGAAGCGGCCGATGTGATGGCAGTGATCGCGCAGCAGAACATGCGCCGCTCCCGGATGGCACACGCGGCCTGAATTGCTCGTCCACCATTTTGGTGGTCGCCGGCTTGACCACGCGCAGAAGGATTGTCATCCTTGCAGCAGGTTTTGGATCACCCAACCTGCTGCCGGGTTAGACGATCCTTCTGATCACCAAGAATTTCGCTGCAACTTGACCTCGCGGTCCTTTGTGGAATCGGCAGACGACGGACCTCAAAGGTGTTGCATGCGCATTCTGCTCTCTGATGAGATTGTTGCCTCCGTTCGCGCGTCGATCGGCGAGGCATTCCCCGGGACCAAGGCGTCCCATCGTGCCGAAGCCCTCGCTGCTGGGCTCGGCTTCCGAAACAACGCGGCCCTTCTGGTTTATCTGGCGTCCACGCCGCGTCACGAGGTGCGGGCGCGCGAGGTCGTCGCCGGTGCCTTCCTGTCCCGGCTGAGTGAACTCTCTGGAGCTGAGCTCCGAGACAACGGGGCTCTTGAGGCAGCGGCGGATGCTGCGGGCGCGACCGTTCGCACGACCGGCTATGACGAACTCTCGAATTCAGGGCGGGAGAAGTTCTTCGGGCAGTCCCAGGTCGGTGACTGGCGCGCGCCGAACATGAGTAATGCCGAGCGGTTCGCCTACATGGCGTTCCTGCTGCGGTGGCGCATGATGAACGGCGGGATCGCAAACTTCGTCGCCGACTATGCCGATGTCGTGCCGGTTCATCTGCATCTCGCTGCGGCCTGCCAGGCCAACCCGAACTATGATCCGCAGGTGTCCGCCTTCCTCGTCGATTGGCTCGTTGCCGCCGGCGAGCAGGAGGAGGTTGAATGGGGAGATCGTATCTACGAAGCCATGCGCTTCCGGATCAACGCCTACCTCGATGCGCTTTGCCTTTCTTGGGACCAGGCGATCGATCCCATGAGCCTTATGCCGGCGGGCCAGCCGGAGCGCCCCCGCATCAAGGGGGTGCCGACGATTTCGTTGTCTCTCGCGCCGGGAGAGCTGCTTTCCCTGTTCGAGGCGGGGCAAGTCGAGGCCTCCTATCTCGACCTCACCGGGCTTGCGCTGATGGCTCATTGGCGCACGGGCGTCTCGCATGCGGTGCTCCGTCAGATGACCGAGAGACTGCAGCAGGCCTCCCTTGGTATCGGTGTGCCGGCCGAGACTCGGATCGTCAGTGGCGGCGGAGCTGTCGTCTCATGGTCAGAGGCACGCCAGCTTATGCGGCCTCCTCACGCGCTCGATCCGATGGTGCCAGGCAAGGCGGTCGATTGGGACAAGCTGGAGTTGCTGCCCACGGATCGAGCCGGAGCGTCAAAGGCTGCCGAGCTGCTGGAGGCAGGCGGATTGGATTACGCCGTGATCCCGGACGACGACGGCTTCAGCGCCGGCCTCAGGTCGGCCGCGCGTCGTCACGCTTATGCGGTGATTGTCGACATGACCCGACGTGAGGTCTCCGAGATCCTGCCTATCATGATGTCGGGCATCATGGTGATCGCGACCAATCTGGATGTGAACTCGCCGGACACACTGCTCCAACTTCGGGGCTGCAAGGTCCTGTCGCCGGACGGGACTGTCTTCATGGCGTATGGCGTGCCTCCGGAGCTTCCTCCGGGGCACATCGATGAAGCTGAAGCCAAGCCAGTGCTACGGGCATCCCACTTCATCAAGATCGGCGATCGCAAGCCCAACGTCGTCTTCGAGGAAGAGGAGCCGGAGGAAGGGCTCAGGCCGCCGGGGCGAGGCTAGGAGCTGCTCGAAGCCCATCGACCCGTGAGCGAAGCTCCGCTGCCCAGTCCAGCAGGTACGCGCGGTGTCGAACGGGGTCGTTGGGCTTCAGCGACTCGATGGATCTCAGGCCAAGATAAAGATCGGTCTGTGATCCGCCGTTTCCAGACGGATGCGGGAACGAGCCAAGGATATTCACCTCGGTGATCAGCTTCCGCTGAGCGCACCATTTGAGTGCCTCATGCGGCGTCGGGCCGAGGCCAATGAAGAGGCAGTCGGAAGGCAGTTGCTGAAGCGAGGGTATGAAATCCTTCTCGAAGCTCGACCGCATTGCTTTGGATTTCAGGACATCGGCGAAGGAGCCGTTGAAAGGCGCGCCTCTGTGAGAGAAGGCTGCGTGCGGCACAACAGACGTCGCGTGTAGAAGATGGGCGCCGGCGTCCTCCCAGAGCTGCTGCCCGGATTCCAGGCCCAATAGATCGGTTACGCCGGTTCCATCCAGAAGCTTCACCAGGTTGGGGCGGACAGCAGAGCCGCTGAAGGTGGCGTAGCGCTTGATCTTCTCGAAGTCGGACGGATCCTCGGCGCGGATCGCAAGCGAGCGAATGCATCCATAGGCGTCGATGACTTGGGTAGGGCCCGGCGTGATCCCGACCAGGCACAGCCGCGCATTGGGGTTCACGCCCTCAAATGGGGTGTAGACTAAATAGTGGCCGGGGTCGCGTTGGACAACGACGCCGGGCATGGTGGCAGCGTCAACTCCGAAGCGGGTGATCGTGTCTTTGAAGCGGGAAAACAGAGGACGCACGCAGGCTCTCCAACGGTGGCGTCCCCATAAGTTTCCCTGATCCCCAAGCGCGTTCAAGAGGCAGGGCAAGAACCCTTAATGAGTTCTTTCAGGCTTCGTAGGATTTCCAAGGTTTGCGAGCCAATGTCGTAGCAAGGGCGGATCCGCCGTCAGGGTCTGCGGCTTGCGTAGCGCTCGCGCCAGCGACGGGACGAGCACATAGACAGGCATGGGAGCGAGGTAGAGGACGTCGCGGCCGCCGTAGCTCGTCGCGGCCGCAACGTTGACCCGAGAGGTCGGTGTTCGGAGGTCGATTCTCTCCATCAGGCGCTCGCGGGCTAGTCCTGATGCAGGGCGCCACTGGGACGAGTATTCGAGCCTTGAGGTCGAAACCGACGGGACCTCGACCTCGTCGCCGCATTCCGAACCGCAGGCGATTGTCGGCAGAACCCGGAGAATGGTCTGTCGCTGGAGGTAGAAGACCGATCCGATCTTTCCGCTTTCGGCGATCTTGCGCGCTATCGCCTTGCCATCTTGCGACTTTACCAGGACGCTTTCGACGCCTTGCGGGATGCCGGGGAGAAGCTGGGGAACCGTAGGTGCCGCACGACCTGGACCGGAAAGAGCGATCACGGCGATGGTCGAGCCGATCGTGTATATGACCGGGGCCAAGGCTATCGCGGGCGAACGGAGCCAAACCGAGAGCGCAGCAATACCGATGAACACGGCGGGCATCGCCCCGTAGTAGAGCGCCTTGAGCCAGGGTGTGCCGAGACCTGGCACGAACAACTGGCTGGCAATGACGAACGCAGCAAAGCCAGCGAATGCGATGGCGAACCGCATGGCCTCGGAGCGCAGGGCGTGCGGGCGTTCGATGGAGGAGGCCTGATGTCTCAAGGCTGGATCTCTTCACTTAGTGCAGTGCCACCGAGCGCCTGGGTGGGTCTGGGATGACGGTTGAGTTCGTTGGGCCACGATTCGAGGCGCCGTCATGGATCATCCGCGCATTTCCACGGATATCAAAGCGTGGACGGCCAGCTCGGATTGATTGCGGCTCCAATCCTTGGTGCTTAAACCTCTTTGATCACCTGAACCGGAGAAGAGTGGCTGCCAATGGGCTTGCGTGAGGATCTCACCGCCGAGATCGGTCGCCTGAGGGAGCAGTTTGGTTCCTCAGGAGCCAAGGCGGAGGTGGTCGAAGCGCTCAACGAGATCGAGCGCTTCGTGACCGACTATGCCATCGAAGAGATCCCGCCGGCGGATCATATCGACCGGGCTGAGCTTGTGCCCGCGGCCAAAGCGCTCGCGAGCTGGATCGGTTACGCCTGGAACGGTATGGATCGCGGGCGCATCTCGGATCGGGGCCACAGGCCGTGGGTGTACGCGCAGTGGGGCGGACAGCGTTTCCAAGGCGGTCAAGCTGACATCATCGACATGGTCGCGGCCGTGGCGTCGAAGATGAAGGGCGACAAGGCCGGCGCCGGCGGTAGCGCAGCTCTCCTCGGCGAGGTCGCACGCTTGCGGCCGTACTATCAATCCTCGACATGGACAGACCAGGCTCGGCGCCAGCTCCTCGATCACTTCGAGAAGTTCGGACGGCGCGGGGCGGAGCCGACGTCAGAGCCCCTTCTCCCGGTCTTCGCTCCAGGTCAGATCGGCTCGGATCTTCTGGAGGCGGCCGAGCGCTACCTGGACGGCTACGTCTACTCGACCGATGAGACCGAGCACGCGCCGAACGAGTTCGAACGGGGGATGCTGGAGGATTTCTCGAACGGGTTTCTGTCGCAGCCAGAGGTCAATGGCATCCTTCAGAAGGTCGCCCGCGCGCAGAAAGCCGGAGGTTCCGATGTCTGAGTTCTACATCGTCGACGTGCGCCCTGCTTGGGCGAGAGAGCCATACCTGACGATGTGGCGGGCGAATGACGCGGGTTACGCGCAGTCGGTGCCCTGGGCGGGCCTCTACAGCCTTGATGAAATCTCGGCCGGGCACTGTAAGAACGAGGCCGGGCGGATTGTTCGCATGGCGGTTCCCGCGGAAGTCGTCAGGAAGCTCGCCGCGCCGCCGATCCCGGAAAGGCCGATCGACGGTCCGGGGCCGGTCCTGCACAACACGCCGGCGGTCGTGAAGGCATTGAAGCGGGCCCGATTGATTATCAAGGAGGCCGACACCAGCGAGACCTACCCGATAGGAGCGCAGACCAGCATCTTGAGCCCTGCTGGTCGAGGCCTTCTTCATGCCATCGAAGCCGACCGGGGCAAGCGGAATCGACGCTCGCTCGCCTCTAGCTAGTGTCTTTCAGGGTTGCGGGATTGGGTTGTCAGTAGCCCAAGGAATCCGAGTCGATGCACACCATTCGCGCCTACGCTGCCAGGAATCGACCCTTCTCTCCGGCCCCGGAGCGTCCGCACGTCCTGCGGCGCTTCTCGGTCAAGCTGATCGAGTTCGTCCGGCCGGATAGCTATTGGCCGAGCCCCTACAGTCTCGAACAGGCATTCTGCACGCTGCAGCACTTCGTTCGTACGGGATCCGAGCCTCAGTACCAGACGCCCGGACAATGGGGCCGCTCCGGCCCCTGGGAGCTCATGAACGGCAATGGTGTCGTCAGCAGCCCGGGGCTGAATGCGATCACGAGCATTGCTGGGTTGAGAGAGGTCTTTCATCGCGCGCTCCTGGCGCGGCCGGTCTCCGACGGTCAGGTGAATTGGCGCCGCGATCACAAGCTCGATCTTTCCCAATCGCTCGTCATCGCGCAGCGGGTCTACCGTCCGTTCGACGGTGCCAGGCATCTCGGTCTTTCCTGCGAGGCCGACATCCACAGGCGGCTCGAAGAGATGTTCGGCAAGGACGATGCCGGCAAGCAGATGGCTATCTCGCTCAATAGCGTCCACACGGATGTGAGAACGCTCCATGGCATGTCGGTGAAAGTGACCTCGAACGGGTTCCTGTTCTCGCTCAAATATGGCGATCAGCACCCGACCGAGTTTGGAAGCGCTTGGGAAGAAACGCTCGCGATGAGCCGCTCCGGCGAGACGTTCGTCGATACCCTTGATCGGGCCTATCGGGTCTATCGCTGCCTGGTCCATGGCGAGGCGAACAACTGCGACGCCGGCGACATGCATCGCTTCTACAAGCAGGACTACGTTTCTGATCAGATCGTCGCGCTCCACGAGGGCGCTGGTGCCGAACTGTCATCTCCGATGCTGTAGAACTCGTTCGCGGCCGCGCGATAGGGCGCGGTCAGCTCCATCAGATCTTTTGGCGAAATCCCGTCCAGGCGAGCAAAAGACCTGGTCCACGGCAGGGCAGCGGCGATCGACCGAATGCGTCCCCGCTCTTCGGTGTCGAGGAAGTCGTCGTCCCAGTGCTTCCCGACGCCGATCGTGACGCGGCCGAACGCCTTCTCCAGGCCGGCGATCGCATCGCTCAAGTTCATCCGCCCCATGATGTCGACGCAGTCGCCTCGCGGGCGCTCGTTCGGGTACTGGGGCGCGCAGGCAAAGACCGCGTGGAGAAGGCGTCCGTCGGGGCGTGAAATTGTCACGACGTGGTCTGCACCGGAGACTTCGCCCAGCACGGCTGCAAGCTGCAGGCAGTCTCCAAGGGTGAACTTGTGAGCGAGAGAAAAGACGGTTCTGGCGACGAGATCGCCTGACAGCCCGAGATCGTCGCGCAGCTCGAAGAAGTGGCTCATCAGATCACTGGAGAGCAGTCTCTCATGGAGCCAGGTTGTCGCCGAATCGGAATCCATCCACAGAACTTGATGGCTTGAGGCCCGACCGGCAACCCGGGGATGGGTCACGCAGCCTCGGCAGCGGCCTCGAACCCTTCGGCCAGAAGCAGGCGCGAGATGGATTCGGCGCGCGCGGCTTCACCCGCCTCGAGGCATTTTTTCAGCTGCCGCCGGAGGCCGCATTCGCGGCGAGAGGCGCCCTTGTCGCGCCGCGGTAGGTCCGGCCGGAACGAGAAGAGCTCGTAATGCGAGAGGTGCGTGAAATCCCGGCTGCCTGGTCCGTACACTGCCAGCCACCGCGAGTTGATCCCGCCGGCGACAACGGCCCGTGCCAGGCAGCCATTTCTGGTCCGGAAATAGCGCACCGCGCATTGTTCGAGCCGGTTCCCATCGGCATCGCTGCGATCCCAGCAGTCGATTTCGCGATCGGATGGCCATCCATCCTCCCGGCGCTCGAAGCGATTTCGCCCGTTGCGCACGTCAAATGTGCTGTTCCAGGTTGAATTGAAGTAAGCGAGGGGGTCTGGGTTCGCCGAGCTCGGCGGCTCTACGCGCTCCATGCCCTCACGCTCCCAGCTCGCCAGGATCTTGAGCGAAATGTGTTCAAAGGCCTTCCCTAGAAGGTAGGGCATCCGAGCACGCTTATTGAAATCGTAGCGACCACCGTTGCGGTTGACCACGACCAAGTCCTGCCAGAACTCGGCGATGACGCTCATCGAGCAGATCTCGATCCGGACCTTCAGGTCGCCGCGACGGCCCGTGAAATAGTTCCTGCTGATGCAGCGGTGGCGCCTCAGAACCTCCGGGTCGGGTTCGATGTGAAAGCCGTTGGCTCGCATCAGATCGATAGTCCGGTGGGCTAGCTCTCTGTGGCGCTTCTCGCCGTCGTCCCGATGCGGGATATCGATATAGGCGATCAAGCTCGTGTCGTAGGTCTTGAAAGACCCGTGGGTGAGATGGATGTCGTTAGCGATCATGGAGAAGGCCCCTTTCGCCTGAGACATGGATTGTCGACCTGATTCTTGAATGCATCTAGATGCTAGGTAGCCCCCATCCACCGAACGCATTCGACGAAACCGGGTCTGCGCGTAGAATTGTCGGGTCGCCAACGAGTCGGGGTTGCTCTGTGAAGATCGCTTGCGCCGTAATTCTCACTTTGGTCTGCGCGGCAGCATCCGTGGGATCGCGGGCTACGGAAATCGGCGTCCTGAGGAGCTGCTCGTTCGGCGCGTTCGTGACGGATATTGATCCGGCCGGTCTGAATGTTCGGGCGGGACCGGACGCCTCCTCAGCAATCGTCGGGAAGCTCCCGCCGCCGGCTCTGTCGGACGATGACCCGCCGATACGCGCCTATGTCGAGGTCGAGGTCGTTGCCGCGCAAGGGGGCTGGTTCAGGATACGCAATGCGCACGACAACGCTCTTCTGGCGCCACCTGGGCGGAAGGTGTTCAGCGGAGCGGGCTGGGTGTCAGGTCGGCATCTAAGCGTGAAGTCGCAGGCGGCCGTTGGACGGGACGTCGCCAGCGCCAGAGGACGACCGGTCCGGGCGGCAGTCGACTTTGACAGTGACGCCTTCGTTCGATCAGCACGGCTGCACGACTGCGTCGGCCAATGGGTGTTGGTGTCGAGTCCCGAGCATCAGTTCAACGGGTGGCTCAACCGCATCTGCGCAACCCAGGAAACGAGTTGCGACGGTGTTTAAGGCTTTTTGGTACTGCAGTCGTGGAAATCTGTTTCGGCGCTCGATGAGTAAGCAGCAGGCTTGATAATGCCGGCGCAGCAGGCGTTCGCCATCCATTTGCCGAGCTGTATCGCTGCTACCCTCCTGGCTTTCAACGGGATGTGTTACGATTTTTCCGCGGGAATGATGATATTTCCGCAGAGGGAAAGATATGCTGATCCGTGCCATTCGTGAGACCGGCCGCCACGGGTATCGTCAACCGTCCGGGACGGTGCTGACCGGATACTCCGCGCTGATCCATCATTTCGATCTCCCTGTTCCGATGCCGGATATCCTGGCAGTGACGTCGGATGCGCGACAGCGAACGGAGCGCGGCCGGAACCACACCATGGCCGCCGGCGGTTACGCAGTCTACGAGGTCACCTATCGGGGCACCGACGATCGCGAGCGAGGGAGGCTGTTGCGAGGTGACATGACCTTCGCCGAGCACCTGGTCTTCGCGTTGAAGCACGAGGCAACGGATCTCCACGTTCTGCGCAAGCTCTTTCTCAAGGTCGATCCCGAGCTCGTCGCCGATATGATCCGGCAGAGCCCGACCGGCGCTTACGCGCGCCAGGCGTTCTTCTTCTACGAGTGGCTGACGGGCATGAGGCTCGATGTGCCCTCCGCCGGCGGTGGCTACATCGACGCGCTTGACTCCGAGATCTGGCACACCGCCAGCCCTATCAATTCTCCGCGGCATCGCGTTCGTGACAACATTCCCGGCACGCCGGTGTTCTCGCCACTCGTTCGTCGGTCTGCGACCTTCCAAGGGGACCTGCGCGAGGAGTGCAACAGGAAGGCCGGCGCGGCGTTGGCCGAAGGTCCGCCCGGCATCATCACGCGTTTGAGGCGCCGTCTTCTCCTCAGGGACTCGCGATCCACATTCGCGATCGAGAACGAGAACCCCTCCGTCGATCGGTTGGAGAAATGGAGCAACCTGGTTGCCGACTCCGGTAAGACCCGGCTCGATCTGCCTTTCCTGGTCGGTCTGCAAAAGATGATCGTCGACTCCCGCTGGATCACGACCGGGATACGGCATAATGGCGTGTGGCTCGGAGAAGAGGTCGACGGATCGCTGATTCCGAATTGGATCGGCGCGAAAAGTGAGGATCTGAAGGACCTCGTCGAGGGCATCTTTGCCGCCGATGGCCGCATGATGGACACGCCGGGGTTCGACCCCGTCGCGCACGCGACGGCGGTAAGTTTCGGCTGGCTTATGGTTCATCCCTTGGCAGACGGAAACGGCCGGACGCACCGCTACATCCTCAACCACATCCTCAATCAGCATGGGGTGAAGCCGCAGGGCATCACCCTGCCGATCTCGAACGCTATCTTCGCTGACATGGATGGCTACAGGGAGACCCTGACGGCCTTCGACGAGAAGCGTATCGGGCTGATCAAATGGGAAAGGACGCCGAACGGAAACGTCGAGGTCGTGAATGACACGCGCGATCTCTACGGGCACTTCGACGCGAGCCACCAGGCAGCCTTCATTACGAACCGTCTGGCCTATTGCCTCGACTACAGCATCCCGGAGGAGATCACCTCGATCGCTTTGCGAGACAGGATGGTCGAAGGCATGCGTGAGGTGATTGACATGCGGCCAGAGCGACTGGATCTCTTTGCGAAGCTGGTCATGCAGAACAGCGGCCGGCTCTCCAAGGCCAAGCGCGAGAAGATGTTCTCGGAACTCTCCGATGAGGAGCTGGAGGGCATGGAAGCCGTCGTTCAGGAGGTTTATGGCGCCGAAAACGCTCCTTCGAGCGCATTCAAGCCGTAATCGATCGCGATATCGTTTTTCCGCGACACGCCTCAATTATTCGCATTTTTACGCAAGAGTGTCGATTTTTACACGTCTGGGGCTCGGCTATGCGGCGAGCCGTGAGAGAGTGATCGCGGCATTATGCGCGGCGATGAGAGCGCCGGCCACCTCCTGAGGGATGCCGGTGGCGATGCTGGAAATGGGCATGCAGCCGGCCTGAACGGCGGTGTGCGAGTTCCACTGCCAGATCTCGACCAGACCGGCTTCGTTCGGGTCGCTCGCATACCAGAGGTCGCTTGCGTCGTCCGGATAGCCTTGCGGTTGAACCTCCTTCGCGGCGCGCGTCGCTTCAGAGGTCGCGCTGTCGATCGATGCCGCCCAGGCTGGAGCTCGGTTCGCCGCAGCGCGGGTCGCGGAGAGCAGCATCGAGGCGGCGCTGATAGCTCGGGTCAGCAGCTGATTACGTTTGATCTCGCAGTCGACGGAAATCGTGGTCATGCGGCGATCCTGTCGTCATCGGCGACGAAGGCCTTCCCCTCCAATAGGATCGATTCCGGAACGGGCACGGAGAAGGCGATGGCGAAACCGCCCGGAAACTGCCGAGCGACACGTCCGAACAGTCGCTTGCCCACAACAACGGTGTCGCCGAGGCCGGCGGACAGGGTCGTTTTGAGCGCAATGCCGGTTCGGGAGACGTCGATGATCACGGCATCGCGGATGTCTTTGCCGTGCGCGACCGTCGCGATGCGATCGTCCGGAACGAAGCGGTCGTTCATGCGGTGCTCGATACGCTGCTCGGCCGGAAGGCTCACGAGATGCTCGATCTGGCTGGCGAGCTTCAGCCGTTTGCGCACGCTATTGGTCAAGGTCACGGCGAAGGCGCCGTTCGTCGCCCTGATGATCGACCCTTCCAGCCGGCCAAGCCGATCCAGATAGATGACGATGCGGGCGCCGGCGCGCGCAGGATGGCTGCAGGCGACCGCGAGCCCTGTCGCGGAGATGTTCACCGACTCGCAGGGATGCTCGCTCATGTTCTCGAACATGCAGCGACCCTTCAGGCGCAGGTCGTGGCGAGGATACATGCGGCGGGTGGCCGGATCCTGGTCGGCATCGAGACGCAACACGGTCTGCAAGATGCGAGCTACGGGAGTGTCGGCTGTGCGGGTCAAGTCGCGCTCTTCGGAAGTGGACAAGGATAGGCGCTCGTCACTGAAGGATTGGCGGATAATCCTTACAGGCAGCTTGCTACGAATAGCTCAGATTGCGCCTACCCGCAGCCTTTGCCCCTGTTTTCGAGGGCTCGTCCCCTTGTTTTTTGGCCCACCGCTCCAGCGGGCGGGCGACTTCCGGCCTTTGCCGCGAGCTGCGTCTCTATTGATACCCGTTTAAGGCAAAATCAGATTCTGCCTTAAACGAGTATCATCCATCGAGCTGGAGCGCCCCACCCTTGGCTTGCGTCTCAGCAGGGCTAACCGCCATGAATGCGGTGTTGTGAGGTCCCAATGAACGCTCGATTCGCCGCGACTGTTGCTCGCGCCCCGGAGATCTTCCGCCAGCTCGAAGCCAGCGGACCTATCGACCTGAAATCCATTGGGCGCCGGAAGGCGCCGGGGCTCTACGCATTTTTCGAAAACGGTGTCTGCGTCCATGTCGGGCGGACGCGCGATATCGCGCAGCGGATCAGAAGTCACAGAGCCGGTTCCCACTTGAAAGCCACCTTTGCGTTCAAACGAGCGCGTGGCGTTCTCGGGCGTGTGGCGACCTACACGAAGCTCGGATCGCGCGCGCATCTCATGTCCTCCGACGAGGTTTTCGCCGCCGAGTTCCGGCGTCAGGTCGCTCTGGTGGCCGCGATGACGGTGAAGTTCGTCGAGGTCGAGGATCCGCTGGAACAGCATTTCGCAGAGGCGTACTGCGCCCTTGAATGGGGCCTCGATCTCAGCGAATTCTCCACGCACTAGCCTTCAAGGCCGTGGATGGCGTCCCGGCGGATGTGGTCTTAGGTGCGTCACCGTGCGCCAATCAGACCATGACACTGCCTTCGATCCTCTACCACGGCACCTCGACCAAATACCTGCGCCGGAAGCTCAGCGAAGGACTGCTGCCGAGCCACATGACTGGTGCGGTGCTGATGACCTGCCTGACGGATGAGCGCGAGGCGGCGGAGTATCACGCGCATTGCATGGCCGAGTTCGAGTCGGCGCGTCCGATCGTGTTCGCGATCCCGTCCGAGCGCCTCGACGTCGCCGCCTGCACCCTCGAGGACAAGTTCGTCGAGCTCGGGCCCTCGGCCGGGCGCGGGCTCTTCGCGGCCGAGCTCCTCGGCTTTCCGCGATGGCGTGAGGCGCCGTGGACCTGGCGCGCGATGCTCTCCATCGCCGGGGCCGTGGGCTACACGCGGACGATCGCGGTCTCACGTCGCGACATTCTGGCCGTCACCGCCTCAGCTGGGGACCCTTACCAATGACAGGCGCCAGAGTGTTTGGAGAGCTTATTTCCCGAGTCGAGGAAGGCCGTGGGCCGGATCCGGTGCTTGAGTCGCGTGTGTGGCGAGCGCTGGTCGCGAAGGAAGGCGATGTCTGGACCCAGTTCCAGGACCGCTGGCTCCGACGCGATCCGAACGATCTGGTCGCCTACGACAGCGCGCCTGCCATCCTGACCAGCTTCGATGACGCCTTGACCCTCTTCAGGGAGGTGCTGCCTGGTTGGTGGTGGCGCGGCGGAACGTGCTGGGTCTCAAGCGAGTGCAGGATTTGCCCGGACCACGGCTCACCGGAGCACGGAGAGCGCCTGTTGCGTGAGTTTCCGCCGGCCATCGACGTATGGAACGAAGGGCTTGAGGTCGAGCTTCGCCCTGGCTCTGACGAGATGCTAGCTCGAACCCTGGTCGCGGCGATCCTGCGTGTTCAAGAGATCGTGGCTTGCAAGGAAGGCTAGCACACTGCTGTCAAGCAGGAGCTGTCATGACCCATATCGACTTCAAGGATAAAATCGACGCGCCGGATGTTAGCGACGCCGGCCGACGCAAGAACGTGTTCCGCGCCATGGCGAAGGATTTCCTTCTCGCGAAGCGCGAGGGGGTGATCACCGATGGGCCGGGAGCCATCGCCCGCATGATGGAGCAGGCCTACAGGGCGGGCCAGGAGGGGGCGAAGCTGGATCTCTCCGCTGGGCGGGAAGCGCCGCTACCGAGTGCCAGGTTCACGGAGATGGATCTGCCGTCGACATCGAGGGAGGGCCTGAGCTACCTCCGTCAGCACATGTTCGGCGCATGGACAGTGCCCGAGATCAGAGCCTTTCCAAAGCGCACACGCCTGTTCGTGTTCATGCGGCCGCCGCTCGATGGCATCGCAGCCGCGCTCACTCGCGACGAATGGCTGGTCTACTGCCGTGGCGATGTGAATCCAGAGCGCATCTCGAACAAGGCTTTCCTTCCGATGATCCGGGCGGGTCTGTTCGATTACGTCCGCGGGGTTCTCCGAGGCGGATGGGAGGTCGTGAGTCTGACCGAGCGCGGCTACGAGCTTCTAAGGACCGGCGAAACCTGCCGGGGCGACGCTTTCAAGCCCGGCACGACGCGGACCGCTCGTGAGTGGTCCATGATCGCGCTGCCGGAGGACGTGGTGTTGCCTGCCGCAGTTTACATTGCCGGTGTCGAACACGGGCTGATCAAAGAGCGGACCCCGGATCCGGCCCCCAGGTTCTGAGCTAGAGTCCGAAGATCGCGTGCGTGCGGCAGTTGCGGACCATGTCCACGCGCACCCCGTCCCAATGGTAATCGTAATGATCGCCCTGCAGGGGTATCGGGATCAGGTTCGGCCAGAAGATGGCCGCGCACTCGCCGCCGGCGGCCCTCACGCTCTGATAGACGATTCCGTTGGAGCTGTTGGCCCGCAGGACGCGGGCGAGCGCCTGGGGCGCTTCGTAGCTCGTCGCATGATGCATCGCGGGCAAGGCTCGGACATCGTGCAGATCGAGATCGATCGCATTGATCAGGACCCTGAACTGCGACGTCCAGCCTGCTGTCTCGCGGCTGTTCGCCATGGCGCGCCCGAAATGATGTGCAACCTCGCGGATGGCGACCTCCTCCGCATTGGCGGCGCTGTAGACGCCATAGGTGCCATCGGTGAAGCGGCCGGGCCGGTCCGTGCTGATGTGGACGAAGGGCGCCATGAGCAGGCTCGCGCCTGGGCCGCTCACCCGGCGAGACGAGGGCACGAGCTCAAGCCGGCCGATCTGCTCCCAGATGCGCGGATTGGTCTTCGACTCGATGGAGGCGAGCGCTTCCCAGTCGCGCGGGTCGGCGATATCCTCGAATAGATCGATTGGCGGGAAGGCGGAGCGGATGATCCGGTAGGCGCGTGGCCACCGGATGCGAGTGATCGCGGGGGCTGGAGTGCTCACCAGCCACCGCGCTCGGCATCGAGATAGGAGCGGACGCGCGCCAACGAGAACATGCTGCCCTCGGCCATGATCTCCACCGGCGTCCGGCCGCCGAAGGCGTCATTGGGCTTGCTGACCCACGCGTAGCCGCGCTCGGGCTCCGTGAAGAGGATCCGCAGCCCCTTGTGGATGCCCATCAGGAGCGAAAGCCGCGTCGCGAGATCGCGATCGATCCGGCCGAGCTCACCAGTCTTCCATCTGGCGTAGGTCCGCGGGGGGAGGCCTCCCAGGATCTCGCGAGCGATCGCGTCGCCGACCTTCCACCTGTCGAAGAGGTTAATCACGGCCCTCGCCGCTGCTGCGGCCTCCTCCGGAGAAATCTGCGGCACGTCCGGCTGCGCGGCGGTGCGGGGAATCTCAACGAGCATCGTTCTGCCTCACTTTGGCAGAATGTATTCTAGAATATGCCAAACGGCAAGAGGGGGTGTCAGAGGCGCGTGTCCCCGCGCCGCCAGAACTGCCACCAGCGCGGAAGTGTCCACCCGAGCTCGCGCAGCGAGGCGAACTCAGCAACGCGAGCTGCCTCCATGGCCTCGCGGCTTTCGAAGCCCGAGGCGGAGATCGTCCTGTCGCCCCAGCGGATGGAGAAGCCGTATTCTACCTTGGCGCCCGCGCTCATTTCCGCAGACCCGCCCGAGCGAACGCTTCTGTGAATGCATTGCCCGAGTTGGAGCTCTGGCTCTGGATGGGCTTCTTCGGCGCCCGGATCGGGGCGGCGTCCGCCCGGAGCGGCGTCGACTCGTTCGTCTCGCCGAGCCGCATGCTGAGCGAGATGCGCTTCCGAGGCAGGTCAACTTCGACCACGCGCACCCTGACGGCCTCGCCGATTTTCACGACAGAATGCGGGTCCTTGACGAAGCCCTTCGAGGAGAGCTGCGAGACGTGGACGAGTCCGTCGTGATGACAACCCACGTCGATGAAGGCGCCGTAGTTTGTGATGTTCGTCACGATCCCAGGCAGAACCATGTCGGGTTCCAGGTCCTTGATATCCTCCACGCCTTCCGCGAATTCGACGGTCCGGAAATCGGGGCGCGGGTCTCGTCCGGGCTTTGCTAGCTCGGCCAGGATGTCAGTCACCGCCGCCGGCGGAAACTTCTCGTCGGCGAAATCGGACGCGCGCAGCTTGCTGAGCCGGGCCTGGTTGCCGAGGATAGACTTCAGATCGTCGCCGAGCTTGCGAAGGATGCGGTCGACCACGGGATAGGCTTCCGGGTGAACGCCTGAGCGATCGAGCGGCTGGTCGCTATCCTGGATGCGAAGGAAGCCAGCTGCGAGCTCGAACGCCTTGGGGCCGAGCCGGGGCACGTTCCGGAGCGCCTCGCGATTACGGAAGGGGCCGTTCGCGTCGCGATAGGCGACGATGTTCTCCGCGAGGCTCTCGCCGATGCCAGATACGCGAGCAAGAAGCTTCGAAGACGCGGTGTTGAGCTCAACGCCGACGGCATTGACCGTGTCCTCGACCGTCGCGTCGAGACGCTTGGCAAGAAGGGTCTGGCTGACGTCGTGCTGGTAGCTGCCGACACCGATGCTGCGCGGTTCGATCTTGATCAATTCTGCCATCGGGTCTTGAAGACGGCGTCCGATTGACACCGCGCCTCTGATCGAAACGTCGAGATCCGGAAGCTCGCGGGAGGCGTATTCGCTGGCGCTGTAGACGGAGGCGCCCGCTTCCGACACCACCACCTTCGCGGCCTTGATGTCCGGCCAGCGCTTGAGGATCTCAGCGACCAGGCGCTCGGTCTCGCGGGACGCAGTTCCGTTGCCGATCGCGATGAGCTCGACGCTGTGCTTGCGGACGAGGGCGCGGATGCTCTGCTGCGCTTCCTCGGTCCGGTGGTGGGGCACGAACGGGTAAACCGTCGCGAAGTCGAGAACGCGGCCCGTCGCATCCATCACGGCCATCTTCACACCGGCTTTGAACCCGGGATCCAAAGCGAGGACCCTCTTTGAGCCGGCTGGCGCAGCGAACAGCAGGCCTCGAAGGTTGACGGCAAAGAGCTCGATCGCCTCGCGTTCGGCACGCTCCCAGAGATCCATGCGGAGGGCCACGTTGAGGTGAAGCTCGATCTTGGTGCGCCACGCCCAGCGCGCCGTGTCGAGAAGCCAGCGGTCACCCGGCCGGCCTTTGTCGGCGATCCGGAAGTGGCTTGCGATGGCGGAGATGTAGCCGACGGCGCCTTCTTCCGGCTCGGGGCGCAGCCGGACGTCGAGGAAATCTTCCTTCTCGCCTCGGAAGGCCGCGAGCACGCGATGCGAGGGCACCTTCATCAGCGGGCTGGCGTAATCGAAGAGATCCCGGAATTTCGAGCCGGCCTCTTCCTTGCCTTCCTTGACCTTGGCGACGAGCTCCCCCTGGCGCCAGTAGAGGTCGCGCAGGCGGCCGAGCAGCTTGGCGTCTTCCGCGAAGCGTTCGCTGAGGATGGCGCGCGCTCCTTCGAGCGCTGCCTGCGGCGTGTCGATCGCAGCGTCGGGCTTCAAGAAGCCGCCAGCCTGCGCATTCGGGTCACGCTCGGGGTGAGCCAGCAGGGCATCCGCCAACGGCCCCAGGCCCGCCTCCAGGGCGATCTGTGCCTTGGTACGGCGCTTCGGCCTGTACGGCAGATAAAGGTCCTCCAGCTCGGCCTTGGTCGTTGCGCGAAGGATCGAAGCCTTGAGCTCGTCGGTGAGCTTTCCCTGCTCCGAGATGGTTCCGAGAATGGTCTCGCGGCGCTCGTTCATCTCGACGAGGTAGCCGCGGCGCTCCTCGATGACGCGGATCTGCTGATCGTCCAAATCGCCATGGAGATGTTTTCTGTAGCGCGCAATGAACGGGACCGTGGCGCCCTCGCCGAGGAGGTCGATCACCGCTTGAACCTGCTCGGGACGAACCGCGAGCTCGGCGGCAATCTGGTCGGTGATCTGCGTCATGGTCGCGAAGCCTTCGTCGTTACGGCACCGTCGATTCTCGGGCCGTTCTTCCTTCGTTCAGGTTGAGGCGCCCTGACGCGAGCATCAAGCGCCGAATTGCGGCCCTACACAGCGAGTGCCAGGTCCAGCGCTTCCTCCAGCGTGCCGACCGTGCGAACGAGCGGATGGTGCTGGAAAGAGGCGTGGTCCCAGCCGACCGCAAAGACGGGTCGCCCCTGTCGGATAGCGCAGCCGGCCTCGATGAGTGCGCCTGCGTGCTGCTCGTCCGGAAGGCGGAAGAGGATGAGCGCCCGGGCGGCGGCCGCTTCCTTGGCCGATCGAACCCAGAGGTCGGACCAGTCGCTGGTGGCGCCGACTTCGGCTTCGTCGATCCAGGTGGAGATGATTGGAATGCCCGAGGCACGCAGTTCGCGCCAGCGTGGGCCGTGGAGAGCCTTGGATGCAATGTAGATGCCCTCGCCGCCAGTGCTGGGCAGCCAGGCGTGGTCGACAACCATGATCGGCAGCGTCGTCACGAACTGACCGAAATAGCGCAGAGCCTGAAGCAGCGCGTCCCGATCAACCGGCGAAAGGTCCGTTCGAGCGTCGACCTCGGCGAGGAGACGAGCATACGCCTCCGAAGCCGACTCGGCCTCGGCCTCGGCGCGCGCGGTCGCCAAGATCAGCGCCGTGCCTTCCGGAGGCAGGTTCAGTTCCTCGGCGCAGCGGCGGATTTCGTCGCTGGCTTTGGCGTCCAGTTCGAAGGTGTCAGTCAGCATGTGTCCTCACTCGTTGCGATCAAGCATCGGTGGCCGTGGGAAGCACCACAAGCTGTGACGTGGAGAAAGACGTGGACTGGCCTCGCAATTAAGAGAATGCAGCGGCTATCCACCGAATCCTCAAGGACTCGATATCCAATCCTGTTGGCTTTCGACGATCTCATGGATGATGCGTGGATTCGATTTACCGGAGCCGCATGTGGACGCCGTCACCCGCGATGACAGGTCGCTGAGCCCGAATTTCCTGCTGGTCCTTGGGGTCTTCGCAGGAGCGGGTCTTTCGTTGTCGCTCGGCTGGCTGCCAGGGATGCCGCTCGTCTTTGTCTTCGTCGTGTTCGGTTGGCTTCTGGGTCTCTGCTTCCACGAGGGCGCGCACGCCTGGGCGGCGGTGCGCTTCGGCGACGATGAAAGTCGTCACCGATCACACTTGGCGCTGGATCCTGTGAGCTTTACGGACCCGCTCGGGACGTTCCTGCTGCCGCTGGTGTTCCTTCTCGGTGGCTTCTTCGTTCTGCCCGGGGCTCGGGTTTATGTGGATCTCGGCGCCATTCGCCGTCGGCTACACCGATCGCTCGTCTATATCGCGGGCCCGGCCGCAAACTTCGCCTTTCTCGTGGTTCTGGCCTTATTCCATGCGTGCCTGTCGGATGATGTGGCGCTGGAGCTCCGGGCTTCGGTCGTGCTCATGGCATGGCTGCAGGCGAGCTCGGTCGTGATCAACCTTCTGCCGGTGCCATCCTTCGATGGTTTTGGCGCGATTGAGCAGTGGCTTCCGGATGCCTGGCGCCCGGACGGCCTGACGCGGTCGATCGCTGGGTTCACGGCGATCTTCCTCATCTTCATGATCGACCCGATGGCGAAGGCGATGCTCGTCCTGATTTATCTGGTCATCGCGCCGTTCGGCTTCGATCTCCACGATATCCGGACCGGATATTCCGCACTGGCGTTTTGGGCCCGGTGATGGAGCACCCAAACCTCGCTGCTGCCACAAGCAGCCTCGCATGCACGCGAGGATCGTTCGTCACTGTCCGCGCTGAGACGCCCCTAAACCAGCCTGAGAGAACCATGCAACAGGACAACGCTCCCGCCACCGAGCTCCCGCCGGTCGCCTCCTACGTATTGCTCGCGGATAACCGCGGCGCCCCACAGGTCTACCTCGAACGCCGGGGCTACCACGACGAGGACTATTGGGCGATCGCCCGACACGGTTTCGTTCTCGACCGAGAGCATCTCGATTTCGTCTATGAGGGACTGCCTTCAGGTAGAACGGAGGAGCACCTGAAGGCGACGCGATTCACGCTCGCTGAGGCCCTGGTGCTATGGAAGGAAGTCGTCGGCAAGCCGGAGATGCTGCAGTACGGCACTCCGCGTTACGCCTATGGCAGGCCGGCTGCCTGATCAGCCCGGAGTGAGGCTATGGCCGGTGCTGGCGGCCGCCGCATCGATCGCCTCTTCGCAAAGCGACGGAGCGTGCTCGATCTCCCGCAGTTCGGCGATTGTCTGCGAGACCTGTTCGAGTGTGAGGCCGAAGCGCAGAACGTCATGTGGCGTCGCTGGGCGCCAGGTCGCGTCGATCCCGAAATCGACTTCGCCCTCGAGGCATTGATGCGACCAGCCGGTCGCCTGTTCGACGACCCATAGGCCCGGCGCGCAGCGATGGTTCGATAGCGTGTCCTCGGCCGCGCCGGTATCGAAGAAGAGAGCTCCCCTCCCCGTTAGGATATGCGTCCCGTCGTGCTCGTATCGATAAACGAGCGCCTCGTTGGGTTCCGTTCTGGCGCGCGCGGCTCCGACGAGGCGGTCGATCTCCCGGTCGTCGGCCGGGCCGAATTCGAAGGGATTGATCCCGGGGACGGACCACTGGGGCAACGCGGCGCCAATCTCCTCGCGGCTCCGAAAGAAGCGCAGGATGAGGGGATCGACCAGCTCGGCGAGAAACGCCCCTTCCGGTGTCATCTCCAGCTTGATAGAGGCGGCTCCGACCAAATCGCCTGGGCGGGCGTGAAAGCCGTCGGGCAAAGTCACCAGAACATGCTGCCGGTGGAATGCGGCCGAGCCGACGATTTCTCCCTCGAACGGCTTGTCTCGCTCCGAGATCAGGTTCGTGAATTGATCCGATCCTTCATGCGATTGCGCCGCATAGGAAGGGAAGACGAACTCAGCGGTGGCGAGGGCGCCGTCAAAGCGCAGCATGTGCAGCAGGACGGCTGCACGGCCGGCCGAGTTCAGAAGGCGGGCCCACGCAATCGGGAACAGCCCCGTTTGCTCCGTCGGCAGAGGGCCGGCCCAATAGATCTCGCTCGTCAGAGGATCGGTCGGACGGCCATCATGGAGCGGATGTCTGTGGATCTCGCCATGGTCGTCGCGGAGGCTCATGGCGTCGCCGTCGCGCTCGACCAGGACATACGACTTGAGGCTGTGCTCGAAGCCAGGCCAGGGCTTGGCGGATCCGAGTAGGACACGCGAGCCGGCGGAAAGGTGTTGGATGGCGAGTCGCGAGACGCGGCGGCGCATGGGAATTCCCGTTCGATCCAGCGATTACGCGCCGGTCATCAAAGACGGGATGATTCCGTGACAGGACGGGCAATTCAATCTTTGCTGCTTCCCCCGTCCACGGTTCTCTCGTTCCGTCACCTGCTAGAGGGTGGGGCCACCCGTCCGCGCTGCGAGCTCCTCGCGGAACTTCGTCTTCGCTGCTTCGAGCTCGGATGCCGAGCCTGTGTGTTCGTCGCCGGCGAGCGTGTCGTCGAGATCGTCCGGGAATTCGTCGACGTCGAGATCGGCGATCGCGACCGTGACAGAGCCGTTCACCGCGGCAACCGTTGCGATGCCGTCGGAGACCTCGATCAGAACCTCAGGGCGAGCTTCCTTCTGCAAGTCGCGGGTGGCACCGACGATCAGGGAGAGCACGCGCAGGTCAGGGTTCTTGCCGAGAGACGTCGCCTTCACGATCTCGGCGCTGAGCTCGGCAAGGCGTTCGGACGCGGGGCGCGGCTCAACCGCCGCGGGCTCGATGAAGTCCTCGCGCATATGCATGTGGAGGCCGTTGTCGAAAAGGACACTGGTGCTGTAGCCCGGCGGGAAAGTATGCGTGACGACGCCTAGCGCACCCGCAGCGAGAATGGCCTCCGCATTTTCGACGACGCCGTCGCTCGTCCAGGTCCGCCCCGCGGTCCTATTGCGGTTGTCGTTTCGAATTCGAGCGAAGCTCTCGGCGGTGATGGCGACCTGGTCACCGACGGCGTAGCGGATGGGGTTGCGCATAAGGCAGTCTCCTTCAGGCATCACCCTGCCTGACGCCTTTGAAAGCCACAAAAACGCATGGAGGAAAAGCGTGGACGAGGCTTTGCGAGCATGAGGTGACTTTCATGGCGGTTCGCTAAGACAGGATATCGAAGCTTCCCAGCAGGGGTGCCTGTCATGAACACCAACTCGAAGATGATCGCCAACGAAGCCCGCGAGCTCGCTCAGCCGGCCGCCTGGCTCCTTGGTTTCGCACAGCGCCTGTCGGCGATCTCGTCCGAGTTCGTTGGCGAGGCCCCTGCCCGCCTCCTCGACTTCGCCGAGTTCTCGGCCAGTCAGCAGGCTCGCCCTGCGCCGCTCGGCCGCTTCCAGATCATCCAGGGCGGGCGCGCCTAAGGTTCCTCGCGAATTGCCTCTATATAGGCCGCCGGGTCCTCTGCGATCGCTACGCAGGCTGCGCTAACCTCGCGCGCCACGCGCGGCGCCCCCGGCATAATCGAAGACGCTCCCATTGGGAGCATCGCAAGCGCCATAGCTCCAGCCATCGTGTTCAACGGCACATTCGTCGCCTTGGCGATGCTGGGGAGCGCTTTTGATACCCTCGCCATCCGCTCTTCCGCCTTTTTCCGCAAGGCCAGGTCCTGCTGGGTATAAGCTTCGTGAGCGAGTTCGCCGACGCAGCGAGCCGCACGCGCCGCGGGATGGTTCGAGTTGACGAAGTCGCGGGTTTTCGGATCCAGAGCTGCCGAAAAGTCAGGTGCCTGCGCGGCGCCTTGAGAGGCTCCGATAACAACAATTGCAGCGGTGAGGATCACGCGTAACACGGCGCTATTTTGACTCGTAGAGCGCTAACAAACAATCGCCGGCCAGCATTCCTGTGAGAAGGGGTGAACTGCCCCCTGCGCGCGGCGTTCCTCGGTGTTCCGAATGATCCCAGCGCTTCTTGATTGGCTCGCGACGATTGTTCAAACCAACAACCGAAGTGGATGGATTAACAGATCCTTCTTCAAGCCCGGCGATCGGCGGATTCGAGACCGAGATCTTGGTGGATCGCAGTCGCAATCCGTTTGCACCCGCGGATCGTGCATCCTAGACCGGTCAGGCTGCATTCCGCAGCGACTTAGTGGTCGAGCCATGTACGATATTCGATGGATTCGCGCGAACGCTTACGCGTTCGACAGGAGCTTGATGCGACGGGGCCTGGCGCCGCTGTCGTCCTCGCTGCTCGAACTCGATGATGCTCGCCGCTCCTCGATTGGCAAAGCCGAACAAGCTCGGGAGCGACGCAATGCGCTCTCTGGCGAGATCGGCCGGGCGATGGCCGCTAAGGATCTTGACCTGGCTGAGAAGCTGAAGGCCGAGGTCGCCGAACTCAAGAAGCAGCAGCCACAGCTGGAGGCTGAGGAAAAGGCCGCCAAGGACGTGCTCGACGAGAAGCTCGCAGCGATCCCGAACATGCCCTTCGACGACGTGCCGGATGGCGACGACGAGAAGGACAATGTCGTCCGTCACGTTCACGGCGTGAGACCGGAAGAGCGCGGTCTGCTCGTAGGCGTTGTCGATCCGAAACAGCATTTCGAGCTGGGCGAAGCGCTCGGGCAGATGGATTTCGAGAGGGCGGCCAAGCTCTCCGGATCTCGCTTCGTGTTGCTTCAGAGCCAGATTGCTCGGTTGAGCCGCGCGATCGGACAGTTCATGCTCGACACGCACACCGAGGAGCACGGCTTCACGGAGGTGAACCCGCCGCTTCTCGTGCGCGATAACGCGATGTTCGGAACGGCTCAGCTTCCGAAATTTAGGGATGACCAGTTCCGGGCCGGCGACGATCATTGGCTCATCCCGACGGCCGAGGTCCCTCTCACCAATCTGGTCAGGGATGCAATCCTCGACGAGGAAGAGCTGCCGCTGCGTTTCACCGCGTTGACGCCGTGCTTCAGGGCCGAAGCTGGATCGGCCGGCCGTGACGTTCGCGGCATGCTGCGGCAGCATCAATTCGAGAAGGTCGAACTCGTCTCGATCACGGCTCCGGAGAAGGCGCGTGAGGAACACGAGCGCATGCTCGCCGGTGCGGAAGCGGTGCTGAAGAAGCTCGACCTGCACTATCGTGTCATGACGTTGTGCTCCGGTGACATGGGGTTCGCCTCGCAGATGACCTTTGATGTCGAGGTCTGGATGCCAGGGCAGCGGGCCTATCGCGAGATTTCGTCTGTTTCCGTTTGCGGAGAGTTCCAGGCGCGCCGGATGAATGCTCGCTATCGTCCTGCAGAGGGCGGCGTGCCGCGCTTCGTGCACACCCTCAACGGCTCCGGCACCGCAGTCGGGCGCGCGCTGATCGCCGTGATGGAGAACTATCAGAACGCTGATGGCTCGATCACTGTGCCGGAGGTGCTCGTCCCGTATATGCGCGGTCTGACGCGCATCGAGAAGGCAGTCTGAACCTCGCCGCCGCCGACCCGGCTCTCGCTCGGTTGGCGGACGGCCTTGTGCCTCGCCTCCGTCCAGCCGAAAGTGTGGACGAACAGGAGTGACCATGGGCAGCCTCGTAATCTGGACCGACCCGGCGGTTCGCGTCGTCGCAGAGTGGACTAAGCCGGCGATTGGCGCCCGCTCTGGCAGCTATGAGGTCCTGGGTGGCGGAACTGTCGCCGACGGTGTCTGGAGCCCTGAGAAGCGGCAGTCCGCCACCAGCAGGGCTGATGCGCTCGGCAAGGCGCACAAGCTCGCCGTGAAGCTTCGGAAGGCAAATGGCATCGAAGGCGATCCGCCACCGCTTCCGCAAAGTGACGAGGCCTTGGGGAATGGGTTTGCCCCCTAAAGCGCCCGGGACCGCCACCGGCGGCGGGCGGTTCAAGGCGCGTGTCTGTGCCAAATGCGGGAAGCCGAAGGGGACGACCGCCTTCCGCTACGACGTGAATGGGGAATGGAAGCGCGACCACTTCCACCCGAAATGCTTCGAGGCGTTTCTGCTGAGCCTTTCTAACGCTGACGAGGGAAGCGCGCCCCACACATCGGCATCGTAAGATTGCCGGGCCGCAGAAGGATTAGTCACCGGATCTTGTATCGGCCTTTGTTGCGCCGCACACTTTCGGCGCCATGCATCATATAGATCCCTCTCGAATCGAGCCCAATCGCCTCCCGCGCTTCTCGGGAGCTGATGTTCGGATTGCGCGCGCTGGAGACGAATGGAGCGCGACCGTCTCCTCTCCAAACGGAGTCGGGAGTTCATTTCGCGTCACTCTGAGCGGTGGGGTGGTGCATCTCGCCGTTGATGCGCTCGATCGACCGGTCGATCTCGACCAGGCGATGCGTTCAGTTCGGCATCTCGATGCCGGGCGCCCGAGCGAGATGTTCCTGGCCCGAGGTGCGGATATCGAATTCGCGATGGCCGGCGAGCTGCTCGGGTTCCGCGGACACGCGGGCACATTCAGCTTCGGTGCGGTGTTCAAGCCGTACCAGGGTGCGATAACGCTGGCTCCCTGGTACGGCTTCGGGCGGTCTAGGCGCTAGCGCCGGGTCGGTGCCAGCGAGGCCTGCCAGCCGTCTACGCAACGGCGGAAAAATGGGAGATCCCAAAGATTTAGGACGCCATTTGGGGATTCGGCGTCGTGATGTTTGCCTTCGAAGACGATCCACTCGTGCGTGCCGGCGTCGAAGTTGCAGTGAGATGCGACGGCGTCGAGGTCATCCCAGTCCATGCCCTCGGGTGGCTGGATGCCGGGCCAGTGCGTTTTGATCAGCGCGCGATCGAAGCCGCAGGCCTCGTCCTCGGAGTGCAGCATCAGCTGATCGATGCCCAACTCAGACATGCCGAGCTGGTAAAACGCGTCGAGCCCGCCCAGCTCTTCGGCAACGTCACTGACGACGCAGCCGCAGCGCCCGGCGTTAATCGCCTGGACGCTCTCGACGCCTTCGGCCAGGAGGCGGTCGCGGACTGTCTCGATCGCCTTTGTGAGTTGCTCGGCTGGGCTGCTCATGGGCGAGGCCCCGCAGCATCGTCACGTTCGAGCGGCTCGATCTCATGGGACCGGTACGGATAATGGTCCGGTGTCAATGCGACGCCGATCTCGGACGCGAGGGCCTCGATTTCTTCCCCATAGGCAGGGAACGGGTTGCGATTTTGGAAGCCTGTGATCAGCGTGTTCTGGAAGCCCTTGTAGAGCGGCGGATTCTCGTGAGCGTCGGCAGCCAGCATGACCGGGAACGCCGTGGCGCCATCGACGAGCTGCTCCAGCGCGAAGAATCGAACAGGCTTGCTGGCCCGGGTCTCGTCAGCTGCGCGATCCAGCAATTCGCGCTGAAAGAACACGCCGATCGCCGTCTCTCCGGTTTGCTGAACGTAGAAGCCATCCGCTTCGGTTTTGAGTTCGACCCAGCGGCCGGCGTTGGTCTCTAGGACGGTCTTCATCGGGGTTCTCGGTATGCTCGAATGTGGCTTCGACGTTAGCCTCGGTCGACTGCTCGAAATTGACAACCTGGATTACGGCTGTTGCGATCCACGCGGCTGCTTCGAGAAAAGGATTCGACCTCAATGCCTAACCTTGGGCCGTACCCGTCGGAGGTGCAAGCAATCGCTGACGAGCTGTCGGAACTCCTTGTAGGGGAGCGGTATGATGCGGCGTTTTCGATATCTAGGGGTGGGCTATCCGACCTGATGACGATGTCGGATGACGATCTGCAGAAAGCTCTTCGCTTCCTCAAATCGACACCTTCGCAGAGGATCAAGACGCTGGCGAACAAAGCTGCGCATGACGCCGCCCTCTTGATCCTCAGGGCGCGCTATCTCGGGCTTTGTTCCGCGAAGGCCCTGTTTTTTGTGGATCGAATTTATGTCGTTGGTGCCGGCTACCGAGAGGCCGCCGAACGCGGCGCGAGGCACGCGTACAATGAGACCTTGAGGCCCACCCTCGAAGAACTGCTGCCGGCACCCCGCCGACGAGAGCCAGGGTGGGACTGGTAGGTCGAATCTATCGTGCATTAAGGACGATCCACCGATTCATTGAATCACCCTCTTGATTCTTCGTCGCACAGGCTCCAGCTTCGTGGTCACGGAAGCACCGCTAGCTTAGCGGTCCAGAGCACCGAGAGTAATGACCTCGGGGGCAGGGGTTCAATTCCCCTGCGGTGCACCGTCAACTCAAAGGAGTTTTCCATGACCATGATCTCGCATTGACCTGCCGCGGGTCGGCCGCACCGTCGAAAAGACGGAAAATGACGACAAACTCTACATCTACGCGCTGGTTCGCGCAGATCTCCAGATGCCGACAGGGAAGCTGAGTTCCCAGGCCGGCCACGCCTACACCGACGCGCTGTGGGCAGCATACGACCAGAACCCCGATCTCGCGCTCCGCTACAGGCGGGAAGGCGCTGGTGGTTCGAAAGTCACCATCAAAGCGAAGAACCTGGCTGCTCTCGAACGCGCACGGCGCGAATGCGAGGAAGCCGGTGTCCCGCACGCTCTCATCATCGATCGCGATCACGTCCTGCCGCCGTTCTTCGATGGGTCTCCCATCGCGACTGCACTCGGGATTTTCGGCTCGAAGAAAGAGCTGCGCCCGCTTCTGAAGCGCTTTCAGGTCGTTTGAAGGGAGATGAACATGAACCAGTTGCAGAACCAGTCCGTGCCGTGCGTCTCTCTCCTGGAACAGATGCGCTTGTGTGATCAGATGCCCGGTCTGAGCGTTTTGGCGCATGGTGAAATGGTCGAAGCTCGATACCTTGAGCTTATCGGCCACATCAGGGATGGGGCGCCACTCACCAGCGAATGGCGAATGCCCGAATGGATCTATGATCCGATCATCCTGAAGCGTCTTTTGCCGGACGACATGATGAGGACATACCTTCGGTACCACGACGCCGGAAAAATCACCACGAGAACCGTCGACGAAGACGGCCGCGTCCGGTTTCCTGGGCATGCTGAAGCGAGCCGGGACATTTGGCTCGCCATTGGTGGTGATCCTGAGGTGGCCGAATTGATGGCACTCGATATGGAGATCCACCTCCTCAAGGATATCGGCGTGGAAGCGTTTGCGAAGCGTCCTCAGGCGATCGCGCTGCTCCTCGCAGGCTTGAGTGAGGTCCATGCCAATGCTGGCCTTTTCGGTGGACTGGAGAGCGATTCAGCCAAGGCAAAGATCAAAAACATCGATCGCCGAGGAAAGGCGATCCTGAAGAGGCTCGCGGCGTGAAGCCGGGTTGCGCACCCGCGGAGGGGGCTGACGCCTCCTCCGTCCTCCAGAGCCGCGCTGAGGTGTGTCGTATGTGCCCGGCGTGCAAGCGTCGGCCGCACAGCCCTAATGACGTTGCAGGATTCGCAGAGGGCTTCAGGGCCGGCATTGCCGCCTGCGACGGGGCAAGGCGGGCTGAGGAGGCTGAAGCAGAGCGCAAGCGCGAGGCATGGAGGGAGTTCGAAGACGAGTTCCTGCTCGGGCCGGGAGGCGGCCGCGTATCTGCCCATGTCTTCGATGCTTGCGAGCAGGCTTTCGAGCGAGCCTGGCCGGATCGAGCTGCTGCCTCTGAGGCGGCAAAGAAGGCCTTCATCGTCGCCCGAACCGCCGCCTGACCATGTTCCCGCCGGCGGTTCATGCCGGCGGGAATGAATTCCCTACAGCAGACCGAGGGCACTAAGCTTCTCGCGTCCGTACAGACTCACCAGCGCATTGAACTGGCGCTCGTTCAGTCGGAAGGACTCGTCACTGGGATCGGGCGCGGAGATGAGCTCCGCCATGTCTGCCTTGACCAGGTCGGAAGCCACACCGTTCTCGATGACGCCTTCGACGTCCTGGAACACGAAGGATCGCGGGATGATCGCTCCTGGCTTGAGGACGACACCATTCGCTGCAGCCGCGGCGACCAGGGCGTAGGCGCAGCGAGGGCTCGGCGAGCGAGGCTGGCTATGAGGGTGGGTTTTGCGAACCAGAAGCTGGGAAGCGGGCTTGAGATAGACGCTTTTGACGACGCCGACGCTCTGCGCAAAGCGGTTCAGAACGGCACGCTCGGGATTGTCTTCGGGTTCTCCCGAGAGCGTGGCAGCGTGCCGTTCCAGGCTGAAGGGAGCAGCGCCTGAAAGATTGCCGACGCCGCCGGCCAGGTTGGTCAGAATGCCGCCCTCATGCAGGCGCTTGTACAAGCCGATCAGTTCTGCTTCTCGTTCGAGGCAGCGAAGCTGTTCAGCCTCGGCATAGATCGAGTCGATCCGATATGTGATCGCACCGCCCTGCCTCAGGATCTTGCGAATAACGTTCGTCTTAAAGGGGTTCTGGGGGCCCACCGTGTGGGGCCTTCGAGCCTCGGCCTCATGTTCGAGCGCGCGGCGCTTGGTGCCCTTTCCGACGTAGAAGATGCGCCCGTCTGGACGGCACAGCAGGTAGACGTAGTACAGGCCGCGCTGGGTGGCGAGGAAGCGGTCGGCATCGTCGCGGCCACCCTCGAACAAGGGCTCGGTCATTCGGCTTCCCAGCGAAAAGGAGTGAGGTCTGACGGAAGGTAGAGAGGGTGCTCAGGAGCCCCGTTCGCCGTCAAGCGCAGCGCGTGCAGCGGAAGCCCCATTCCTCGGATCTGCTCGAAGCGACTTTGCATCAGCGCCCGGGTTTTCGCTCGGCCTTTCGGCTGTCCCCATGCCGCGACGAGCGTTCCCTCGAACTTCCTGCAGAACTCCGCGGCTGCGTGCAGCGCCTCGTCAGCCATCGGGCCGATCGGGTCTGGGTGATCGACAAGGTCATTCGCGTCGGTCGCGATCGCTGTGGCCGCATTCACGAAGACCAGGTCGCTGTAGCCGAGCCGATTGGCGAAGCCGATGCCTCGGCGGGATGTCGGGTCGTCGCTATCCACGCCTGCGGTCGAAGGATTGTGCAGGATCATCACCAGCGGACGCCCGCTTCCGAAGAGTCCGCCCAGCCGCCGGCGTAGCCACACCCGATGCTGCGGCGAGCTGAAATGCGCGTCCTTCTCGATCCAGTCAGGCAGATGCACGGTCGATCCTTCAGTGAACGACCGCCATGATCCGCTCGGGCTTGGCGCGTATCAAGGATCTTCAGTTGCTGATCCACCAGCCAAGCCGAGCTCGCGTGCCCATTTTCGTGCAGCGGTGACCGAGCCCTTGGGCAAGGAAGGATAGGCCTTCATGATGGCCTCTTCGGAATCCCCCGCACCGAGGTTGTCGAGAACGACCTGTACCGGGATGCGCGTTCCGGCGAAGCACGGCTCGCCGCTCATGATGTCGGGGTCGATGACGATCCCGGGCAAAGCCGAAGGCGGAAGGTCGAGCAGACCGGCATATTTCGGTTTTCGCCCACGGGTTTGCGTCAACGAAGGGTCGAAGGCCTGGTCGGATCCAGGCGATGAGGGCGGCAATTCGCCAGTCAGTTCCTTGATGCGGAGCCAGGCGGTGATTGCGGCGATGACCGATCCCGGGATCGGTGTGCCTTGGAACCAGTTGGTGATCGCGCCCTTGCTAACGCCGAGGGCCGACGCAAGAGCGGACCGGAAGCGCTCCCCGAAGAGAGCAATTCCGGCCCGCTCAAGTTCTTGAGGAGACACCCCGCGCCTCAGCTGCGCAGGAAGTCTGCCATCAGGACCGGCGCCGAGCTGTCGAAGCCGACGATATCCATCATTCCACCGTCGCGAGGATCCGCGATCGTGAAATTGGTGGCCGTCATGCCGACGACGATCAGCTTCGCGTCGATGCCGGTTGCCTTGCGGTACCGCTGCAGTGACTGGTGGGGATGCTCCGTCCGACCGGCGAAGGTCTCGTTGTCGGTATAGACCACGAAGGCGTCGACCTCGATCCCGTGCTCCAGAGCGTACTGCATCGGCAACGAGCAATCCGTCGAAGCGAACGGAAGTCCAGCGATCGCGCGCGCGACCTCTTCGAGATGCATGCCCGCCCTGAGCGGCAGCTTCACGAACGAGTCCGAGAACCCCATGATATGGGTGCGCGGCTCAAGCGCGAGCGTCATCATCGACATCGCCGCCGCGGCCTGCGCTGCCGACAGGTGGGAGTTCATCAGCTTGTTGCTGTTCATCGAGCCGCTGACGTCGAGCCCAACGAGGTGCCTCTTTCCGGTCGGCTCAACAGAGCTGAAGCTGGCGTAGAACGCATCGTCGAGCGCCTTCATGATCTCGGGGATCGGCTCCCAGCGGCTGTTGTTCACCCTCCCCCGACGCCCTGCGGCGATCGGCGTTCCTGCCTTGTAGGCAGAAAGCGCGAGGAGCAGCGCAAACGGATGGATGCGCTCGCGGCTGAGGCGACCGAGGTCCCCGAGCTGGGCAGTGACCATGGCCGTCTCCTGCGACAGCGGCTTCAGCACCCCAAGGCGCGTCAGGCGCCCAAGGTTACGCAGAAGCGCCGTCAGGCCCATGGAGGGCAGCGCGGCCTTCCAGACGGAAGGTTCGACGAGCGCATAAGTGGGCAAAGCCTCCCAGGGGAGGTTCGCGCTCGAAGCGAGTGCAGCGATCTCAGCCACATCCGTGCTCGCCATGGCGCGCTCGTGGGCCTGGACGATCTCGGGCAACGAGCCATCGGTCGAGCCATCGAGCATCCAGCGATACAGCGCACGCCGTGCCACGTCGTCGTCTGCCGGGCGCGGGTGGGTCGTCCGAAGCGCGCGTCCATGGGTCATGTCGTTGCGGCTGCGATACTTGATCGCCTGATAGGCAAGCTTCTCGACGCTCTTCTCAGCGTACCAGTCGGCGACGCAGCGCTTCATGCCGCGGCCCCATCCCTTCCCGAGATGCGATGCGGTCGAGATGAACTCGAAGAGATGGGACGCCGTACGGCAGACCTTGGAAACGGCGCCGAAAGCGAGCTTGCGTGCGCTCTCGCTCTCGCTGAGCGTTCCGAGCGCCAGAGCGAAGATGGCCGGCGAGACACGCGGCGCCGAGCCGGCGAGCGAGATCTCGACGATGCGAGCAACAGTGCGCTCCGGATCGGCTTCGTAACAGCTGATGACCGAGGCCGCGTTCTCGCGGGTCAGCTCGCGCGCCGACTGGTAATAGGTCGAGGCCTCGGTACCAAGGATCAGGAAGCGGTCGAGACGCGCCCAGGCATCGATCGTGAAGACGAAGCCGCCTGCGTTGTTGCGCACCTGGCGCGCATCGGCGCGTTCGGTCTGCGGCGTCGGGCCGGCATAGAGGTGAGCAAGGGCCGTCGTCATGGTTCTGATCCTTCGAAGCGAGAAGGGGGATGCCGGGATGAACGTGGGGGCACGGTCCGTTGGGCGTTTGCTCTACCGGGCTGAGCTATTCCAAAACCGGGGTCTCGGAAGCGGGACTCGAACCCGCGACCTAACGATTATGAGAACAGATCCGCTGGGGCTCACCCCGGCATCCCCCCTGCGGTCGCCCGCGGACAAGCGAACGTAAATTTGCCATCCGGTTTTCGCGCTATCCCCTGGCGGGGGACGCTGACGACCTCCCGAAGGTAACGGAAGGCGGGGGGCTCGCTTGACCGCGAACGATCGCAGGTAGGCTCGAACGTGAAATGCGCATCGGGGTTTTCTGGCAAAGAGAACCGAAGCGCCGGGGCTCGAACCTGAATTGTTCATTTCATGAATAATTAGAGCGTGTCAAGCGCTGACAAATCCGCCGTACAACAATCTTGGGATCAAGCCGGCTCGCTGCCAAAAATGGCGTACATCAGGCCCGATGCGACTGCCAAAATCGGTGGCGAACCCGACCTTAGGTGGGGGAAACAGCAAAAAATTCAGGCGGTTCGCCGGGTTAGGATCGAAATACGGCTCGAAGAGCGATTCGTACTTCGGTCCTCTCTGACAAAAACACTCACGTTCCGGAGGCTTAAAATTGGCCTTTCGGAAGGCTCGAAACGCAGTCGGGAACTCGCGTTCAGAAGCGCCAAACCGTATTATCTGCCAAAATCACCGTACATCACACCAATTCTAGCGGGGATCGCGACGAACGAGGGGAGAAAATGCCCGTTGAGAGCTCGGCCGGCGATTCCACGGGCGGACTTCTTCGTCTCGGCGTCGTTGTCAAAATGGGCGTACATCGCTACCTCGGTCGCCGCGCGCCCTGCGATCGCTAGCGAGCAGGGCCGATGATTTGGTAAGTCGCCTGCAGCCGCGGAAATCCGTTGTTTTTGGACCTTCCGATTGGCACCAAGCTGTCGGATATGCCGTACAACGGTCCTTCGCGAACTGCCATTTTCTGGCGGAAGCTGCTTCTGAGACTAAGGCAAGTCAGAAAAATTCGAGCGCGCGCCGGGGGATTGCCAAAACCTCCGTACATCATGCTCTTTCCCGTTGTCATTTCGGATGCAGGGTATCTCCAGGGCTCGCCATCGATTCTCGCCTTGACCTGGGCGGGTCACCGCGACTCGGTTCCAGGAAGCAGGTCGATCCGAGCGATCTGGCAACGAGGGGCCTGCCAAATCGTTCGTACTTCGGTCTAGCCAAAGCCGTACTTCAATCTGTCGCGGCCGTACAACGATCCGGCAGGACCGTATTTCGCTCCGGAGCGATATGATCAACCCATTGCAACGGCGCAATAAAAGGCGGCCAGGGACGTCTAAAACCTAAGTGAGAAACTGGAAAAACGATTCCTCTAAAACGAGCGAGCAATTTCGCAGCAGATTAGATTTTTGTTAAACCTTTAACGATCAACTTGGCTCTTAGGCTGTGCCCAACGATGAGCGATGTGTCGTCCAGAGCACCAAGCGTCGGCTTCATCATTTAGCTCGTTCGATCGGTGGCATCCGGCTTGAGTGGGCCGACGCGGGCGCAGCGCTGAGAGGCGTCATGTCCGCGCCCGGAAGGTGTCCGAATCTCTCGTTTGCATCAGCTCGGCTTCGGGAGCGCAAGCGAAGGGCATCGAGAGAATCGCACGGGAAATCGCCAAGCTCAGTGCCACGATTCAAGTCGAGCTGAGCGTGACCGGAGAGGGCGTAGTTGCTGGCGATCAAAGCTGGGCTTGGGCGATCTCGTAGCGTCATTCGTTTGTCGGGCGAATCCATACGCATCGCAGCCTAGTGCTGCCGGCGTCCGGTTGTTGATGTCGCCTGGAGGTCACCCAATGGTGTGGCTCGCCAGAATTCCTGAGGCGGCCGCGGCCGCAAAAGCGACCTGCGCTTTCCTAGAATTGCGTGGACGACGAGACGAAAGGATTCATCGGGAGCGTGGTACCTTGCTAAGGAATACGCACTTGGTTCTCTCGGCAGGCGTCGAGATGGAGGTCTGATGTCGGTTGAAATTTCGGTTCGTCACAGCTTTACCCCCGATTCCCAGGGCCATCAGATGGTTGGGATCATGGAGAAGTTCGCTGCCACGATCGATAATTTCGTTTCGACCATCGCCGATGAGCACATCTCTCATTTCGAGGTGATTGCGAGCCTCGACTTCGATGATGATGTGGATGTCGAGCAGGATAGCATCCTCGATTTCGTCGAAGCTTTGCGAGCCCATAAAGGGCAAGCGGGCATTGTCCTCTCCGACAACGAGAACGAGATTCCTCAATGGGGAATCCTCATCGTGCCCCGGGTCGAAGTGATCTTCGACAAGAGAGGCATGCTTCTGCACGCCCGCTGCGACTATCAGGTCGTCGGCGGGTTCGGGATGATCGAGGAAGAGGACGAAGAGCGTCCCGAGCTCCGGCCGCTGTCGGCCTTTGCGGTCGGGGTAAGCCCTGTCATCGAACTCTGGAGCCGCATTGTCGGCGATGGCGCGAGTCGTGCCGGCAAGCCGGTTCTTGAGCATCACATCGTCACAAAAGCTGGGCTCGACCCCACCCTTACGGAGGCCATCCGAGGTATTTTGGCCCCGGTGATCGAAGGGGCTGCAAGCTTTGGGGCGCAATCCGGCCCCTTCCTGACCATCAACGGGATCCATTTCGCCGGAAGTCCGGCGAACCAGGCGGAGGAGCTGCGGGAGCAGGCTCTCCTTCAGCAGATCACTCTGCCGACGCAGTGGCTTTCCCCGATTTCGTGGGAAGGTAGCCCGCGCTTCGGGCACATCGATCCCGAGAACGGCTGCCGCAGTTGGGTTGCGACGACCGACGAGGAACTGGGGGAACTCCGTTCACTCTCGGGTTGGCGTCATGGCAACCCGAAAGCCCTCATGGCGATGGAGGACGGGAGCTATCACATCGCGATCGCCTCGCTGGATGCCGAGGAAGCGGGATCATACCCCATCGCCGTTTACGCCCAGAGGCTTTCACTCGAATTCGAAACCCATGAGGAATCGGACGCGGTCAACCTCGCGCTGGAGTGCGACCAGGTCTGGGGCGACCATGAGGAGCCGGATTTCGTCGAGCATATGGCGGGGCACATGGCGATATTCGCCAAAAGGCTCGCGCGGAATGTCTTCCTGCGCTCGACCGGCGTTCCGCGCAGACTCAGACTTCATATTCACGGCCCCGAGGAACTGATGGAGGCAATCTTGCCTCACATTCCGGATCTTGAGGCCAACATCCGCGAGTTCGCTGAACTTTGCCCGGGCGAGAATTCGCTGGAAAGCATCGACCTCGACGACATCGAGCCGAAGGTCGTCGTGGACGATGGTATGGCTGACCTCGCTGTACACGCCTTGCCGAAGATCGTCACCCTTCCTCTCGATCTGGAGGAGCGCCTCGACGAGCTTGGCGATGTCGAGGGTGAGGGCTGGAACGCGCTCGATCTCGATCCTTTCCCGACAAACTTCGCCAGAGGTCAATGGCTCGACGCGGGTGAAATCGCCGGCAAGCCCACTCGCCTTCCCTTCATCCTGTTCAAGAGCCAGCGGACGGGCGAGGTTGTCGTCTACTCTACGTTGTCCATGAAGAAGGCGCCCGGACTACCGACATCGCTTGGTGCGTCAATGGTGGGCGACCTCGGTACCGCGACGCTCATCGGAATGATGGAGGCCGGCTGCGGCATTGTCTGGAAGGGAAAGGCGCCATCGCGGTCGCGCGCAACCAAGTCGCGGCCCTTTGTGGATCTCCTCGCGAAAACCTTTCCCGACGATCGCTTCTCGCTGGTTCCGTTCAAGCAGGCCTATTTCTCATTAGCGCTGCAGGGGTCGCCGGTTACGGCCGAGATCGTCGTGGATGCTCGGATGCCGGCTGCGGAGCGTCGACATGTTCTCGGCTGCCTCGAGGAGAAACCGGGCCGCAAGGAGCGATCCCGCATCGTGACGGTTCCGGACGTTCCCTGGACACCGGCCAATCTGGAGGTCGCTCTCGGCGAGATGCTGGCGGACTACTCTGTCAGCAATGCTCTTGAGTGTCGCGACGGATCGGAGGACAGCGAAGAGTTCACGCACTTCCTCTCGCTGATCCGAGGTGTCGCTTATGCGATTGCCAACGGGTTGAGCGGTGGTGGTTCGCCATTCACCTTGGCCATGACCACCTATCTGCTGACTGCTGATGGATCGGACAGCCTGGCCGAGGCCGTGTTCCGAGAGATCAAGGAGCGGGATCTGAAGCGATTGCGCTCAATCGAGGATGGCATCGAGCTTGTTCAGGAAGTCTTGGAAGCAGCGATGGAAGCCGATCTGGAGCTCTGACCGGCTCTGCCAAAATCGCCGTACAAGAGTCACACCTCCTATTGCCAAAAATCGAGCCTCGCACATCGATCGCGAGGCTCGATGTCTTAAGGCTTGAACTGCACGAGATCCTCGGTCGTCCGCGCACGGACGAGTTCAGGATCGGGACCAATGAGGGTGCCCGTCGCCGTCTCGATCCACCAGTCGTCCTCGTCTCTGTGGACACCGCCGGCGGCGATCAACGCCTGCATGCCGTCGCGATAGGCGTCCCAGCGCCGGGTGAACTCGACCTCGTCAGCCGCGCTGTCGCCGAGATCAGCAGTGTCGAAGCTGGGCCATGGGGTATTCGTCATCGACGCGACTCCTTTCGTCTAATCGTACACGCTTCAAAGGCGAGGAGTAGCCGGCGCCGGGATAGGTGCGGGCGGCGGAGGAACGGCCGCCAGGGATACCCTGAGAAGGTCTGTGAACTCCTTCACGAATGCCTCCAGTTGCTGACCAGGCTGCCAGGACACGAAGATGGAATGATGGTCGCGGTCCGTGCTAACTCGGTCATCAGTGTGGGAACCGGAGAGCGTCTCTCTGAAACTGTCCGTGTTGCGCCAGGCATCGAACGCTGGCGTGCCCCAGATTAGGCCGAGGCCAGCGAGTTCTTCGCGCTGATAACCACCTATCGCAGCGTGCATCCGCCCAATCCGTCCGCTGACTTCCACCTGGACCAAGCGCTCCGCATGATTGAAGCGCACCCGAGAGTAGTCCTTGTCGCCTTTCAGGTGGACGCCCTCTGGAAGGAACTCGCTGAGGGCGTCCGTCGCCGCGATCAAAATAGCCCGTCTGTCAGCCGCGAGCTTCACATCGCCGGCCTTCGTCCGGATTCCGCCAACCCGGGAAAGCTCTGCATCGGGATCGAAACCAGGCCTGTTAAGAAAGCCGTCGGGCCACTCGATCGCTGAAGCGTCAGTCTCTGGCGGGAGTATGACGATGTTTTCGCTGTCGAGGACGAGCCAGCTCCACGAGACGGAGCGAGCCGAGCTCTCATAGCTGTTGCGGTAGATGATCCCATCAAAGCCGGCGGTCTTGAGCCCCTGGCGGAGTAGTTCGATGATGGCTTTTCGCTCGTAGAATTCACGCGGGAGGAGCTCGCGAATCTGCGCCAGCCTGTCCGCTGGAAGGAAGCGGCGCAACGCCCTAGCCAGGTAGAGCCCCGTCCAGCACCGAGGGTCGTCGGGAAGGAAAATAGGGTTGGCGACGCGCAGCGCGACGGGGATCAGGCGCTCGGGCCCAGGAGCTGCGTCGAGCTCGGCCGGAGACAGGGTCTGCAGCCGGCGCTCAGCTTGGCGACGCGAGCCAAAGTGGTAGCCGAGGTCGGTGCTGTGCCCGAAGCTTTCGAAGATATGGCGCGTGCCGTGCCAGAGCACGAGTGGACGACCGGCGGCGTCGGCCGCGCGCGTCCCCTGAAGGGTCAACGCCTGCTGGGGGGTCAGAATGCTCACGGCGAAGGGGCCGGCGAAGATGGAGTGAGACGGTCGGCAACGCCGGCCGCCGCCGCGAGGTCATCGATCAGGGCGAAAGAGACGCCGGCAGGGCGGGCGGCCAGGACCGCGTTGATAGCACTGCGTATCCCGGTGGACATGCTCGCACCCGCCTGTTCGAGGCGTCTCGCTGTCACGGGTTCAATGATGACGACCTGGTCTTCGTCAACGACCTGGGAGTCGTAGAATGCTTCCAGGACGGCCCTGGCGAGCTCACGGACGGCCGGCGATGGGATTTCGTTGGATCCGGCCGGGAGGACCACCGCATGCTGGTCCAGCTCGCTCGCCAGCTCGATGGTGGAAATACCGCTCGGCAGGAACTGAACGCTGTAGCGGAAGCGGTGTTCATCGTCGGGGTCGATCCGGACGATCTCGCCAACTGCTCCAGCCGCGGCGTAGCGCTCCCCATAGTCACCTTCATCCATGACAGGGCGCTCGGAGCGGATGAACGTGCCGAGAGCCAGCGGGTGAGCGTGCGGCATCAGAATTTTCCCTGTGAGTGGTCTCACAGGATTTTCGTGCGGGCCTGAAACCCACAAGAGGATTAGCCAGTCAGGGCAAGCCTGCGTTCCTGCCTCGCCGTCGGGCGGCAGCGCATGTGGAGCAGCTTATCGTTGCGGCCTTCCTCGATCTCAAGATCGTAGTCTGGAAAGGCCTCGACCTTGGAGGCGGCGACGATCTCCTCGATCGCCGTCCGGAACTTCGAGGAGGGCAGCTTGGAGCCGGAGCGCTTGCGGAGCTCCGAGAGGGAGTAGCGGGCCTCGGTCTCGCCGGCGGCCTTCCGTGCAAGGCGGTAGACGAACTTGGCGATCGGGCGGGTGATGAGGAAGTAGTCTGGGTTCAGCGTGAGGATGGTGGGTTTGCCGTCAGGCCGGACGACACCGTTGTAGACGAAATCTGGGATCTCGATCTCGACCAGGTCGATGCGGTCCTGGTTAGTGCGCGAGACCACACGATATCGGCCGATCATCGGCGAGGCCTCGGTGTCGCGCCGTGAACCCTTGGCGTCCTTCGTCAGGCTGGTGATCTTGATGCGTGTCGCCTGAAGCCGGTCGAGCGCCTTCTCCAGGTCGATATACTGCTTCCCGCCGAGCTCTCGGCGGCAAAAGCGAAGAATGTCGGATGCGGCCGGGCGGTAGACGCGCGGCGGCAAGGTCGGGCGCAGGCCTTTGCGCTCGTCGATGTGATACTGGCGCATCGCCTCAGCGAGATACGAGATCATGTTGATGACGATATCGTAGTCCCAGGCGGTGGCCAGGCCGACCTGCGCACCACCCTCGATGCGGATGATGGCGTCCTTCAGCTCGTAGGTGATGACACCGGCGCTGGATGATTTCGAGAGCGAGAAGGGAGCGATGTCGAGAAGCGAGAACTCGTCCTTAATCGGCGCGTCGTGCACCTGGGGGACGAAGAACTCCATCTGCGGGTGCTCGGTCGGCGGATCCCGCATGATGGCGCCGGCTTCGGGCCTGGAGCGAGCCGCGTCGGGTTTCGATGGGATTTCGTGGCGAGCGACGCGGCAGATCTCTTCCGCCCTGATCGCATCCGACATCCGCTGCAGGGCCTGGCGGATGCCAGGCGACTGAACCTCCTCCAGCTTCAGCTCGGATAGGGTCCGCCGAGCGTAATAGCGGCGCAGGCGGCTGAGCGACTCCTTGTCGAGCGACCGGTAGTCTTCTGGCGCCTCGCCATCCATCTTCTGGATCTGGCGTGCGACATCCTGGAGATAGGCGTTCTTCTCGTGGAGCGATAGCTCCGCGAACTCGGAACGAGCTATCAGGGGGATGCGCTTTGGTGCTGCCATGACCTCACATTGCCGCCCGCTGAATGCTGGCCCCGAGCGCTGACAAGCCGGATCCGGAAGCGATCCCGAATCAGCGCTCGCCGGGCATGATAGCAAAAACCTATTGCGGGAAGCTGGGCCGTTAGTTTGATCGATCCGAGAGCATGGGAGCAACGCCGGCGCCAGCCAAACCCGCGTTGAGCGAGACGTCGTTTGCTGCGCTGACGCCGGCCTCGTAGCCGGTATCGTGGCTCAGGCTGTCCCGACCGCTTCGGGTGTATCGCAGGCTGACGCCGGTTCCCTTCATGGCCGCTTCGACGATGTCCATCTTCCGGAGGATCAAGCCTTTGCCGATGGCCTTCTGCCGAGCCCAGGTGATCTCGTTGATCCGCCGGCAGAGGGTGTCGGTGAGGCCATCCATGAACGCGATGTGACGCCGGCGGCGCACGTTGGGCCTCAGGAGGATCATGTCAGCCAGAAGCTGATCCGAGAGCGAGTTCATGGCCCGGGCGCAAATCTCCAGAAGGTAGATCGCGATCGCAACGTCGGCCTCGTGGCCGAAGAACGTCTCGACTGCAGATTTCATCGCCGTCTTGTGAGACGTCCAGTTCTTCGTGTCGGTGAGTTTGCCGATCGCGTTCGCGACGCGCCAGAGCCGGGCGGAGACCACCTCCTGGTCGGAACGGAATTCCTCGCTGACGAATTCGTCCTTGGGCGCCTCTTCGAGCTCGTCCGCCCGGATGCCATAGCGCTCCAGGAGCTCAGCTGCCTTTGCGGCCGCGGCCGCGGCTTCCGCCTCTGTTGCAGCGTTGCCGACAGTTTTTGCGCGAAGTGCGCGAATGATGTCGAGGATTCTCTGCCGATCCTTCATGGGCTCTCTCGATTCCAACGGCCTATCGTACCGTGGATGAAGGATTCCGGCGCTTGATCAATGCATCGCAGCTGCTGATTTTGGTGGATGAAGGAGAAATCAATGCCGATTCCATCTCTGCCTGCCTACTATCAGCCCCAGGTCTGGATCGACGACCACGCACTGCCTGACGGACCAAAGGTGCAGTTCGACGCAGCGATCGCGTTGTTCGAGCTGCCGAATGAGCCATTCACGGCGGCGGTGCAGTCGATCCTTGCCGGCAACGTCCGCAATCTCGACCCCGTCGGCGAGGCGGCCGTCGAGGAGAGTTTCAACGGTCCCTTCTATGTTCGGATCGAGCGCGACGACTTCGAGACCTGGTGCGGGAAGCTGCAGCTCAATCCGGAGGAGGTCGGCAACCTGGAGCAGGGCTATCGAAAGGAGCTGCTGAAGAAGCTGCAGGCGGCTCATTTCACCGAGATCGCGGACTGGCGTCTCAAAAACGACGACGGCAGTGAGCTGTCAGCCGATCAGCAGAAGCCCTGGCCTGTTACGATTTCGGCTGCGCTGGACGGCGGGATCCTCATCGGTGCGACGGCACCGGATGGCACGGTTCGCGAGCTTCTCATCGAGATCGATCAGGGGCGCTTCAAGGTCGGAGCCTATCTCGACCAGACCGTGGCCGAGGAGCCGACCGTCATGCATGTGCTCGACGACGGCGTCATTGTCAGCCATGGTCGCGAGCTGACGAAGTTCGTGCCGGGTGAAGAAGGTGGAGTCAGTGTCTCAGAGCTTCCCGAGCTCTATGGCTCCCCTGCCCCAGGTTTTCGCCCCTGATGAGTGACGCGGCTCGCGCCGGCATCACTTTGCTCCAGCAAACATCGCCTCGCAGCTTTCGGGCTTCGGGGCGTATGAGCGGCAGAACTGGGTCAGAAGCGCTCTCTGGTCCTCTCGCAGGATGCGGTTTGTCTCCTTAAGCTCCGCGAGTATCCCGGAACTGTTGATCAGGGTCTGCAGGTTGACCGGGACCAGGCAAGTTCCCGCTTGCAGGTTATCGATCTTTTCGCCGCACGAGGTTGCGTTCACCTCGTCTGGCGTATCCGTGTAAGGTCCTTGGCAAACTGCGCCGGTGAAGCTCGTCGAGCCTCGCTGGCAAGAACGCTGCTTGATATCTGCAACGCAGGCCGAAATCGCGGCGGCTCGGCATTTGAGGTCGCGAACGAAAACCTCTTGAGCCGTTGCATCCAAAGCGCTGGTGGATCCAGAGATGAGGACGGTGGCTAAAAGCGCGAAGCGGGCGTGCATAGCTATCTCACTTCGTTCCAGGAAGGGTGTCGTCGCATCTTTCGGGGTGATTACCGATGGATTTGCACAGCTGGTTGAGCAACGCCCGCTGATCCTCGCGGATCGCGCGGTTCGTCTCTCGCATCTCTGCAAGGATCGCTCCCAGGTCTATCTTGACGAGGCACTCATTGGGCCTCGTGTTATCGAATTGCGCAGAACAGGAGTCGACGTGCGTCTTATTTGCGTCGGTTTCGGCCGGGATTGAGGTTGTTTGCCGGCAGTAAGTCGGATTTATGGTCGCATCGCACGCTGAATTATAGGCATTGACGACGCAGGCCCGGATGGCTCGCGCTCGGCATTCCAGATCTCTGACTGCGAAGGATTGAGCGGACGCTGAGATGTCAAAGAGGGCCAAGCCGGCGGAAAATGCGGCTGCTCGCGATGCTATCCGAAGGTCGACGCGCGCCATAAGAGCCCCCTGCCCTGCCGATCGCAGATTTGCAGGTATCTGACGCTGCGGCAAGATGGGCTCAGCCCCCGGCCTCGGCGAGTCGCGCTCGGCCGGCATCGGTGATCTCGTAGCCGCCATGTCGGTAGTCTTCGAGAAGCTCGGCGCCGACGAGGGCACGAGCGTTCCGGTCCCAAGAGACGCGCTCGAAGCCCAGCAAATAGGGGCGGTCGACGAGCCCGAGCTTGTGACCGGCTGCGGTCCTGAGGATGCGCAGCCGGCTTTCTGTCAGGCGGAGGGGCTTGGCCTCAGCCATAGACGATGTCCTCAAGCACGATCATCTGCAGCAGAACGTCGCCAGTGGTCTGGTCGCCCTGGTCGCTGAGCAGGTCCGCGAAGTGCCGCGGTGCCTTCGTCGCCATCAGGACGAGGCCGCGTTCGATGTCGGCGTTTGTGATCACGCGTTCGCCTTCATCGTTGCCTTCCTCCTTCTTCGGATCCTCGAAACGAAGCTTGGCCTTGAAGGGCTGCGCGAACACGGCTTCGTGCCCGTACCAGACGAGATTGCTGTCGGGCTTGCGGTAGCCTTCGACGAGCTCATCCCCATGCAGCCAGTAGTTGGCGCCTCCTTCGAACGCGCTGACGAGCGCATTGTGGATCTTGTCCATCGGAACGGGGATCGAGATTGAAACGGCTTCGACCTGCGACATGGCTGCCTCCTGCAATTCTTGGGGATGAATTGACATAACTCCTGCCATAAGTCAAATGTCGTGAGTGCCGATCAAGGAATCGATTGATGAAACTTGGCTACGTTCGCCTTTCCCGGGCAGGGCCGACATTGGACGCACAGCTTTGCGCGCAGCGAGATGCCGGCGTTCCGCCCTCGATGATCATGATGGATGACCATCGAGGGAGCGCGCCCTACTCGTTCGAGAGCCGCTCCCTGTTGCTGCATTCGCTGAAATCCGGGGACGAGCTCGTCGTCGCTGCTGCGTCGCGCTTGGGGGTGGGCTTAGATGATGTCCTCGGTTTCCTGGCTGATGTCGCGCGTATCGGCGCGACGGTCTTTGACGCCGAGACAGGACAGAGGTTCACCTGGCATCCAGACGCTGCGGGAATCGTGGATTTCGCCCGCCGGGCGACCAGCGGAACGCGGCTGGAGGTCATCGCAAAGATGCAGCGAAACCGAGAGACGTCGGAGCACCTTGGTGGCCCCCGGCCTAAGCTCGATGGAGAGCTGCTGGAGCGCGCTCGCAAGATGTGGGGAGACCCATCCTTGTCGGCTCGGGACATCGCGGACGAGCTGGAGGTCAGCGTGCGGACGCTTTACCGGCATCTCGGCGATCGGAAATGAGTAGGAGTTGAGAGTGGGTAAGCCTTCCCATAACCCCGGTCGGGGCAAGAAATTCGATCAGATCTTCTACGATGTGGAATCGGTCGACGGCGATGACGAAGCCGGGCGGAAAACCACGATCAAGAAGGTCGTGATTGACCTGTATTTGCAGAAGAAGCTCTCTCAGAAAGCCTCCGAGGGGCCTGCCGAAACGACTGCTGCCGGAATCCTCGCGGTATGCGACGAGACCGGTGACACTGAGTTCGGCACCGACATCAACGCCGTAATCGCGGGCATCCGCTCGAAGCTCGATTCCGCCTTTCGCATCGCTTGGGAAAAGTGGCTCGTCGTTACGGTCAATCCTGTCCGTGCATATGGCAAGGATGGCGGCGGTGGCCTTGAGCTGACATGGAAAGAGGTGCAGCGTGGAAAGACGGTCACGGGCGACGTGCTGATGCGCTCGTACAATCTGCACGCTGAATGGTTCAACCGCTGGCAGATTGAGCCGTGGCCTGATCAGGTCCGGGGCGAGGACGGCAGGATTGTGGCCACGATCCCGGCCAGTCCCGAGAACGAGAAGGCGCTGGAGCGCTTCGTCCAGCAGATCAACGAGCTCCGGAAGCGCCTGGCTGCCCTGGTGGCGCCCGGCGAGATCGAGCAGACCCTCGCGGCGATCGCGGCCGGGCCGATCACGGCCCTGATCGGTGCGAAGAACAGTCCCGGTTCGTAGGACTGTCTCGGCGTTCCCTCAAACTAAGAGGGCCCTGCGCTAGGCAGGGCCCTCTCGATCCCCTTTTCGGGATTTGACGCCGATCCCCTCGACAGCTCGACAAGGGCATCTTGAACTGGGCGACTCCGCTTGGGAAGCCCCAACCCTCACTCGAACGGGACGAACTTCCCGCAGGCGATGAGGCCTCGGCCGTCCTCGGTAACGTACTGCGCGGTCGGGTCCGAGCATGAGTCGATCAGCATCGGAGGCTTCCCGGGCAGGAACACTCGCATCTCGCAGAGCTGGCGCCCGCACTGCCCTCCTCCGACGACCATCGAGAGCGTGGCCGGGCCGTACGCGGTCTGCACCTGCGCTGAATAGTGGGTCATGTTGGCGAACAGGTCAGGCGCGTTGCGCTTGATGTCCTGCAGCTCGGGCCATGCCTTCAGCACCTGCCCATCCTTGTCTGCATCCACCGCTTGGAACTTGATCGGCGCGCCAGTCGGCTGGCCTGAGCTCTGTGCGAAGGACGCCGGGCCGCTCGCCAACAAAGCGATGCCGATGGAAAGGCGGGCGAGAAGCAAGATTGATCGGCGCATGCGAGAATCCTCGAAACGATGCCCGAACGATACCACAACCCGTCGCGAGCAAAAGGACGATGGTCGCTGATCCTTACATTTCGGTGAATTGGCGGGACGATCGTTGGAACCTGCAAGGAATGCGGCTAGCCTGATTGAAAGAATCTTGGCTGGCGGCCCTATGAATCGAATCGCAATCCTCTCGGCGCTCCTTGCGACCTGCATTTCGATCCCTGCTTTCGCACAGAGCTCAAGCTCGTCGAGCAGCAGCTCCTCGTCGAGTTCGGGCGGTGGGCAATGCACCGGCGCGCAGGCGTTCGCCGACCGGGTTGCCAAGAGCGAGTCTGCAGGCAGCGGTAACTACCAGGCTCGGAACGGCAACTATTATGGCCGCTATCAGATGGGGCAGTCCGCCCTCGTCGAGGCTGGCTACATGAACCGCAGCGGCGGGTTTACGGGCACGAACGGCGTCAACAGCTGGGGCGACTTCCTCAACAATCCGTCCGCGCAGGACGACGCTTACGGGAAGTACCTCCAGTCGAACTGGCGCCAGGTGAAATCCTTCGGGCTCGACAAATATGTCGGGCAGACGATGCCCAACGGCGAGACGATCACCGAGTCCGGCCTGATGATGTCGATGCAGTTCGGCAACGTCCGCGTGAGGAACTATTTCAACAGCGGGATGCAGTGCTCGGCCGCTTCGTCGGATGGCAACGGCACCTGCGTGGGCACCTATATCTCGCGTGGCAACGGCATCGACATCTCTGACGTCACCGGGAGCAACAGCACCGGCGCGGGTGGGAACTCGTGCAACAACAAGAACGAGAACCAGACCGATAACAATCTCGATAAGACGTCGAAGACCTGCCAACCGACGATCCCGATGCTGCAGGCGATCCCGTGCGAGAAATATCCAGCCGCGCTCCAGGGCTTCTGTCAGCGTTACAAGCCGCTCCAGATGAACATGAGCGACTGCCAGAAGGCGGAGAAATACGCGGAGAGCGCCTCGAAGGGGAACCGCGAGAACGAATGCTCGCAGCAGACCTTCCGCCGCGGCACCTCGGCCTGGTCCTTCGTGCTCGCTTGCTCCTTTGCGAAGACCGACCAGGGCCAGACCGGTAACGGCGAAGAGGCCAAGAACAACTACTCGAAATACGCCAAGAACGGCGGCTCCGGCGGCGGCGGAGGCGGTGGTGGTGGCGGCACCGGCGGTTCCGTCACCGGCGCCGCAGACGACCCGAAGTGCATCGAGCGCCTCAAGGCCAAGATCCCCGACATAAAAGTGCTGGGCCAGCTAAATGCAGGGTCCTATCAAGGGACGGCTTGCACCGTGCCGAGCGCGGTACGCTACCGCGGGAAGGCGGTCGATTTGGGTCGCGAGCTGACCATGGACTGCTCGCTGGCCGAGCAGTGGGAGAACTTCGGCGAGGCGGCCAAGGGTGGCATCGGCCTGACAAAGATCCAATCGCTCGGGACGCTCAGCTGCCGCGGTCAGACGACCAGCAGCGCGAAATTGTCGGCCCATGCTGTCGGGAAGGCCATCGACGTGTCGATTTTCTATGGCAGCACCACGGGCGACACGAGCCAGTATTATTCGAACCCGAGCGTGAAGCAGTATCTGCAGGGTCAGATGCTGCCGATCGCGTGCGGGAAGTTCCGCGGCGTGCTCGGGCCTGTGTTCTATGTGAACCGCGGCGGCTACAAGCACTATCACTTCGACTCGCGCGACAAGGGTACGACGGAATGCGGTGCAATCGGCGTAAAGCCAGGGGGCTGACCTGATGCGGCTTGCTTCCGTTGCCCTGGCGCTAGCCATGCTGGCGCCCCTGCCCGGGCACGCTCAGTTCTTCTTCGACCCCAAGCCACCAGATCTGGAGGTCGAGGTCGGACCTGACGAAATCGCGTCCAAGGCTGCCGGCTTCGAGACGATCCAGACCGGCGACTGGCCCGAGGAAGAGCGGACCAAGATGGTGCACGAGCACTTCGTCCTGCCGCTCGCCCAGGAGGAAGGAGCATCGCAGATCGGGTTGACCGATTACGCGCTCATCGACGTCACGGGCGACGGCTTTGCTGATCTCGTCCTCTTCCCGAGGATCGTCGACTCGAAGAAGACGTTCAGCGGGCCGTCCGACGGGCCCCGGGTCCTCGTCTACGTTTTTGACGGGGAGAACTGGCACCGCGCGCTCGACGCGTATGCCCTTGAAGTCGGGCGCAGGAAGGTTGTCCTGCCAGATGGGACAGAGCGGTACGAGCTTGCGCTGATCCACGACAAGGGCTTCGACCGCTATGTGCTGGACGATAAGTCCTTCAAACGAGCGAACTGACACGGCCCCCGATCACCACATTTCTTCGCGGTCCAAGGAATCCATCGTAGGTTCTTCTTGTGGGACGCATCGGAATCGCGACGATTCCAGGTGTTCTGCGGAGCTCGCCAACGATGGACGCAAAAATCGGAGATCGGGATGAACTCTCCCGTGCCCGTGTCAAGCGGGATGCTGTCGCGCTCCGCGACAGCCAGGATCCGACACGGCTCTACCTGAACGAGATCGGACGCAAGCCGCTTCTCTCGCGCGAGGGTGAGTTGGCGTTGGCCATCCGCATGGACTCTGCTCGCACCCGCATTCTGTTCGAGCTGTTCCGGCTTCGGCTCTGCGTCTCCGTCATCCAGGAATGGATCGATGAAGTCGTAGCGGAGAAGCTGCGACTGGAAACGATATTCGCGCTCCGGGAAGCGCAGGCGCCGGTCGATCCGGACGCGGCCGATCTAGATGCGCCCTCCCCTGCCCCAGCTGAGCCATCAAGCGAGCTCCGAGATCTGCTCCTCGACGCACTGGCGATGATGTCGTCCGCCGGCGATATCGACGAGCAGTCGCGCGTGATGGCCGGGCGGTGGGTAGCTGCGCGTATCGATGCTCTTCGCCTCGAGGAGCTGCTGAAGCCGTTCGATGTGGTTTCGGAGCCGATCGAAGGGATCGGACGAACACTCATTCGGGTGGCTTCCGAGGTCGGGATGGCTCGGATCGACTTCGTCGCGACCTGGCGGCGTCGTCCCGGAAGCTCGGGAGATGACACGCTCTCGCGTTTGGCAGGCCTGTCGCCGGCGTGCGCGGCAAGCGTCGACGAGGTCAACCGTGCTCTTGGCTGCTGGCAAATGAGTTTCGGCCGTTACTCGATGGCGCGGGAGGCTCTGTCGCACGCGAGGCTGGAGCTGAAAACGGCGAAGCAGGAGATGACCGAGTGCAACCTGAGGCTTGTGGTCTCCGTCGCCTGGCCTCTCGTGGAACGAGGCCTCCGGCTCCTTGATCTCGTTCAGGAGGGCAACATCGGTTTGATGCGGGCGATCGACAAGTTCGATGCCTCGCGCGGCTTCAGGTTCGGAACCTATGCCGTGTTCTGGATCCGCCAGGCTATCTCGCGAGCGCTGTCCGACCAGGCGCACACCATTCGCGTCCCGGTGCACACTGCGGAAAAGGCCTCGCAGGTGAAGCGGGCAACGCAGGGGCTCCGGGATCAGCTGGGCCGGGAACCAACTCACGATGAGGTCTCGGTCAAATCCGGGGTTCCGGTTGAGACGGTCCGCCGGATCGGGTTGCTCGTTCGCGACGTCGTCTCGTTGGATATGAAGATCGGGGATGACGGGGACAACTCGCTCGGCGACCTGGTCGTCGATAGGCACAGCCCCTCCCCCGATGCGATAGCGGCTCAAAGCGAGCTGCGTCGTCTCTTGTCGGCCTCGATGCTCTCGCTTTCGGCTCGCGAGGAGCGCGTCGTTCGGATGCGCTATGGGATCGGTGTGACGGAGATGCACACCCTTGAGCAGGTAGCGGATGGCTTCGGTGTGACGCGGGAGCGTGTCCGCCAGATCGAGGTCCGGGCGCTGTCAAAGCTCAAGGCGCACCGTCGTTCGCAGGATCTCGCCGAGCTGCTATAGCTGGAGCAGGCCGATTCGCGAGGTGGTGCATGCGCGACGAGGAACAGGTTTGCGCCGCGCTGGAATGCGTGGTGCGGGTCGGTGACGTCGAAGAAGGCCGGACGGATCGACCGTCGACGGTGGCCATTCGCGAGCTTGCGCTCAAGCAGGGCCTGATTTCCTGGCATCCCGTAGCCGGCCGTTTCGTTCTCACGAGCACGGGGCGCGCGCGTCGCTCTCAACACAGGGCTAGAGCGACGCAAAGTGTGGTCAGCTTCCCGGTCGATCGCCGGCGAGCAGAGCGTCGGAACTAGCCCTCGGCCTTGTCGAGCTTGTTCTGCTGGTAGTACCGCCAGACGTCGCCGAACAGGTCCTTGTACGAGAGCCGCATTTCCCGCGCGTGCTCGATGAAGGAATTGATGTCCTTCAGGTAGAGACGCATGTTGAGCTGCTCGACGATATCGGTGGGCTGGCGCAGGGCGACCTTCTTGGTTGCGCGCGTCACCGGCACAACCTCCACCGGCGCCGCAGCCGGAGCTTCCGGCGCCTCCGCCCCTTCTCGGCTGACGAAACCCATTTCGCGACCAACACGATCAGCCAGCTCTGCGGGCACACTGCGGGGCGCAGATGGCTTGATCTGCGCGACCCGATCTAGCCCGAAGCTGGCCTGGGGCTTCTTTGTTTGTTCCGCCGTCATCGTTGGTCTCCCTATGCGGCTTTCTCGCTGCGCTGCGAGGCGATAACGAGTTCAACGAGCTCATTTGCGATCTCGCGGGCGTTGTCGCGAGCGGCCTGCAGGCCGTTGACGCGCTCCTCGTCCAGCTCTTCGAGAGTCTGACCCCAGGTGAACATGCTGGAGAAGGCAACGCGCTGGTTGAGGTGATTCGTCAGCATCGGGATGTTCTGGGAGCGAAGCTCGTCGAGGATCATCCGTTCATTGCGGGTCTTCACGACCGTGTTGGTCCTCGTCAGGAGAACCCGGTGGGGGATCTCGCGCTTGAACGCTTCTTCCTCTGCCCGGACCAGGTTGAGAGCCTTGGCGGCCTCCTGCGCGTCCACCGCGCTCGCTTGCATCGGGATGACGACCACGTCGGAGCGGCTGAGCGCACGAGAAACCAGCAGAGACGCCGTGCCTTCCAGGTCGATGAAGACGAACTGGACCTTAGCGGCCTGCTCCTCGATCGCGCTGATGATGCTCTTTTCGGTTACGTCACCGATGACATTGACCGTGCTTTGGGTCTGATCGCGGCTTTTCCAGTTAACGATGGGGCGGTTTGGGTCCGCATCGAGGATGGTCACCGTAGCGCCGCCCGCGGCCAAAGTGGTCGCCAGGACGAGGCAGCTCGTGGTTTTGCCGCAGCCGCCCTTTGGCGAAGCTACTGAAATTACTGGCATCGCTGAGCCTCCTGCGCGTTCGCCGAGCCTCTTTGTGAGGCCAAATGGTTAACGACGGGTAAATGATAGGCTTCGATTCGATCGGATTTGGTAGGCGTCGGGAGCGTTTGGGAGGAGTGAGTTCGAGCTGGGACGCACTCCTCCCATTGCGGACGATAGGCGATCATATGGGGCGAGAGCAACGCGTACTCTACCGGCCCCTATCGAACGGGAGGAGATCGTCGGATAGGGGATGATCCCGAACGATAGGATCGGATATCATCCCATCGGATATCATCCCCTATCCGAGGATAGGCGACGCGAGTGGAGCGAACGCGACGATAGCCGAGCCTAGGAGAGCGTATGGTATCGAACGGGACGATAGGGACCGAGATCGTATGGGACGCTAGCCTATGGGATGGGAGGCGAGAGAACGAGAGCGTCAGATAGCGGCGCCAACTCTAGCCGACTGGCGCGTTCCCTACCGGTCGGGAGGAAAGCATATCGAACGGGAGAGACGCATTCGCTCCCGTCCCCTCGGAGAGCCTCTCCAACTGGACGCTCCGCGAGGGGACGAGCGCGACCTGTCCCGAAGGATGCGGGAGGATTTCAAACTCTCCCGTCGGCGAGGCACGCGTAGGCGAGGGGACGGCAGAGTTCCGTACGTGACGCGCGTCTAGTGGACGCGATGCTTCACTTCTCGACGCTATTCGACGCTAGGGTTCGCTCCCGTCAGAGATGAGCGCGTCCCGGACGCGGCAGTGCCCGAGCCTCGCGACAGGGAGGAGCGGAGCCGGGTAAAAGGGCCGATCGCGACGGAGGTCAGGGCGTTGAGCCAGTCCCGAGAGCCTAAAGCCCGATTTTGAGGGGATTCCGGTGCTTCAGTTAGACGGCTGAAAAGCAACGTCAAAACAACGGCTTAGACGAAACAACGGCGATCATTCCAGGGTCATTTGGCGGCCCTGCGATGAAAATGTCTGTGCAAAGCACGCTGCCGGCGGCTGGGCGAGGCCGAATTGAGGCATGGATGGCGGGGTCAAAGTTCCGAAACGTGAGGGGCAGGTGTCTCGAACTTCGCCGTGGTTCGTTGGATGACCTCGATCACGCGAATCCGCGGATGCCTTGGCTCAAGCTTCAGGGCGCTCCGACGCGACGGTTCACTTCGACCGCGGGTTCATCAGCACCTCTGCGAAGCGGGCGGAGCCCTGCAATCCTTGCTATCAAGCCTGTCGGTCGCGGAGCAAGGATTGCGTGAAGAATCCATCATTCCATTGCGCAACTGACGTTCTGAGCTAGGCTTCCCGAATGGACTTGCTACGCCGAAATCACGAATCGCGGAAGCTGCTTGCCAGCAGACGCACAATCCTCGGAGTCGGTGCCGGATTTGTCGCGGCGAGCACGCTCGGCTGTACACCCGGCAATGACGAGATGCAGGCATCGGCCGCGCGCGGCAGCGATCGCGTTGCGTTCCGCGATACGGTCGCTTGGTTTCACCGCAACTCCGCGTCCGTGAGCATCGCGCTCGTCCCGTTCAAGATGACGAAGGAGCAGAAGGACGCGGTCCTTGCCTATGGAGGCGTGGAGCCGACCCTCGGCACCTCGGAAAAGATGCTCGAAGTCCGCTTCGATCTGAAGGATGACAGGGCCTCGAACCGCATCGTTGTCGAGCACATCGACCAGGTCCGTTTGACCTTCTGGCACTTCGACGAACCGCCGGCGGTTTTCAACTTCCGGAAGGACAGCTGGAAGAGCCCTGAAATCGAGCTGATCAATGTCGACGGCGAGGCTCGGGCAGGCGGCTTTCTGATCGGGACACTCCGCTCCCAGGCCTTGTACCAAGGGCCACGCGGAGTCCCGGAAGCCTACTCGGTCAACCTTGGCGGAATCGCGCTGAGCCTAGCCTAGTCGCGGTCCTAGCCCTGCCGGATCGTGCGCAGGTTCTTGACGGCGAAGACGATGAAATCGCCGCCGATAGCACGGGAATCCAGCACGTTCCCAAGGCCGGCCGCGTTGAGGACCTGGGCCAGCAGACGCTGCGCGTAGAGCTCCGGCGATCCGTGTGAGCGGGCCCAGCGGATCATCAGCGGCGCGATGTCGGAAAAGCGCATGCGGGCGCTCACACCAACCCGGACAGCGTCGCGTGCAGTACGATGATGGCGGAGGATGGCGGCAGCTCGGTCGATTGATTTGCCTTCTTCGGTCGCGAGCGCCTCGAGGCGGTCAAATTCAGCGTCGATGCGAGCGCGCTCTTCAGCGGTGAAAAGAGTGGTCATCACAAGGTCTCACGGTCGTCGCCGGCGTCGGCGCGGGTTGGAGGAAGGGTGAGGAGGCCGGCATCGCGGGCGCGCTCGAAAGCAGCCAGATCCGAGATCCCGGCAAGGTTGAAGTGATCGAGGAAAACCTCGGTCGTGCCCCAGGTCAGCGGGCGTCCCGGGCCGTCGCGCCGTCGGCCCGGACGCACGAGATCGGATGCAAGCAAAACGTCGAGAATGCCCGGCGAGAGCTGGACACCGCGGATTCGTTCGATTTCGGAGCGCGTCACAGGCTGGTAGACGGCAATCGTGACGAGGGTTTCGAGAGCCGCTCGTGTGAGCCGCAGCGGTTCTTCAGCGAGCTCTCGCGCCAGGTCCGATGCCTCCACGAGGGTCCGGAGAGACCAGCCAAGTTGCGACTGGTGGAGCTGGACCCCACGGCCTTCGTATTCGGAGGCGAGGAGGCTGAGAACGTCATGCAGGGGAGGGGCCCCGTGCGGCTCCAGGAGCCTGGAGAGCTCGTCCTCGGGCATCGGGCCAGGAGCACTGCGGAGTGCGGCCTCAGCGACGTTAGCAGCCGTCTGAACGCTCATCTTGCGCCTCCGGTGCTCTTGATGCCGATCGCGAGGTCCTGTTGCTGGACTTCGACCTTCCCGCGCTTGGCGAGTTCAAGCGCTGCGACATAGGTCGAAGCGATCTTCGATCGGGCGTGGATGATATCGACCGAGGTTTCCCGGTCGACGAACGTCAGGATGCTGGCGAACCGGTCGTCGGGGATCCAGCTGTCACCCAGCGCGGCGATCGCCTCCTCCACCGAAAGGGTGACGTGTGGCTTCCTGACGGGTGCCTGGGCGGGCTGGAGCGTGTAGCGCGCCTCCCGGACGTATGCGGACAGGATTGCGTGCAGAGAGGCGTCCAGGCGCTTCCCAGGGCCTTTGGCGGCATCCAGGGCAGGGGAGGCGAACCAATCGACCCCGAGCCGCGGGCGGGACATCAGCGCTTCGCCGATCGAGCGCAGCGCATCGAGGCGGCGGAGGCGAACCGCGAGGTCCTCGACAACCGCGGAGGCGGCAGCCTTTTCGTCCTTGGGGGCCGGGAGAAGGATCTTCGATTTCAGGTAGGCCAGATTGGCCATCATCACGAGCCAGTCTGCGGCCAGTTCGAGCCTGAAGCTCTGCGCCGACCGGACCCAGGCGATGTACTGGTCGACGACGGCGAGGATCGAGACCTGCTCGATCTCGACGCGGCGCTGGCGAACGAGGTGGAGGAGGAGGTCGAGCGGTCCTTCGAAGGCGTCGATCGAAATGACCAGGGCATCCTGGTCTTCATCCGCGCTGTCGAAGAATGGGTCGGTCGTCATTGTAAGTTGCAGGTGCGGAGCTCAGGAGGCCATGGGAGACGACACGAAACCCGAGCCCCGCACTGTCCCGATCAGTTGATCAGAACTTGTAGGCCAGGCCGACCTTTCCGGTCTGGGTGACGATGTCGGAGTTGATCCCGCTGACCGGCAGCTTGAGGGAAGCGAAGTCCGCATCGTAGTCGAGGCGCAGCGCGAAATTCGCCGCGATCTCGCGCTCGACGCCGACGCCGACCTTCAGGCCGCCCTGCCACTTCTTCTCGCTGAGGCCGGCGAAGAGGTCCTTCGTGGTGTAGTGCGAGTAAGCGTACCCGACCTTGCCGAAGACCATCGTTTCCTTGTCGAACGCATAGCCGATGCGGCCTGCACCGCCGAAGGTGTGGTCGCGGCCGATCGAGAGGAGGCCGACGCCCGGCAGCACAGTGCTGTGCTCACCGTTGGCGAAGTCGTACGACAGTTCGATGCCGGTGTAGATGCCCGAGCTCGTGATACCGAAGCCCGCGAAGCCACCGCCGGTGAAGCCCTTCATGCCGAGATCGGTGGAGCCGAAGCTCGGGACGTGGAGCGCGGAGGTTTCGGCACTGGCGGAAACACCGCCGCCGGCGGCGCCGACATAGAAGCCGTAGGGCGACTGCGCATTCGCGGTGCCGGACAAGGCGGCCAGCGCGAGAAGGCTGGCGGAGGCGAGGATGAGCTTCCTCAACATGATGCAATCCCTTTCCTTCGCCAGGACGATTCCTGAGGCGACCTAATCGAGGAGCGCATCGGCTAGAAGGAATGTCAACGCGATCCTTGAGAGGATGCAAGGAATGCGTGGACGAAGGGTGGTTCGTGGATCAGAACTTGAAGGCTGAGCTGTCGCCCATCGAGATCTGGGCCTTCATGACCGGTGGCGGCGGGGAGAATCGATCGCGCACCAGGTTCTGCGCCTCGACCGAAAGCCAAAGCGAAAAAGCGAAGCAGGAAGCCATCGTAATCAGGAGCCGGAAGGTGCCGATGCCCCTGACAGACGTTTCCTTCTTGCGCTTATTCCGGCGCGGCACAGCCTTTCCGACCGTGCCTCGGTGTGGGGTGCGGCGCTTCGGGATCGTGTGCGCAGGCGCGACAAAGTCCGGGTCGAGTGGCGCTTTCGCGCCGTGCCCGGCGGTCTGCTGGCGACGGGGGAGGGGCTTTCGGTCCATGCTTCAAGCTACAGCGACCGGACGCCTTCGAAAAGAGGCTCAGCGAGCAATTGTTCGAAGGATTGAATGTTCCTGACCAAGCATTCTGGCAACGACCTCGTCTGCATCGCGGGCCTCGAAAGTGCGTCCCTGATCCGTCCGGAATGCCAGGCCGGCGATCTGCTCGGGCGGGATATTGGCGCGGTTGTTCTCTTGCAGGATCGGGGTGATCTGCGAGAGCGAGGGCTGAGCCGCGATGTGACTGAGATCCACGACCCACTTGCTGATGCCCGATAGCTCACGAAGGCGATCGTTGGCGGCCGCAATGGATTCGGCCAGTTCGGCGGAGCTCAATCGGGTGAGCGTTCGGCGTCGCTGCTCGATCGCGGCGGCCACCTCGTCACCCATACCGTTCAGCTCAGCGAGCTTTCCAGCATATTGGCTGTGAAATAGCATGTGGCATCCCCGGCAGACACACAGGATGCCCGTTAGCCGCTGCACCCCCACAGCTCCGTCCTCGTCCCCGACTGTCCAGTCCCAAATCTCGTGAGCCTGGATCGTGGGCCGAGGGTCGTCAGGTTGATGAATGGCCCTGGCGATTGCGCTGGGGCCTCTCCCGCCACAGATCGCGCACCGATGGCCGCTGGCCGCATAGGTCTGCTTGCGGACGTGATCCCAGTAATCCCGATCGAACAAGCTCCACAGGTTTTGGCCGGCGGCGTGCATCGGAAGGCTGGGCATGCTCACCGCGGCTGGTGACGGCCAAATCGCCATGGGCAACAGCCGCCCGAACGGCTGGAGGTCCATTTCGGGGGTCACGAACCAGGGAGAGGCGCCAGTGACCGAGATGTCCCTGATCGCTCCAAGGCGCTCGACCTGTGCTGAAAGCGACGCGGGCACCGGAAGGTAGATCCTGCGCTCTCGCGGTGCCGCCTTGGCGGTCGCGGTACGGTGAGCGTCCGTTCGCCCGCCGGCAGCCGCCAGAGCGGTCTCCTGCGCCCAGTCGCGGACCAGCAGGAGAGCATCCAGGCCACAGGCTGACGCCTGTGCGATCCATTCGTTCGACTTGCGTTTCCGGAGCAGTCCTGTCGCCCGAGCATGGATACCGTCCGAACGAGCCTTGATCGTGCGGCCTGGAGGCCCGAGTCGCACCATCAGGGGCGCGGCCTTCGCGAGGTTGGTCAAGGAGCGCTGCAGACGGTCGACGCTGTCCTTTGCGGCCTTCAGCTCGGCGATGTTGGTGTGTGCGCGCTCACGGATGCCGTGCAGCGCATCCTCGGCAATCTGCAGTCGAGCCACAGCGCGCGTGTGGATGCGCCCCAGCAGCGGGATCGTCGCTACGGCTGAGGTCATCTCGCAGCGGCGCCGGAGGCTGTCGATCGGCGCATGCGCCTTGTCGAATAGCGCATCGAGCTCGCGGCGAGAGGCGGAAAGCGTCGACACGTTAAGGCGCGCGGCCGGGAGCGCGGCGCGCACCAGGCGGCTTGCCGCGACGACGGCGCTATTCACCGATTCCTTGCCGCTCATAATTGCTTTTGCCGATCCATTCCTTGAGGAGTTTCTCCGCAATCCATGCAAGGGGGAAGGATTAATCCGCCGCCCACATGAATTGGGGAAGCGGACCTTGACCATCATTCAAATTGACCCGAATGATCGAAGCCGTTCCTGAGGCCACCCCGAGGAATCGGCGCTACGTTAATGAATTCGATCAGATCGATCCTTCTGCTCACAGCCTTGTCCATGGCGTCTCACGCCGTGGCGCAGGGTCCTGTGAGCCCGCCGACCTCCACTCCGGCCGCACCCAGACCTGTTCCGGCTCAGCCCGCGTCACCGACGCAGCCGCCTCCGAGTCAGGATGCGCGTCAGAACCCATTCCTCCCGGTCAACACCGCGGAGGAGGATCGTCGGATCGCGGATCGGGAGCGGATGAAGGGGATCGTCAGGGATCTTTTCCCGGAGCTGCGCAGCATGCTCCAGGGCGATTTCAATACCCTGCGTGGGCAGGTCGATGACGCCAAGCGCGGCCTCGAAGACACCAAGAAGCAGATCTCGGACCTGGCTGCGAAGAACGCGCAGCTGCCGGCCCAAGGCACCCCTCAGCCCGCTACCCCCGCAACTCCCAAAGGTCCGAAGCTGCCGGAAGGCGCCAAGTTCATCGGATGTGTCAATGGAAAGGCCCTTTACCGTGACGGCAAGCAAGGTTTCAGCTTCACCTGGACCGGTGCGGAAGCGGAAGTTTTCGGCTGCGACGCTCGCTAGCGTCGCGCTGACCGCTCTCGTCTCCGGTTGCGGGCAGAACCTGCCGGAGCCGGGGCGTCTTCCGACCCAGTCCGAGGCGCTCAAGGCAACTCAGGAGCGCTTCAACGCCGATGGCGGCGCAGTCGCGATCAAGCGCATCCGGGTGCCCGCATCCTCGCTGCAGCCCCGTGCGGTGCGGCAGGGTGTCTCGGCCGCGCTGCGGGCACGCCAGATCAGGGTTCAGTTTCCTGGAACGGATGGCACGGTTGCGGACCTCGTCCAGGCGCTTTCGGCAGCTGGTGTCCAGCTCGCTTTCAGCTGGAGCGATCCGGTGGTCGGATCCTCGTCCCCGACGACGTCGGGAGCGCCGGTGCGTCCGGGCGCGGCGCCGGCGGCTTCAACCGTCTCGTCGGGTGGTGCTGGCAGCGGTGGGGATGCCGTCCTCAAGCGCAGGCTTCCATTCCCGCAGTACGACGGCACGCTCGGCGGGCTGCTCGATACCCTGAAGACCGGCCTCGGCATCGTCTTCTGGCAGGAAGGCAACACGATCTTCTTGTCGGACAAGAACCGCTTCGCGATCGCCCTGCCGCAGAACGAGGACATCCTGAAGGGCGTCCAGGAGTCGCTGCGCAATCTCGGTGCGACCGAGATCGTCATGTCGGTCGACGCCGGTAAGATCGTCTATTCGGCCAATCCGACGCTGCAGGACGACATCATCGCGCCGTTCCTGAAGCGCACGGTCCGCAACCTCGCCACCGTCGATCTTCGGGTCGCCGTCGTCTCGCTGACGATGAATGACAAGTCGGCGCAGGGCTTCGACTGGAGCAAGTTCGCGGCGATCGTCGACCAGCGCCAGAAGGGCATTGCGGAGGCGCTGAGCGTCAAGGATGTGTCGCAGGCCGCGACGAACACCACGATCGGCAACAACGGCACGGCGACCAACACGGTCAACTCGCTGGCGAACAGCACGGCGCAGCAGTCCATCCTGCCTACGACCGTCGTGAACCAGAAGGGCGGGGTCGTAGATCTGACAAAGACCGGCCTCGTGCTCGGCACAACCCAGGTCGGCACGCTCTTTGGGGCGCAGACGGTGACGTCGGTTTCGACGGCAATCGCCTTCCTGTCGACCTTCGGCAACACGAACGTCACCCAGAACGTCGAGTTGCGCACGCTCTCCGGGCGGCAGGTGAAGATACGCTCCGGTGACGAGATCCCGTACGTGAAGGGTATCGGCATCGGCACGCTCGGCTCTGCCGGCACCGCGGCAGCGAACGGTACCGCCGGCGGCAGCTCGAACTCGAACACGCTCGGCACCGCCCAGACCGAGACGGTGAAGACCGGTCTCACCGTCGAGATGGTCCCGCGTTTCGACTCCGACGCCGAGCTCGTCACCACCGATCTGAAGATGGAGCTGAAGTCGCTCGTCGAATTCGTGAAGCTCGATGCCGGCAATCAGCTCGGTAGCCTGACGCAGCCGCGGACCCAGGACCAGGAGCTCTCCAACATCGTGCGTATGCGTGCCGGCCAGACCGCGGTCATCGGCGGCATCCAGTATGACCAGGAGCAGTTCGACGGCAACGAGCCGACGTTCCTGCGCGACAAGATGAAGGCTCGCAGCCAGTCGGCCGGCTACCGCGCGCAGAACATCACGCGGAACGCGCTCTTCATCATCCTGCAGCCCACCGTGACGACCTACGAACCGGTGGAGTGATCATGGACAACGTCATCGACACCCAGGTTGGGGCTCCGAACAAGGCGATCGTCGGCTGGCTTGAAGCCGGCACGGCCCGAAAGGACACGATCGAGCATATCAAGGACTATGCGGCGCGCTTCTTCGTCTCGCCGAACACGACTTGGTACGCGACCATGCCCTTCATGGGCGGGTTCCTGTACGAGATCCACGAAGGTGGTGTCGGACAGTCCTATCTCCCGGATATCGCCAAGGCTCTAGCCGAGCGTCGTGATCCGGCGTGGTTTCGCACGGGGCGGCGTGTCTACTCGGTCGCCATGCGCGACGGCCTTCCGGCGCTGGTGCTCCAGCCCGAGAAGGAGTCGCTTGCCCTGATCGCCGCTGGTAACGGACAGCTGGTCGCCAAAGGCAAGATGCAGCGCCTGGTGCGCCGCGGCACCGGGACGCTTGTCGTCGGATCAGCCCTTTTCGGTATCGGCGCGACCTTCCTGTCGATCGCCTGGGGCATTCACGCGGCGGCGAGCCTCTTCTACGCACCCACGATCCGTCAGCTCGAAACGGATCAGTTGCCGCACCGCAGCTGGTCGCTCGTGGAGCGCGTGCCGGCGCATCTCTACGTCGAGGCACTGCGCTTCAAGGACAACCAGTGGACGACCTCGATCAAGCCAATCGGTGGTCGGGCTGAGCCGACGCCAGCGCTCCCGCTGCCCGCGGTCCAGACGCCCACGGCGGTGCCTAATTCCCCGCCTCCGGTGGTTACCCCAGCCCAACCTGCTCCGCTGCCGATCCCGGCGCCGATTTCGACCACGGGTGTCACGCGATGAAGGTCCGGACTGCAGTCGGCATTATCCTCGGTCTCACCGGCGTTGGCATGTTCGCCCTCGGGACGGTGGTCATGGGCCGCGCGCTCGACCGAAATGTCGTCAACGAGCAGATGGCGCAGCGGGTCGAGACGTCCTGCCGGACGCATCTGGCGCGCCTGACCTCCTCGGCCGGGACGGCGCCGGCCTCGCTCGGCACGCCGGCCGGCGGCGCGCGCTCGATGAACTTCCTGCCAGGTGGCGACATCGAGATCGACTTCGGCGAGGTGAAGGGAGACCCCCGCCTTGCCCTCGCTGACGCGACCGCCGCGCTGGCTACCTGCCCGACGCGGCGCATCGCCGAGGTGTGCCTGGGGACGAGCTGCGCCCGCCAGCCGTCCAGCCAGATCCGTCTCGTCGTCCGACTTTCCAGTGTGAAGTGAGATACCCGATGAACTCGTTCTTCAAGTTCGCCCGCATCATGGACGTGGTGACCGCCATCGCCATGGTGCTGATCGCCATCTGGATGGTCTACGCCAACTGGCCGTCGCCGACCGTCTGGACCTGGGTCGCCATCGTAGGCGCCATCGTCAGCATCCCGATGGCCTTCATCGACATGGGGCAGCTGATCCGCACCCACGTTCTTGGCCGGTTCACGCGCGTCAAGCGGGGCTGATCCATGGGGATCATGGATCTCTTCCGCCGGCGCGATATCGAGCTGGTGCCTCCGGATCCGGACTTTGTGCCGACGGGTGGCATTCTCGGCGATGGCGAGAAGCACCATTTCGCCCAGTTCCTGATTGACCGGAAACGCGTCCTGCGCGAGCACGCCGGTGCTGCCCTCATGGAGCAGCGCGTCACCGGTGAGCGCATCGGAGCGATCCTGGTGCGGACGGGCTTTCTCCCGCAGGAAGAGCTCGTCCACTCGATCCTCGAATTCAATCCGGACCGGATCGCGACCGAGAAGGTCACGGTTTCCAAGATCCCGGTCGAGATCCTCGAAGAGAAGTCGATCACGATCTCGGCGGATGTCGGCGGCACGATCTATGTCGGCACGATGAGTGACGAGACGGAGATCGAGCGCCTCGTCCATAGCTACTATCCCGACCGCAAGGTCGAGTTCGTCGCGTTCATGCCCAACCTGCACGCCGAGTTCCTTGACCGCATCAGGCGGACGAGCTCGGAGGTGAAGGATGTCCGGCAGGAAGAGATCATGGAACGCCTGCTGTTCCGTGGCCTCAAGGAAGGCGCCTCTGACATCCATATCGAGCCGAAGGCGCGCTCCTATTCGGTGTTTTTCCGCAAGCTCGGCGAGCGTTCGCTCGTTCACGAGGGTCCGCTCGACGAATACAACATCGTCTCGGCCCAGCTGAAGGACCGTTCAGGCATGGATCTGGCCGAGCGCCGGATCAATCAGGACGGCGGCTTCCAGCTGGAGCAGTCCGGCCGCTTCATCGATCTGCGCGTCACGACAGTCCCGACCGTCGAGGGCGAGAACATCGTGGTCCGCATTCTCGATTCCGAGAAGGTGCGACCGAAGCTCGAAGCACTCGGCATCTCGAACGTGCAGGCTTGGCGACGCGGCGTCACGCGGCAGAGCGGGATCAACCTGATCTGCGGGCCGACCGGCTCGGGCAAAACGACCACGCTCAACGCGACCATGGCCGGCTTCGATCGGTTCGGGAAGCGTGTTTACACCATCGAAGACCCGGTCGAGTATCGGATTTCAAACGTCGGTCAGGTCAACGCCAATCCTCAGGTCGGTCTCGACTTCGCGCGCGCGCTGAAGGGCTTCATGCGCGCCGATCCCGACATCATCGCGGTCGGCGAGGTGCGCGACAATGAGACGGCCCGCAACGCCATCAAGGCGGCGGACACCGGCCACCTCGTGATCTGCACCCTCCACACGAGCTCGATCATCTCCTCTCTGTCCCGATTGCGTGACCTCGGCGTCGAGCCTCACGAGTTGCGCTTCAATCTGCGTGCCGTGCTGGTCCAGACCCTGGTCAAGGTGATCTGCAAGCACTGCGGCGGCCTCGGCGACGATCCGGAGGACCACCACAAGCACTGCCCGGTTTGTCTCGGCGGGGGCTACGACGACCGGACCATTGTGTCCGAAAGCGTGTCCTTCGGCGACTTCCAGGAGGTCGATCGGATCATCGCGATGACGGCGCCTGGCGCCGACGTCACGCAGGGTTTCCCCTGGCGCGAGATGATCGACGACGCGATCGACAAGATGGTCGCCGGCATCACGACGATCGACGAGCTCGTGCGTGTCTTCGGTGAGTATGCCCAGGAGCGCTGCGAAAGGCGCGGCATCGATCACACGAAGTACCGGCTGCGGAAATTTCTGAAGGGCTGACGCCGCGCGGGATCCCGCCGGCCGAGACGAGTTTGATCGGAGTGTAGCGTGTACCAGCTCATCGTGGCTGTCTTCGCGATCGCAATCGCCGCGACCCTCGTCGCCGGCGGCGTCACCTATCTCAACACCGACATCGGTGTGCGTTCTGCCACGGCGGACAGCGTCGTTGCAGGCGAGCGTGCCTTCAACCTGGCGCTCGGTGCCTATCGTGTCGCCAACAGCGGCGCTGTGCCCGGGCAAGCGTCCTGGATCGCGGATCTCGCGCCCTACTTTCCGGCAGGCCACGCCACGCTGCTCGACGGCGGCCGCCTGGGTGGCGTGATGCTGCCTCCGAAGGGGATGCGGTGGGTCTATGACCTCGACGGCTCTGGAAAGCCCTTCCTGTGCCTCCGCAACGATGACGGGGTCCAGATCGGGAAAGCGGTCCATGATGGCCTGGCGAGCGTTCTGGGGCGAACGGCGGGTTATCTGGGCAAGGTGTGCGGTGGGGAGCCCAACCCCGCCTTCGACGGGCAGGCAGCCGTGACCTTCACCCTGCAGGCCGGGCTCTGAGATGGCGCGCTATAACCTACGCATCTCCTCGCCTCGCGGCGGCCTCAAGAACATCAAGATCGAGGCTGGGTCCGAGAAGGAAGCTCGCGACCTTGGCGCCCGGCAGGGGAGGGTGATTGCAGCCTCCCGTGATTGGAGCATCGATCTCGTCCCGGGGATGAGCGCTGGCGAGCGCCACACCTGGATGCTGCGCATGAGCTCCATGCTCGGCTCGAAGGTGCCAACCGGTGACGCGCTGCGGCTCATGTCGGCCAGCTTCGGCGGCAACATCGGAAAAGCCTCGAGGCAGATGCTGGAGCGCGTGGAAGCCGGCTCGACGCTGCATGAGGCGATGTCTCAGGACCGGAAGAACTTCCCGTCCACGACCTCGGCGCTCGTGCGCGCCGGCGTCGCTACCGGTGAGACCTGGCGCGCCCTCAAGGACGCGGCCGAGTTCGAGTATAAGATGTCCCACACCACCCGCGGGGCCATGAAGCAGGTCTACAGCGCAATCGGATCGTTCGTGATCGCTTACGGTCTCATGCTCGGCACCAACGAGTATTTCGGCCCGATGGTGATGGACAACCCGATTTTCAAAAGCGGCAAGGGCGTCGATGTCGAGTGGGCGCGCACGCTCGGCAACTGGTCCGTGATCATCATGACGATCATGATGGTGATCTTCGCGCTCTTCCTGCTGCTCGGCAGCGCCGGGCGCGTGATCGTGCCGAACGCGGCCGACTGGCTCATTCTCAAGCTGCCCTTCTATCGGGACATGGTGCTCGCCAAGAACAACCACGTCACGCTCTACAAGCTCGGGCTGCTCGTCGGATCAGGTGTCCGCATCGAAGAGGCGCTGCGCCTCACAGAAGACGGCGCTCCACGCGGCGCGCTGAAAACTGATCTGCAGCGAGCGAGGCAGGCAGTAAAAGAAGGTAAAAGAAGCTGGGCGCACGCGATGAAAACGCTTCATGAGACAGACAAGGCCGCGCTTTCAACGAGTCCTGATAGAAAAGACATCGCCCGAACGCTTGAGGCCTTAGCAAATCAGTATGCTGATCTTTTCAGAGCACGAATTGAGGCGTTTGGGCCCTTGATGGGGATCGTCGCTGCGATCGCGATCACGGCCTCAGGGGGCATAATGTTCGCGCAGACGATCTTGCCTATGCTTCAGCTTGCCGCAGGAATAAACTAGCACAACTTTCTAATACTGTCAATAAGGCGACAGGAATAAAATGGAAGTAAGGAAAATCGCTCATTCACGAGTGGGTAATAATGTCTTTACTGGCGCCGCAAGTGAAGATGCTTCGAAAAAAGCGAGCCGCGCACCTAAGGTGAAGCTCGGGGAGACACTAGCCGCAATCTCGGACGAAGAAAGGCAAACCATTTTTCGAGCTTTGGCCGTCCAGTATATGCTAACAGCGTATGAAGCCATGCCGACACCGGTCGTTGTAAGAGCCCCGAAGAGGGATGAGGGGAGCCCTATTTCGCAAGCTGACATGTGGTATCTCGGTCGCTGCACGTTGCGATGGCTCCTGTTGAACGGGTATCTCTCCTCAACGGAATCTCGCGACGCTGCGAACGTTCATCAGTGGAAAGGCGAGCCCCAGGGATGGGTCGGTTATGACTTGATGCCCACTGATAAAGGCATCGCCGCAATTCAACGGGAATTCGCGTTTGTGAAGCCTGAAAAGAGAAAAATGGCGATCAAATTTGCTAGGGATGCCGTTCGCCAGGGGCTTAAGGGTGCGGGAGCAAAAGCAATCGAGGGAGCGACGCTAGGTGGAATAGGCACCATTAGCGAAATATTCTCTGGGATGCTGGGGGCTTGACGTGAGCCCTTCATGCGATCGTCCGACCCTCACCCAGGTACAGATCATCCGCTCTCTCGCGGACGCGCTCTCCTGGCTTGAGCGCGAGCTGTCGTGGGGCGTACCGGCCCAGGAACTGCGAGCCCTGACCGGGCGTATCGGCGAGCTCTACGCGGCGATGATCACCCGCGGGCAGATGGCCCTGGCACCGAACCAGCGGGGCTATGATGTCGTCTCCGCGGAGGGCGAACACATCTCGGTGAAGACGATCACGACCTCCGCTCATGTCAACTTCAATGCTGCCACGTTCGAGCATATCGACCGGGTCATGATCCTCAGGATCAATGTCGATCCGGGCGGTGACGAGGGCGTATCCATCGAAGAGGTCGAGGACAAGCCGGCCGGCGAGTTCCTGAAGCTCTGCAAGAAACACACGGACGGGCTTCGCTTCACGCCGAGCAAGCGGAAGCGTACGCCGGAGGAGGGCGCACAGCCGCAGAACCTCAGGATCACGGCGCGCGCCAGCTACAATGGCTACGAACTCGTGCGCTACGAGAACGGCGCGATCGGCGTGCTGAAGGACGGAAATCCGCTCGCGATCAACGTGAAGGGGTTTCTGAGGCCGATCGCGGCCGAGCTCGGGGTTGCGAGCGAGCACGAGTCGACGGTGCTGCTGACAACTCGCCAGCTCGGCATCTCCGTGATCAGGGCCCTGAATCTCCTGGAGGAGCGTGCGTCGACGAAATCGACCGGACGCGCTCGGAAGGCGACGGTTTCGAAGCCCCATGGCCGAACCGGATCCCGATAGCCCACAGCTCCCGCAGATTGCGCGCCAGGTCGTCGAGATCGTCGGCCCGCTCATCGATATGGGGCGCCTGAAGTCGATCCTGGAAGGCGCCTTCGGGGCCCGCTCCGTCAAGCTGCGGGCAACGGTACCCCTCGAAATCCAGCAGCCCCCGCGGCGCCCGAAGCTCGGGAAGCTTGGTGAGCGCATCATGGCCACTCTTGCTGACGGCAAGCCCTGGCGAGCGCAACACCTGATAGCGGAGGTGGCCGAGGGAAGAGTGCCGGCGACAGTCCGTCACGAACTTGATTTGCTGATCGAGGAGGAGCGCATCCAGCGCCCGCGATCCGGCATCTACATGCTGGCGGGTCTTCCGCCGCCGAGACCAGAGGAGATACGCCCGTTCAAGGTGAGGAGTGGTGCTGGCGTTGATACCGGCATGTCGCGTAGCACCACCGGAAAGCGCATTCTGGCGATGCTGGACCAACCGACTTCGGCGAACAGGATCGTGAAGGAGCTCGGGATCACGCGACAGCGCGTGGACCAGGTCATGAAAGCGCTTCTGAGCGATCGGCAGGTCAAACGGATTCCGGAGCCAGGCCTGAAAGGTCGATGGCTTTGGATCCTGCCCGACGCCGACGTCAGAAAATCGATACGCGCCCATGTCCCGTCATTGGCCGACGGGCACGAGGCAGTCATGGCGGCACTCCAACCGGATGCGTTTCATTCCGTTTCCGCCATCGCGAAAACCGTAGGTCAGTCGAAAATTGCTGTCGCCGCCGGCGTTCGCTCGCTCGAAGGCCGCTCGCTCGTGGTCAGTTTGAAGCTCGGGCAGCAAAAATACGTGAGTGCAACGCCCCGCGGACTACTCCATCCAGCTCGTACGCCTGATGCACCGAAGGCCGCGATCGCGAACCTCGCAGAGGCCTTCGGGGAGAAGAGGATCGCCTTCATCGAGACGCTTGGTGTGCTCGGCCAGGCTCGGACAGCTGAGGTCACCGCTGCGCTGGTCGGGGCCGACGGCCGCGGCACCGAGCTTATGTCGGGGATCATGCTCAACCGTCTTCTTCTCAGCGATTTTGCCGAGCCGATCGAGGATGGAACCTCGGGGCAGCGGCGTTACCGGCTGACAGAGGTTGGCAGGCTGGCCGCGGCCTTGATCGCTCGCGACCGCAAGTCGCCGTCAAGGGAGATCCTCGACCAGCGCATCGAAGCCTTCAAGGAACAGCGTACAGCCCGCCTCAGGGCGGTCGGCATGCGGAAGATCGAGAACTCACCCACGGGAGCCGGCAGCCCGGCTCAGAAGGCTCTTTTGGAGGCCCTGGCGACTGGGACGAAGTCGACGAAGGAGCTCGAAGTCGTGATCAGCGACATCGTCGGGAATGTGAAAAGCGTCCACCTGATGCTGAAGACGCTCGCTGGGCGTGGCCTGGTCGAGCAGGTCGGCGAGATCAAGACTCAAGGCGGGCGAGCAAAGCTCTGGGGACTGAAGCGCCCCGCTGCGTGAACCCGCCTTGACTCTCAGATTGAGAGGAACAAAATAGGAACAACATCTTTTCCCTAAGGTCAACCTCGTTGCGGCCAGAGCCCAACATCGATGCGCTGCGTGATCAGATCGCCCGGATCGAAGGCAGGCCGGCGAGGAAAGGGAAGACTCTGCCCTTCAAGGTCGAGGCCATCGATAGTCGCCTGCCCGGGGGAGGGCTAGCGCTCGGTGCGCTTCATGAGGTCGCAGGCGGGGGCAACGGTGCAGTGGATGGGGCCGCGTCATCCCTGTTTTGCGCCGGCATCGCAGCGCGGACCCCGGGGAAAGTACTCTGGTGCATTACGCGGCCAGATTTGTTCGCCCCTGCCTTCTCGCAAGCCGGGCTGGCGCCGGATCGGGTGATCTATGTCGAGGCGGGCGACGACAAGGCGCTTCTCGCTTGCATGGAGGAGGGCCTCCGGCACGGCGGGATAGGGGCGGTCGTCGGAGAGGTCACCAAGCTGACGATGACCGCATCTCGTCGACTGCAGCTCGCGGCCGAGGGAACAGGAGCCATCGGGCTCGCTCTGAGACGGTGGCGCAGGCAAGCCGACGCGGCAGACTTCGGCCAGCCAACAGCGGCGATGACCCGATGGCGGGTTTCATCCATCCCGTCGGCCGCGCTGCCCGTCCCAGGAGTGAGCCGCCACAGGTGGCTGGTTGAGTTGATCAGAGCGCGTGGCGCAGGCGACAGCGCGGATTTCGAAGTTGAGGCGTGTGATGGGCAGGCACTGCTCCATAGTCCTGACCCGGTGGTCGATCGACATGGTCAAGCGCCGGGCGGCTGGCGGCGCGCCACCGGATGAGGTGCCGTTCGTCCTGATCTGCCGCGATGGCAGTCGCCGGCTGGTCTATGCCTGCAATCCAGCTGCTCAAGCTGCTGGCCTTCGGCCCGGCACACCGGTCACCAAGGCGCAGGCGCTCGTCCAGGGCCTCGTCGTCCAGGACGCGGATCTCGCCGCCGATGCCCGCGACCTGCAACAGCTGGCAATCTGGTTCCTGCAGAGGATCGCACCGATCGTCGACGTGGACGGGGTGGACGGGATTGCCATCGACATCACAGGCACCGAGCGTCTGCATGGAGGAGAGGCCGGCCTCGTCGAGGAGATGGTTGCGAAGTTGGCCGCCAAGGGCATCGAAGCCCGAGCCGCCATTGCCGATACCCTTGGCGTCGCCCACGCCCTGGCCCGGTTCTCTCGATCGCCAACGGTGATCGCGCCCAGAGGGCATGGTGCATCGATCCTGGCGAACTATCCGCTCGAATGCCTCCGCTTGCCGGGCAGCATGGTCGACCAGCTGCGTGTTCTCGGCTTCGAGCGAGTCAGGGATCTCCTCGATCAGCCGCGGGCTCCGCTGGCCCTGCGCTTCGGCAGCGAGCTGACCAGGCGGCTGGATCAGATCTCCGGCGAGCTCGTCGAGCCGATTGCCGGGGTGCGGCCGCACGACCTGGTTGAAGTCCGGCGCCCGTTCGCGGAACCCATCGGGGCGCCCGAGACGATCGCGAAATACGTCGGAAAGCTGGTCACTCAGCTCGTCATCGACCTCGAGGCGAGAGGCGCCGGTGCGCGCCGGCTCGACCTCATCTGCACGCGCGTCGACAGCGTGGCGCAGGCAGTCAGCGTCGGCATGGCGACACCGGTTCGAGATCCCAAGCGCCTGACGCGCCTGCTGTGCGAGAAGATCGAGACCATCGAGCCGGGCTTTGGCATCGAGCTGATGACCATCGCCGCGCCGCTGGTGGAGCCTATTGAGCGCCGACAGATCCCGAGTTCGCTCATCGAGGAGGCGGCTCCGGACGTCTCTGATCTGATCGACACCTTGATCAACAGGGTAGGGGACGGCTCGGTCTATCGGCTCACCCCGGTGGAGAGCGATGTGCCAGAGCGCTCTGTGGCGCGCATCCCGCCTTTGTCTCCGGAGACAGGGGCGGATTGGCCTGCGCACTGGCCGCGGCCGGCCCGGCTGCTTCAGCGCCCGGAACAGGTCGACGTCATGGCGCTGCTTCCGGATCATCCGCCGGCGCATTTCGTCTGGCGAGGCGTGCGCCGGCGCGTACAGCGCGCTGATGGGCCCGAGAGGGTGTTCGGCGAATGGTGGAAGCGGGATGCCGAGCTCGCAGCCGTCCGCGACTATTTCCGCGTCGAGGACACCTCGGGGGAGCGCTACTGGATCTTCAGAGCAGGCGACGGCGTGGATCCTGAGACAGGGTCGCACCGCTGGTTCATGCACGGGGTTTTCGGATGAGCTACGCCGAGCTCCAATGCACAAGCCATTTCAGCTTCCTCCGAGGCGCGTCCTCGAACGAGGAGCTGGTCGCGACGGCAAAGGCCATGGACATGCCTGCGGTCGGGATAGCCGACCGTCATTCGCTTGCCGGCGTCGTCATGGCGCACGAGGCCGCGAAGGAGGCCGGAATTCGCCTCGTCGTTGGCTGCCGACTCGATCTGCTCGATGGCACGGCGCTCCTCGTCTACCCCATGGACCGGGGCGGATACGGCCGGCTGTGTCGTCTCCTGACGCGGGGCAAGCGTCGCGGCGGGAAGGGGGAGTGCGAACTCGACTGGAGCGATGTCGTCGAGTTCTGCGAAGGCCTCCTGGCGATCCTGGTTCCCGATGAGGCTGACGAGGAAACGGCCTTCAGACTGCGCCGGCTGCGGGATGCCTTCGATGATCGCGCCTACCTGGCGCTGACACTGCGCCGGCGGCCGAATGACCAGCTGAGGCTGCACGACCTGTCGAACCTCGCGACCCAGATGCGGGTGCCGACGGTCGTCACCAACGACGTCCTCTTCCACGAGCCCGGCCGGCGCCTGTTGCAGGACGTCGTCTCCTGCATTCGAAACGGCGTCACGATCGACCAGGCCGGATTCCTGAGGAACCTGCACGCCGATCGATATCTGAAGCCCCCTGAAGAGATGCACAGGCTCTTCTCGCGGTATCCCGAGGCGCTCGCCCGGACGCTCCAGATCGCGAGCCGCTGCCGGTTCTCGATGGACGAGCTGGCCTACCAATACCCGGAGGAGCGGGACGATGCTTCGCTGACGCCACAGCAGACCCTGGAAAAGCTCGTCTGGGAGGGCGCCGAGAAGCGCTACCCCGAAGGCTTGGAGGACAGCGTCCGCGACAGCCTGAAGCACGAGCTCTCGTTGATCGATAAGCTCGACTACGCGCCCTATTTCCTGACCGTGAACTCGATCGTGCGGTTCGCCCGTTCGCGCGAAATCCTGTGCCAGGGCCGGGGCTCTGCCGCCAACTCCGCTGTCTGCTACGTACTTGGCATCACCTCCATCGATCCTGCTCGCAACGATCTCCTGTTCGAACGCTTCGTTTCCGAGGAGCGCCGCGAACCGCCGGATATCGACGTGGATTTCGAGCATTCGCGCAGGGAAGAGGTGATCCAGTGGGTCTACGAGACCTATGGGCGCGATCGCGCTGCCTTGGTCTCAGTGGTGACCAGGTATCGAGCCCGCGGCGCGATCCGCGATGTTGCCAAGGCTCTCGGTCTGCCCGAAGACCTCATCGGCGCGCTTTCCGGCCAGACGTCAGCCTGGTCATCAGATGGCGTCGAAAAGAAGCACCTGCAGGCGCTCAATCTCAATCTCGAAGATCGCAGGCTTCGGCTGGCGCTGGAGCTCGCGCGCCAGCTCATGGGCACGCCTCGGCACCTTTCCCAGCATCCTGGCGGCTTCGTGCTGACGCAGGCTCGGCTGGACGACCTCGTACCCATTGAGCCGGCCGCGATGGACGATCGCCAGGTGATCGAATGGGATAAGGATTCGGTCGCCGCGATGAAGTTCATGAAGGTCGACGTTCTGGCGCTCGGAATGCTCACCTGCATGAGCCGCGGGCTGGACCTCCTCGCCGAGTACAAGGGCATCAGACACGACCTCGCATCGATTCCTCCGGAGGACCCGCGCACCTACGCCATGATTAGACGCGCAGACACGGTAGGCGTCTTCCAAATCGAAAGCCGCGCGCAGCAATCAATGGCGCCCAGGCTCAAGCCTCGCTCGTTCTACGACCTCGTCATTCAGGTCGCTATCGTTCGCCCCGGCCCCATCCAAGGCAATATGGTCCACCCTTACCTACGCCGGCGGGAAGGGATCGATCCAGTCGTGTTCCCCACCCCTCAGCTCGCAGGCATCCTGGCAAAAACCCTCGGAATCCCCCTCTTCCAGGAGCAGGCAATGCGTGTGGCAATCGAGTGCGCGGGCTTCACGCCGGGGGAGGCGGACATGCTGCGCAAGAGCATGGCCACATTCAAGTTCACCGGGGGCGTTTCCCATTTCCGGGACAAGCTCATCAACGGGATGGTCGCTAGGGGCTACGGCCACGAGTTCGCAGCAGGTATATTCTCTCAACTCGAAGGATTTGGTTCCTATGGTTTCCCGGAATCGCATGCCGCTTCTTTCGCCCTCCTGGCCTATGCATCATCCTGGCTGAAGTGCTGGCATCCTGACGTTTTCTGCGCGGCAATCCTCAACAGTCAGCCCATGGGCTTCTATGCGCCGGCGCAGCTTGTTCGAGACGCCCGCGATCACGGCGTCGAAATCCGGCCGGTATGCGTGAATGCGTCCCGGTGGGATTGCACGCTGGAGCCGACGGATGACGACATGCGTTTCGCTGTCAGGCTCGGGCTGCGGATGGTCAAAGGCCTGGCAAATGGTGATGCGGCGGCGCTCGTCGCGCATCGAGCTGACCGACCTTATGCCAGTGTCGATGATGTCTGGCGTCGTGCCGGCGTGCCGATCGCGTCGTTGACCTGCATTGCAGAGGCAGACGGCTTCCGCCCCGCTTTCGGCTTGGCGAGGCGCGAGGCGCTCTGGGAGCTGCGCGGGCTGCGCGACGAGCCGCTGCCTCTGTTCGTCGCGGCCTCGAAATCTGACGAGGCACTGGTGCGCGAGCTCGCTGAGCCCGCCGTGGCGCTGCGGCCGATGGCGGCCGGCGCTGAGGTCGTCGAGGATTATCGGCACGTCTCCTTGAGCCTCAGGGCGCATCCGCTCTCGTTCGTCCGAGGAGAGCTCGACAAACGGAGAATGGTGACCTGCGCGGCGGCCATGAGCGGCAGAGATGGCCGCTGGATCGACCTCGCCGGCATCGTCCTCGTTCGACAGCGCCCGGGATCCGCCAAGGGCGTCATGTTTGCGACGATCGAGGACGAGAGCGGCTGTGCCAACCTGATCTTCTGGGTGAAAACCTATGAGCGCTTCCGCAGCGAGATCCTGTCCAGCTCGATGATCGGAGTACGCGGCCGCATCCAGCGAGAAGGGGAGGTCACCCACATCATCGTCCAGCGGGCAGAAAACTTGTCCGGGCTTCTCGCGAGCGTCGGTCGCAGGGAGAGCGCTGCTCCGCGGGCAGATCTCGTGCCCGGACAAGGCGACGGGATTCGGGTCCGGGCACGAGATTTCAGATAGGCGGACACACCGCAGATTGAGGTGTGCAGCTGGCTAGGGCACGCTATCGACCGGTGGGGGCCGCGGAGCGGATCACTTCGACAGGTTGATCGATGGGGACGGACGCGTCCGATCGTCCGTCAAAGAGAAGGAGCGAGTGGATCGAGAGGACCCTCTGCAGGTCGGGAGGGTTGAATTTGCTCGTGAACGGCGTCTTCCGGACGAACATGTCACCTTGCGCGACCAGCTGTGGCAGCGCGCTCTCCCACAGGTCCCCACCGACGATGTATCTGCTCGGCATTGATAGCTCGGTCCCGTTGGAAAACCGGAACCGCAGGACGAGCCCCGGGCGCGTCGTCCCAACCTGCTCCGGATCAGGTTCGATCACGATCTTCATGAGGTCGCTTGGCATGCGCTGCCAAAGCGTCGAGTCCGGGGAGAGGTTGAGGAGACGAGACGCCCTCCTCAGATCAAAGTCTGCGGGCCACTCATCCGGCGTCATCACAGGGAACTCGGCGGCCGGCCACTCCACAATCGCCTCTCGCAAATATGCGATCGTGTTCTGAAGCGTGCGGGCGAAGGGCGAAAGATCAGGTTCGCCGAGATCCGCCGACGGAATGTGCGCCGTCAGCCCGCTCAGATCGTTGGGGCATCGAGCAGCGTCGGCAGCAGCCCGATCGAAAAAGTTGAACCTGAGACTAGCCGGGGTGAGCAGCTCCGAGATCGAAGCAATCAGGTGCTTTCTGGCCCGCTGATAATCGGGAAAGGCAGCCCGCTTATCGAAGTCGACGTCATCGAACTGGTCGGGTTCAGCCGGAAGCTCGATACGCCAATCGAGACGGCGGCGGGTCCGCTTCTTGTAGGCTGCCTGCATGCTTACGAGAAGAGCGAGCCCGTCGCCCTTGGACGTCTCGGTGAAGTCACGCTTCCAGAGATTGAGAAAGAAGCTGGCCTCAGTGTCGAGCCGGTCCTCGTAGTCGGGATCGCCCTCTGCGACCTTGAGGACGTCACACATGAACTCGCCGGTATACTGGTCGCACGACCAGACCAGCGCCTGTTTGAAATCGCGGAAAAACCGGGGCTCTTTCAGCCAGAAAAGAAGACCCTGCGCGTACACAATTGGCTTGCCGGCCTTGACGACGATCCCGGTCACCTCGTCCAGGCGGAACGAGCTGCCCTCCAAGTTTTGGGGGGCGATCCAAAGGTGCAGCTCCAGCCCGTCGGGCAGCCTGCTTACGGTCCATTTCCCATCGTCAAAACGGGCAATGTCCTCCTTCATCATGTCGAGCGTCGCGCCCTCAACCGCGCCCGGCAACCCAGGGGTCGCCGTCATTTCATCGAAGCGCTTCCGCCAGGGCTCTTTGCCTTGAACTGGAATGTCTCCACGACGCCCCGTCGGTCGAAGCTCAGCAACCAGCTGCGTGGCCTGGGCCGGGCTCAGACCAAAAGCATCTTGCAGACACGACACATGATGCATCGCCCGGGACTTGCGCTCCAATTCAGAGACGTCGTCATCGACAGGTGACGGAGTGACTCCGATGACTGAGGCGGAGGCGAGTTCCTGCCAGTTCCGATAGCCCATCATCCGGCCCACAGCGTTCTGAGCTGCGGACAGCTTGATATCGTGCGTTGGCGCGAGGAGGCGCTTGAGGGACTTTGCGAGGTGGGCGCAATGGGTAGTGGACGTAAAATGGATACGCATGGCTCAGCTCCTGAGGTGTCGGGTCGCCTGCGATGCCGCCCAAAGGAGATGGCGGGTCAGATCCAAATAACGTCGGGTCCCGAGCAGATCGCTCGGTCAGACCGTCATTTCCGGATGCCTATCGGGCTTTGCTGAGCAGGCGGCGTGGCTTCCGGGGAGCCGCTGTCAACATAGGTGACCGGTTTTCTCCGAGTCAACCGAGCCGAATCTCGATGAAGTTGGGCAGGGCGGGTTCGCGATTCATGAGGAATGTGACGCGATTCCTTGATCGATTTCGGGATTCACGCCCGATTGCGGTCTTCAAGGCCAGCCGCCGGTCCTTGAAGCAGGCTGCGCTTAGAAAGAATTTGCTGCAATTTTTGAAGGAATTTCCACAGCCGATTCAGCGGCTTGAAGGAATGTGGTTACGAATTCCTTATTTCAAAGGGAATTTCTCTACAAAACTGAATTGAACGAAGGATCGTTGCCCCGCATGTTCAATTCATGCCCGGCGACGGAGCAAGGACTGGAGCAAGACAGTCCTTTCTTCGAGGCGGGCAGGGAAACCACCAATCGGCCATCCGGCCCCCTCGGAGAATACCATGTTCCAGCTCATCGTCGCCGTCATCTCGATCGCCCTCGTCGCCGTCCTCGCCATCGCCTCGATCTATTACGGCGGCACCGCCTTCAACCAGTCGCAGATGAAGGGCCAGGTCACGGCGCTCGTGAACGCCGGCCAGCAGATCGCCGGCGCGCAGGCCCTGTATTCCAACGACACCGGCGCCAAGACCGCCGTCATCGGCGATCTGACCGCCGCCGGCAAGTACCTCTCCTCGGCCCCGGCCAAGCCGTCGAACGCCACGGGCGGCGTCTGGGCGACGGACGGTTCGGTCGCTTCGATCACCCTGGACGCCGGCGCTGGCCTGACGTTCTGCAACGAGGTCCAGAAGCAGGCCGGCGGCGTGGCGCTCGCCGACGAGGCGGCCCTGACCGCTCGCACCGCTCTCCCGGCCGACCAGCAGTTCAGCTGCGTCACCTCGGGCGGCAACACCGTCTTCGAATTCCGCGTCTGATCCATCTGGATCGGCCGACGGGTCGGATGGGAAGGCGGAGCTTCGGCTCCGCCTTTTCGTTTATGGAGACCACTCTGGAATCCGGTGGATCAAGGATTTCAAGGTTGACCATAAGGACGTCGAATTCGATCCTTGTCTGAACGGGCAGTCGGCCTATCGAATCGCGATGCCGTCGGCCCCATACGGAAAGGTGCTAGTGCATGTACACCCTGATCATTGGGGTCATCGCGATCGTCGTTGTGGCCATTCTCACGCTGGCGACACTGTTCCTCGGCGGCCATATCTTCACGAGCTCGGCGGACAAGGGGCGCTACTCCCAGTACATCAATCACAGCGAGCAGATCGCCGCGGCGATGCGCCTTTACCAGCACGACAAGGGCGAAACCCCGCCGGGAACGCCTATGCAGATCATCCGGGCGCTTGCAGAGCCTTCTGCTGATGGACGCACCTATCTGAGCACAATTCCTCAGGGCGACTGGTACATGGCCGACAACGCCATCTATCGGAAGCTGATGGACGGCGGCGAGTGCAAGCGAATGAATACAGTCGCCGGCAAGCCGGTGTCGGAGCCGACGTCGAACAACGGTTGTCCGCCTTGTGACGCCGCGGAATTCGGCGATTGGCCGGCCTGTGCTCGGACGGCGATCGCCCCCTGAGCGGGCGGTAGTCGAAAGGGGCCCTGTCGGGCCCCTTCAGCGTTTATGAGCCTCTTGCGAGCGGTCAGCGAACCTGCTTCTCTCGCTACCTCCAGTAGGGGAAGGGGGCTTCCATGGTGGGTTGGCGTGCGTCTTTAGCCAGTGCTGTCGCTGGTTTCGGAATTCTCGCCTCGGAGGGTCCGGCAGCAGCGCAGCAGATCACTGTGCTGGACGCGCAGTGTAAGTCAGAGATCGTCTCTGCTTGCTACAAGCGGCAAGAACCCTATCGAATAAACCAAAATCAGGACCCATGCGGCAGCGGTAAACTCCTCAATCCGGACCGCAGGAGTTGTAGCGATCAGGCTTATGTCGGCAACTCGATGGAGCGATGTTCGGCCTGGTTCGAAGTCGAACAGTACGGCGCCTGCCTTCGCACGATCGATCGACCCACCCAGAGCACCGCCGCTTCAATTCAGCAGGAGCTATCGCAGTTGAACAAGACCCTGCGGTCCGACCAACGCGCCATGCTCAACCAGATCTGCAAAAGCCTGTCCCAGCGGCCGGAGACCTGCGATGCGTCGATCCCTGCGCAATAGCTTCGCTTCTCGGTTCGCCCTGGCGCTTGCGCTATCCGCCACGGCGCAGGCTGCGCACGCTCAATTCAAGACTCCCAGCGAAGGCGCTCAGCTGTGGGCTGCCGGGCCACGCAAGTTTGGCCCCGTGCCATACGCCCTGGTTGAGGCAGAGGCTCTGACCGATCTGGAAAGAGATGCCTTCAGGGCGGCCGCCTTCAACCGCACTGTCGAAGAAACCAGGCGGGTCAGGGAGATCCGCGAGAAGGGCGCCCCTAACGGCATCACTGAGAACGAGCGGAGCCAGGCTGCGTACCACCTGATTGATTCCTTACGTGTCGCCCAGAAGGCCGCGGTGCTCGACAAACGAGCCGTCGATGAAGCGAAGCTCGGTCTCAGCTCCATCGTCGCAGTCGTCAACTATGCGGCGGGCACCAAAAGCAAAGCGATCCTTTCCATCGCAGGGCCAGCGATCAACGACACCCTCAACAAGGGCGTGACGTCGCTCGCAAACGTCGAAGCGAATTACAAGGCATCCGTGTCGACAGCTGTCGAGCTCGCTCTGCTGAAGGCCGATCGAGAGACAGTTGCGAAATGGAAGGCGACCGGGATCACGGAAGCCAACCGGAAGGAAGCGGCCGAGGCGCTATTCGGAGCCAACAACACCTTCTTCTCGCAAGGGATAGGGAAAGACCTCGACCCTGCAATGAAGACGGAGCTACAGGGCGTTCAGATTGGACTCCTGAAGAGCGGTTTGGATACCGTCGCAGCACGGCAGGCACAGGGAGAGACGGCGCTGCGTGCGTTTGAGCGTCAAACCGAAGCGCGTTTCACGCAGCAGAAGGTACAGATCCAAAAGGTGGTCGGCGAGGTTCAGACGCTCCGGAAGGTCGTCGCGAACCAGATTGAGGCCGTAGATCTCCTGGCGAAGAACACCAAGGCTCAAATCGAAAGCCTCGAAGGCAGACTGGATAGCGTCTCTGAGGGTCAGCGAGCCACGCAGGCGGCAATGCTTCGGAGCATGGGCCCGCGAGATCGGCTGCTCGCACTTCAGGACCCCGCATTCTTGCCGCCGAAGACGCCAGAGGAAAAGGCTCAACGGGCTGAGGACATCAAGAACCTGGCACGCTTCAACCGGGTGATGTCGATCAAGGACGGGCTTGACGAAGGGCTCAGCGGAATCGGGGCTGTGGCGGGATTTGCGGTCTCGCTTGGTGTGCAAATCGATACGGTCAACCTCAACCGCAACATCAACACCGCCAAGTCGGCGCTCAACTTCGCAGCCTCGCTTGCGACGGGGAACTATGTCGGCGCGCTCATGTCCGCCGGCGGCCTATTCGGCGGAGGAGGTGGCGAGGATGGAACCACCGTTGCCCTCGGGCAGATCTCGAAGAAGCTCGACGAGGTGATCGAGCTCCAGAAAATGACCCTCGCGAGGATAGAGGAGCTGTCCGAGAAAATCGACCTGAACCACGCTCAGGTGATGTCGAAACTCCAGGTCATCGAGCACAAGATCGACCAGGCGAACAAGCTGCTCGCTGTCCAGGACGCCCAACCCTATTCCGACTGCCGATCGTTCATGCAGATGTCGGCGATCAAGGGTATAGCGATCCGCTCCGGCGTCTACGCAAGCTATGCGAAGCGCATCGAGCACTTTGCTGCCGACCAAGAGGTCCATCCAGCAGGGTTCGCTAAATCGCTCCTCTGTTTCCAGTATCTGCGCGACACGATCATTCCCGGCCAGGCTCCGCCGGCGTCTCCATTCGAGACGGCAATCATTCTCCGCGCCTCGACCTGGGAAGCAGGCGAGGTTGGCACGCCGAAATCCACGAAGGCCCGCCTGGATGCTATGTGGCGAGCCCATCATGCGGTTCTCGGTTGGAGCTCTGTAGACGCGGCAACCATCGCAGGCGACACGAAGCAGAACTGCGTCAACCGGGCATTGTCCAAGGTAGCGGGCCTTCCCGGCGCGATCGTCAGCCTTCAGGAGAAAGACCTGAGCTGCCAGGGCATCGTGGACATCAGCAAGGATGGCAGCTGGGCGCCGCTTCGCGGGCGAGGCGGCGATATCGTTGGCGCCAATGTCATCAAGGATCCGTACTCCCCGAAAATCGCCGCTCATTTCGGGGAACTGGTTCTCTTTCTGACGCCGTTCTTCGAGCTCGCTGTTTCGACCCCGGATGGGAAGCTGCGTCTCCCCAAACCGAAGGAGCTGACGGGCAAGGATGCCGCATTCGACGATGGAAAGCGGCGGACGAACTCGCAGACCGCAGCCTGGATCACAAACTCCTACGCCGAGCAGCTGTCGCTGGCGATAGCTCAGGAGGGGATCATCGAGGGAGCGGCGCTCGTACCGTCGCTTGCTCGGGTGATGTCAGAGGCCAAGTTCGGTGCTGGCTCGTCCGCGATCACAAAGGGTTCGCTCAAGAAGGAGCTGGCCGCGGTTGCTGGCATCGACATCTCAAAGCCGCCAGACGTTGACAGCGACCATTGCCTCGTAACTACGAAGGCCTGGCAAGAGAAGCCGCTGCTGGTGGCCGCGTGCCTGATGGAGAGCAATCCGGTCCTCGCCAGGAACGTCGGACGTTACCTGGCGGTGCGTGATCTGCAGGCCAAAGCACAATCCGCGCCCTCGCTCGCATTCGCTTATGTCACGAGCTCGTCCCAGCACCTGCAGGAGGTTTTCCCGAGCCTGAGCACGCTCAATCGGGCCGATCCCGCGAGACCTACCTCGTGGCAGTGGTCGTACACGATCAATGGACTCCCTACGCAGTCGATGTCGTTTCCGATGGTCTCGGAGGTGACATCCGGCTTTCTGGAGAGAGGACCGAACATCGAACGGCTGACCGACCTGCGAGATCGGTTCGAACTGAGAGCGCTCGCCAATAAGGCGGACGAGGATCTCTCCAAGCCGAGCCCGACCCTCACCGATCGGCAACGCGAGATCGCTCGCTACTACCTGAGGCAGGGCGCCCGGCGACAGGAGACCCTGATCTCCACGTCCCTCACGGAGTGGGGGACGATTTCCCAGGTGCCGGGAGCCAAGCCTTAATCAGGCGACCTGGTCAGCGAACAGACCAAGCTGTCCAGGCACCGGCGCCGCCGGCGACGGCGCGCGTATTCCCAGATGCGCATAAGCGCCTGCGGTTAGAACTCGACCTCGAGGCGTTCTCTGCAGGTAGCCTTGCTGGAGCAGGTAGGGTTCGACGATCTCTTCGAGCGCGTCGCGCGGCTCTGAGAGCGCCGCGGCGATGGTCTCGATGCCGACCGGCCCGCCCGAAAAGTTCTTCGCAACGAGGCGCAGATAACGCGTATCGAGCTGATCAAGTCCGCGGCTGTCGATGTCGAGCTGATTGAGCGCGTAATCCGCGAGCGCCGCCGTGATAGGCTCTCCAGCGGCGAAATCGCGAACCCGCCGGATCAGCCGCCCGGCGATGCGGGGAGTTCCTCTCGACCGCCTCGCGATCTCTCCAGCCCCTTCAGGGGTGATCTCGATGTTGAAGACCTTCGCGCTGCGGCTGACGACCCGGACCAGTTCGCTCTCGGTGTAGTAGTGGAGGCGGACGTGGATTCCGAACCGATCCCTCAACGGTGCGGGGAGCAGACCAGATCTGGTGGTCGCTCCGATCAGCGTGAAGCGAGGCAAATCGATACGCACAGAACGCGCTGAGGGACCCTCACCGATGAGGAGGTCTATGAAGTAGTCTTCGAGCGCGGGATAAAGGATTTCCGCCAGATTCGTTGGTACGCGGTGAATCTCATCAAGGAAGAGTGCGTCGCCAGGTTCAAGACTCGTCAACAGCGCCGCGAGATCTCCAGCCTTCGTAATGGCTGGCCCTGAGGTCGACCGCAGGTTCGCTCCCATCTCCCGGGCAACGATCTGCGCGAGTGTCGTCTTCCCCAACCCCGGCGGTCCAGCGAAAAGGACGTGATCGAGGACGTCCCCGCGGGCCTTCGCCGCATTTATGAACACCGTCAGGTTCGCGCGAGCATCGGCCTGACCGTTGAAGTCGGCAAGGGTCTGCGGCCGCAGGTGGACTTCGTGGCTATCGATCGCGTCGGACATCAGTTGCTGCTGACCACGACGTCGCTCGGATAGGTCGCCGAGCACTGGGCGATCACGCGGCGCCGCGGCAGATCGCTGACGAGCTCGGTCAAAGCGCCTTCCTGGTTCGGGACCGGCTGCTCGACCCCGAGCCCGTCGACGATCGAGCCGTTGTTGTGGAGCGCATAGGACCGGGCTGGCGACCAGGAACAAGTCCAACCGCGCTCGCCCTCACGCCCGCTCGATCGCAGAGTAGCCTTGGCGCCGCCGCTCTCGTCATCGATCAGGCAGGACGCGCTCACTGGATAGAGCAGGGCAGGGCAGGTGACCGTGCAGCCGGGAAGGGTGCTGCCGGCATCGCAGACCGCGTCCACGGCCTGCGCAGAGGCGATTGGGGCGCCGTCCAGAGTGGAGGGGCCGCTTACCGAAAGGCGAGCCTGCTGGAAGATCATCCAGGGCTTGGCCTCCGCCCGCCCGAACGCCAGACCAGCTTCCGCGAGGACAAGCTCGCCGCCCGAGGCGATGATGGGATAGCCAGTCGAAAGAACACCGGACAGGTCGAAAGCGCCCTTGAGCGTGAGCCGGCCGGCAGTGAGCTCGACCGCGTTCGGCCGCGACGCGTGTCCGACGATGGCCGTGCCAGCGAGGAGTGCGTCACCGCCATCATTGCGGAGGTAGCCGATCTTGCCACCGGTCAGGCGTGCGCGGCCACCCGACTGGATCCAGAGGCCCGCCCCGTTCTCGAAGTCTGCCCCGACGAACGTCACATCCGTCGCGATCTTGGTGAGACCAGAGCTGAAGACGATGGGCGCGGCGGTCGGGCTGCCATCGGTCGGCAGGAACGAGATCGCGACAGAGCTCGCGCTGCCTCCCAGCACGTTAGGCAATTGGTAAGAGCCGCCTGCAAGCGAGATCGTCACGCTGCGGTAGCCGGACGACATCGCTGAGCTGATGGCCGCGTCGAGGTTGAGCGGCTTGTCGGCAGTATCACCGAAGGCTTTCTCGCCGGCATTCACCGCGGCACGGCGCGCGGCACCGGTGGGGGAGACGTAGAACAACAGATTGCCGACGGCAGTCCCCTCCGCGGCCTGCGGCCCGCGCGCAATGACTGGCACGACGGACCCGGGCACCCGGGGTGTTCCGTCTCCTCGCACCAGGAACTGGCCATTCACGAGTCGCACGTCCTCGCAGTCGGGAATAGCGGTCTGGTACGGCGCCGGAGAGACGATCAAGCCGACGATACCCTGGGCCGCGCCGCGCAGCGCGGTGTCATGGGGAGCATCGCTGCGAACGACGAACTGCCGACCTCGATCGACAAGGACGCGAGAGGCGTATCGATGAGGGAATGAACCACCGACCTGATGATCGGACCCGAGCACCAGTTCGGAGGTGGCATCGTCGGGACCGGCGACAGATAGGTCGTCGAGCGCATACGGGCACCAGCCATAATAGGCGCCCCACGGGGTCCGGCCATTGCCGATCGCCCATGATGGCAGGACCGAGCGCCCTCCAATCTCCTCGCCGAAGGGGATACGAACGGGCCCATCGAGCTCGACGACGCGCATGGCGGATCGCATGGCCGAGGCGAGGCCATCCATGGTCGCGGCATTGCGCTGCGCGAGGGAAACGATCTCAGCCGAGCGCTGGAAGGTATAGAGGGTATAGCCGACGGATGCCGCCATTCCGACGACGAGCGTCATGATGATGAGAAGCGAGATCATGCGGCACCCAAGGATTCCTTGAGCCGAAGGATAGCGCTAAAAGGATTGAATGCGAAACGCCAAAGGACTGCCTGTCAGGTCCGAACGGTGGACGGCGTCAACGCAGGACTGCGCCGAAAGCCGGAGGTAAAATCCGGGCTCTGTGCAAAGCCGAATTTGAGGGCAACCTGGCGCAGCTTTGGAGCCGTTTCGGCATCGTAGGCGACGTACCAGTTCCAGTCGTCGTCAGGACGGCAGTCGAACCGCCCGCGAAAGTGGTGCTTGATGATGGCTGAGAACTGCTCGTTCTTGCTCATCAGGTCGAATACGGCCCAGGTCCCGCGCTTACCATCCCGGATCCCGCTGTGAAGCCAGACCGCGCGTTCGTTGTGACGCAGGTGATCGACCTCGCGATCCATGGGTTCGGCGATTGCCGGTTCCAGCAAGAACCCGTGCGCCTTCGCGGCCTGGACGATCCCGGCCTGCGTGGTGCCATTGAAGTCGATCGAGAGGCGCTCAGCGCGCTTTTTGGTGCCGTTGATGGTCAGTTCCGCCTTATCGGTCCGGAACCAGATGGCGCGGGCGCCATGGCGCAAGCGGGAGAGGCCCCGCAGGCGGCTGGTCAATCCAGGCAGGTCGTCGATCCATGCCAGTCGCCAGAAATAGACGTAGCGTCCACCAGGCGAGAGGCCCGCATAGCAGTAGGCCTTCTGCTCGGAATCCTGGATCGGATCGTCGCGCAAAGGAACGCGGCCGCCGCGTAGCGCCTTCTCGATGCCGGCAGCACGCGTTTCGCTTCCTCCGGAAAGGAGCGCTGCCGCCTGTCCCGGATATTTTGCCGCCAGCTCGATCGCCTTGCGCGCATCTGCCTCGGACCAAGCCATGTTCTGGCGCCGAAGGGCTGACAGTCGACCGCCTTCTTGGGCATCGGCTCGGTTGAAGCCGCGACCATCCCGCCGACGCGCGCCGTCGCATTGCGAAGCGATTGCTTCGACCACGTCTTCAATGGAGACGAACTGGGCCTTCATCGATCAAGCGAACCCTCGGAATCGGTTTCCCACAGCTTCGTGGAAATCCCGGATCACCACAAAGGAATTCTGCTGCAAATCAAAGGACCATATCAAGAACATTGAAGGTAAGAAGGCTTTTTCATCAAGGATCGGAGGATCTTAAAACCTGGGCGATCCAGTTGAAACGTAAGCATTTTTCGCCCCTGCGCATTGACTCCGAATCGGCTTGAGAACAGATTGCGCTGGCTCACGCCATTCGAGGACCAGAACATGAAAAAGCCAGCTGCCAGCTCGAAAGGCGCCGGTTCGAAGAGGACTGCGGCCGCCACCGCCGCTCGAAAGAAAACCTCAAAGCCGGCTGCCGCGAAGACCAATGAGGATGCGACGAAGGCCGATGCGCCGGCACCCGAAAAGGGAACGTCCGCTGGCGACGCTGTCTGGGATGCTGCTGCTCCGACGGAAGCCGCCAAGGCACCAGCAACAAAGACCTCGACCAAGGGCAAGCCGGCATCCAAGGCGAAGGCGAGCGCCAAGCCTGCAGCAGCGACTGAACCGAAGCAGGCAACGCCTGCCAAGGCCTCAACACCCGCCAAGGCGCCAGCTACTCCGAAAGCCACCGCGGCGAGCAAGGCTACTGCTCCTGTGAAGGCCGCAGCAAAAGCCTCGAAGGGCCAGTCGAGCGTGAGCGCCACGGCCAAAAGTGAGCCTGCGCAGAGCTCGGCTTCGAGCGAACCGGTCGCCCCGGTTGCAGCGCCAGCGGCGCCGAAGAAAGCCTCCAAGAAAGCCGGTGCCAAGCCCGCGACTGCGGCAGCCAGCGCCACCTCAGCAACGGCGGCCGCCGAGGCTCCCCCTACAGCACCAGCGCCGAAGGCGGCCGAGAAGGCTACGGCAGCCAAGCCTGCGGCCTCGAAGGGCAAGTCAGCGGCCGCAAAGGCGGCAACAAAGCCGGCTGCTTCCAAGGCCACCACTTCGGCCCTTGTGCCTGCCTCGCAAACCGCGTCCGAGCCGGCCCCAGCCCCTCAGGCTCCACGCTTCACCTACGTCTCAAAGGGCGTCGCAATGAGCGTGATCACCGACACGCTCAGCGGGCAGACGGCAACCGTAGCCAAGGCCCATGTCGAGGACTGCATCGTTGTCCTGGAGAAGTTCATGTCCGGTCCTGCTGGGAAGATCTCGGCAGAGCCCCATGCGGAGGCTGCTCCCGCAGCTGAGCCCGCGGCACCGAAGGAAACCACTGCGGCAGCGCCCTCCGAGGTCCCGGCCACAGCCCCCGCGCCAAAGCGGCGGGCGACGTCAACTCGGCGGAAGCCGAAGACACGCGGACGTGGCCGCGTACTTCGTTTGGAAGAGCAGGACCTGAGCAAGCTGCCGGAAAAGGTGGCGAGTCCTGAGAGCCCCGACGTCGAACTCGTTCTAACAGAGCTGGCGATCGACAAGAACAATCCCAAGCGCGTCCTGGATCCGAGCAGGAAGAAGGGCGTCGTCCGCCTTCCGGGATATGAAGCCCAGGTTCGCGGCGAGGTCGTGGGCCACGTCGTGGTACACGGAGGGGGCTTCCTCGTCGTCGCCCCGAGCCTTCAAGAAAAGCCCTCCACCCATACCTCGGCCGAAGGCGCCCTCTATCGGTTCATCGTCCTGACCCGCGATTGATCGTCAGAACAGCGACAGACTAAGAGCGGCGGGCATGTCCCGCCGTTTCGCGTTTCGGAGGCGCGCTTCTTCGATCGCGCTCCCTAACCCTGTCGGGAGCCGCGAGAGAAGCACGCGGCTGTCTTCGTCACTATCGACGGCCGCGACGAGCTTCAACGCGGATTTCTCGTCGAGAAGCCGGGCGGGATCCGTCGAGAGCCGCTTTGCACACTCATCGCGAGCGGTCAGTATCTCCTGCCAGTACACATCCCTTCGATCGCCGGCGCCACGAGACGTTCGGATGGCCTCCTTGATATGGTCGACCAGCTGGATCGGCTCGGCGCTACGCAACTGCGCCTTGCCAACGATCGTCGGGAGCACCGCGCCCGTGGTTTCACTGACTTCGAGATAACCCAGGCCAACGATCTGACGAATGAGGGGGCGGCAATCCTGGATGCGCAGACGCTTGCCGAAGCCATATTCCGGCAGGCTGTCGAGCCTCATGCTTCGGACCCGGGAAGAGGGGCTCGCCAGAAGCGCCTCGTTCAGGATCGAGACCGAGGAGTCTTCCCCGAGCCGGCCAGCCAGGCGGATCGTGGCGCGAGCGAGATCACCTCGCTCGACGCGCGCTGGCGGGGACATACAGAGATCGCAGTTGCCGCAGTGCGCCGGGGTTTCCTCGCCGAAGCAACGAAGGAGCGTAGCTCGCCGGCAGCCGGGCGTGTGAGCCAGGCCGAGGACGGCCTCCATTCGGCCAACCTCGCGGCGGCGCGCAGAGCCTTCCAGGGTGATCGCAAGGCGGGCACGCCGCGCGACATCGGCGTCACTCCAAAGCAGGTGGGACTCTGCCGGCAGGCCGTCTCGTCCAGCGCGGCCGATGCCCTGGTAGTAGTCGATGATGGAAGCGGGGATACCGACATAGACCACACGCCGTGTATTTGGATGGTCGACACCCATGCCAAAAGCCGTCGTTGCGCAGATCGTCGGTATTTCACCTGCAAGGAAGGCGTCCTGGACGCGCTTTCTTTCATGGTCCGGAAGGCCCGCGTGATAGGCGGCTGCCGAACGGCCGTCAGGGCTAAGCAGCGCCGCTGCTTCTTCGGTTCCCTGGCGCGTTGGCAGGTAGACGATCGTGGATCCGGCGACCGGGCGCTCTTTAACCAGCCGATCAAGATCGGCGAGAGGCTCAACCACCCGTCGAGCGTTGATCGTGATGTTCGGGCGATCAAAGCTCATGCGCAGCTCCCGGACATTTCCGCGGAGAAGACGTTCCTTGATCTCCGCTGTCATGGCTGGAGTTGCGGAGGCCGTCAGCGCGATCCTTGGGGCACTGATGGCCTCCAGATGCTGCGGGAGCTCCATGTAGGCCGGTCGAAAGTCCCGCCCCCACTCGCAGACACAGTGCGCTTCGTCGATGGCAACGAGGCTTACCTGCAGCTGGCGAAGCAAGCCCTGAAACCCTGGCGTCACGAGGCGTTCGGGTGAGAGGTAAAGGATATCCAGGCCACCAGAGGCGGCGAGCCCAAGGATTTCTCGGCGCTCATCGGGCGACTGAGAGTCTTCACCCGCTAGGGCCGCTGCCCGTACGCCCTTCCGGCGCAGTCCATCCACCTGGTCACGCATCAAAGCGAGCAGCGGGCTCACCACCAAGGCCATTCCGGGCAGAACAAGAGCCGGGATCTGGAAACAGAGGCTTTTACCACCGCCAGTAGGCATGAGGCCAAGGACGTCCACCCCTGCGAGAATGGAATCGACAGCTGATTTTTGGACGCCCCGAAAGGATCCGTGTCCAAAAATACGTGTCAGCGCAGCGAGAGGGATCTCGCCAGGTACGCTGGCGCGCTTCTTAGGGAGGTCAACGGCGTGAAATGTGCGCTCAGACACGACTCATCCTGTTATCCACACCACCTGAGTTTGAGGATTCCGGTCCGATACCACCAAGGAGTGTCGGGGTTCACCGCGGCCAAATGCGGTTGCCGCCTACTTCTCGCTCGCGGGAAAATTCCTCTGAGACGGCTGACAGGAGGAAGGACTCTTTAACCTGAGGCAAGATATATTGTCCCAATCGTTGAAGGAAACCGGGGACGGGCAAGGAGAAATTCCTTGTGCAGCCGGGAACCGGATCACGGAAGCCGAGTTACCGACCGGAACAAGATCGACCCGGGATTTCTATAGACATTCATAGAAATGCCGATTTTCACCCTCAAGGAATGTCGTTAGGACCGATTGCACTCTCTTACGAAATGGCCTATCCCAAAGTCCTAAGAGCTTTGAAATTGAAGGAATGCCTCGTCACCGTCACGGATTTTAAGTCGCGAAGGCCAGTTATCTTAAGGGGGAGTGTGCAGGTTATCCTCGTCGCCCAGAAGTATCAGGTGCAGCGGGATTAAATCTGCAACAGGCAAGGAACGGGTGCGGACCCGTCGGCCTGTAACGGAGAGAGCTAAGGAGAGATCGAATATGGCGTCAGATCGCAGCGGAATCAGCGAAATCGCGGCCATGACCACCGAGATCGTCGGCGGTTGGGTTCGGAACCCGAACACGGCCATCCCCAAGGACGACCTGATCCCGTTCATCAAGGAGGTTCACGATACCATGACCGGGATCGTGAAGCAGGACTTGCAATCGGGCCTCGTCCAGCGCGCCGGTGCGCCGGCAGCCCTGCCAGAGATCGCTCCGCCAGTTCGCGCTGCGCTGCCGGCAGTGACTGCTCCGGCCGCACCGAGCAAGGCCCTCGCGCCGGAAGCCATGAAGTCTCTTGAAGGTTCTCGTGCGTTCATTCCGGTGATCGCCCATGAAGGTCAGATCGTTGCTGAGCGGGTCTGGCCGACCGCTACGCCGGCGATGCGCAAGAAGTTCATGGAGATCATGAAGGAGCACAACATCCCGACGCGGTCGGATGGTACTCCTGTGCCGCGAACCGTCGACGGCCAGCACATCGCCGACAAGCGAATGACCGTGGTCGATCCGATCGGAGGCGGGCGCTTCAAGATGCTGCGCCGCCATATCGAGGTGAGCTATGGCATGGACTATCCGATGCTCCTCGCCATGTTCAAGCTGAGCAAGGAGCAGCTGCCCCACGCTGGCCCGGCCTATTCCGAGCAGAAGGCGATGCAGGCTCGCGCGAGCGGTCTCGGCAAGCACTCGAAGTCCCGTGATGGCGGTGCGCGCAAGTCGCCTCGCGCCAGGAAGGTCGCTGCGACGGCCTGACCGTCGTCCACGGATTGTTGCTTCAATCCTTGCGCCCACCGATTTGTTCGCTTGCCGCGACCGGATCGGTGGGTGATCTTTTTTGGCGTGTCCCCCTCGAAGTGGATTCGCCTTGTCAAACCTCTCTGCCCCCGCAAACGAGCTAACTGCCTCCGTGCAAGCGGCTGTCCACGAAGCGTTGCATCGTGGCATGCGGACGTCGGAGGGCAGGGGCGTTAGCGCGGGACCGATCTTTCTCGCCTTGTGGATCGTGGCAATCGGGACGCTGCTTGAAGCGGCGGAACCCGCTGACGCGGTCGCATTGCTCGACCATCGTGCCAACGATATCCGCGGCTTTGGGCATAATGCGGACAGTGCCGTCATTCGGCTGCCGGACGATGCGGTGAAACGCCGGGCGATGGAAGCCGCATATGCGGCCGAGATCATCCATAACTCGCTGGAGGAGTTCGCGGTCGATCCAGGCGACGAATGGGATCCTGCGCCTCAGGTCCTTCTCGACAGCGCCCTGGGCGTTCTTCGGGAGGCGTGGGGGCCGCTTCATTTGCGCAGGGCGATCGCCGGGCAGATCGAAGCCATTGGCGCCGGTGCTGACCGCGCTATCCTCCCCGACGAACCTTCTACCCTGAATTCCGCGATCCTGCGCCGGTCATCGAAAGTCGAGCCGGAGCGCTTCGCTCGCGCTGCCAGGAAGGCTGAGCTTTCGCTGTCCTTTGCACCCTATCGAGGCCAGGTCGTCTGGGTCGCTGTCATTGCCCTTTCGAATGCGGGCCGGCGGACCGCGGAGGTTCGCGAGATCGCGGGTATTTCGAACTCGGACGATATGAAGCTGGGTGAGATCGACGGCTGCCTCGAGGCCGTGCGCTCGCTCGGGGTCGGTAACAAGTCGGACGAGGTCCTCCTTCGCACCGAGTCTGGCTTTCTGGCTACGGCTCTTGAGCTGTCGCTCGCGGGGAATGTCCCCGAAATGCCCGGTGATGAGGCAAAGGCATGGTCTGAGATCATCGAGACGCTGACGCGCTGGCAGAGCCGCATCATCCACCGCGGAACCGGAGCGCCTCGCCCCATCGACGAGAAGGCTAACCGCATCCTGCGCCGGCGTCTGGCGGACCTGGCACAGAGCGGAACCGAGGCTACTGTTCCGGCTTGATCTGGGCGGCAACCACGCAACGAAAATGAACAGACGCTCCTTTCTCCTCAGCGCAAGCGCTCTCCTGATCCAGCCATCGGCGCGAGCCAGCGGAACCACTGCCGATGTGCTGCGCGCAGAGCTTCCCAGGGTGTGCGGCCGGCGCGCCGCGGCGATCGAGGCGACGCTTGGTCGTTTGGCACGCCTGCGACCGCCAGGCCCAGGGAAGACCATCACAGTCGACATCCCCTCCCAGCAGCTCGCGACCTATGAGGATGGCCGCACGGTGATGGAAAGCCGGGTCGTCATCGGCGACGAGGGCTGGCGCACGCCAGACCTGGACACGAGCGCGACCTATGTGAGGCTGAATCCGACATGGACAGTGCCGGAAAGCATCATCAACGCGAGGCGTTGGCGGGAAAAGCTGGCCAGCAACCCGCGATATTTCGAGCGGCTTGATTTCAGGGTCGTCGCCGGCGGCCGCTCGATGTCACCGAGCGAGGCTGCAGAGCGCGGTCTTCGCCCCACCAGCTTCATCCAGCAGCCGAGCCGGAATAATGCGCTCGGGGTGGTCAAGATCGGCTTGGCGGCCGGCGGGTCGGTCTATCTCCATTCCACAAATGACGATGAAGCCTTTGGTGACGATGACCGTGCGCAGTCGCACGGCTGCATCCGCGTTGAGAAGGCGATGGAGCTGGCGGGCTGGGTTCTCGGAATGAGCGAAGGCGAGATCTCGCGGCTGCAGCGTTCCGGAGATCGGACTGATCGTCGGGCGCCACCAGTTCGAGTCGTCACGACCTATTTCACGGCCTGGCCCGACGCATCCGGCGTGGTCCAGTACTACGACGACATCTACCGCAAGGACCGTCAGGTCGGCCGCTGCGCCGGCGACGGCGTCACCACGTCCCGATCGGAGCAATCAGCTCCGGCTTACGAGGAATTCGAGGTCGAATGAACCCGACAATCCAATCACTGCGCGATGCGCTTTTGACCGGCTTCCGCTTGTTCTTCAAGACGAGCTCGCTCGGGCTGAACGCCTTGCTGGCCGTCGTCTGTGCGATCGTCGCTCTGAAGCTCTGGAACCATGGAGCAGCCTACATGACCAATGCCGGCGGCTGGCCTCAGCTAAGCCTGGAATACGGGCGCCGCGTCATAGCGGCCGCGGGCCTGAAAGATCGCCTTGTCTGGTGGTCGTTCGCCTGGGCTGCCTACGTCTTCTCGGCCGGCTTCGCCTTCCTTGCGCTTGCTGGTGCGCGGGCGGTGGCGTGGAAGATCTACGCAGCCGCGCGAGGCTGAACAGCCGTTCCGACTTTCAGGCCTCCATGGTGAATTTCCGGGAGACAGAAACAAGGATTCGGACGACTCGTGAAGGCCAAGCCGCAGAAGATACTCACCCGCTCCGGCCAGGTTCTGGTCGAAGGTACGGCGCCGACGCTCAAGGCGTTCGTCGAGGGTATCGTTCGAGAGGGGAGGTCCCTTGCAGGGGCTGATCTCGCCAACCGGGATCTCGCCGGACTCAACCTGGATGGAGCCGACTTCGACGGGGCTGATCTGGAAGACGCCGATCTGCGAGGCTCCTCGATAAGATATGGGTCGTTCGCCGGCGCCTGTCTCAAGGGAGCCCTGTGCCAGGGCATGAATGCCGAGCGGGCGCGCTTCCACAATGTCATCCTCGGCCGGACGGAAAAGGGAGCAACTCGTTTCGATGGGGCTCGGCTCGCCTTCTCCGAATTCGACGGAGCTCAGCTCGATGGCGCGATCTTCGACGACGCGGGGCTCTCGCGCGCATCCTTCGCGTACAGCTCCGGCAGGCGCACCTCATTCAAGCGGGCGCGGCTTCGCGACACAATGTTCACCTCGGCGAAGCTGATCAATCCAGATCTCGCGGAGGCGGACCTTCGCGCGTCGACCAGGCTCTCCCCCGAGCAACAGCCGGACCGCACTGCGGGAGCAATGGTGATTCAAGGGCATTATGCGAAGGCGATGATGGACGAGACCGGCACGCCGGCCTTCCAGCGCGACCATAGGTGGAGTCGCGCGTCTCACCTCACAGCATGGCTCTGCGCGACGACACCCGTCGCTTTCGCCAGCCACTCGCTGCCGCATCACGTCCACCTCCCTCATGGCGCGGAAGCATACGCAGGCGCGATTGGCGCTGGTGTCATCACCGTTCTGGCATCGAGCGCACTCCTTGCGGCCAAGGAAGGCGTGGCCGAGAAGGTTCGCGATTTCGTTGAAGAGCGGATCAGTGACACGCATTCGATCGTCCGCCGGAGCTTCGACGAGGCTTGGCGGCATGGCGTCAACCTCGCACACCTGACGGTCGCTGCTGTCCGCGGCGCCAGCCTTCGCTCTCTCAAGGAAGGCCTCGCGGCCACCAGGCAGCAAGCACGAGATGGTGGGGCATCGGGTTGGTTTCGCGGTATTGTGCTTGGCAAGGGCGCGCTGATCTTCGCGGACCGCCGACATCTCGCCATGGCGCTCGAAGCCGTCAGCGCCAGTCGCAAGCGACACAAGCGAGAGGCCGATATCATCGTCATTCGGCAAGGAGAATCCATCGACGCACCGTCGATTGTGCGCCTTCGCCAGGATGGCGGGGCGAGCATGATCTGGACGGCCCGTGGAAAGGTTGTCGCGACCGCAGATTATGATAGTGGCGGCGATCTCGTCGCGAAGACCGGCGACCTGGACCTTCCCGATCGACAGATCGCAATGACCACCTGCTTCGCGCGAGCGCTGCTCGCCGATCACCACATCACGCTCAATGTGCCCGGAGATCATGACTTCCGCGCGGGCGGTGATGGTTCGATCATCGTCCTGCGACCGGGGGATCGGCGGATCGACAACCCCCATGGAGCTGCTCTGATCGGGCCGGACGGGGCGGAACGGCATTTCCGGAGTGGTGTGGAGGCGGTCGCAGCCGAGGCGGCGGAGCCGGAGCTCACCCTGGCTCCGCGCTTCTAGGCGGCACCTGCCGAGAGTTCCTTGAGTGCCTCGTCGCGAGCATTGTTGATCGAGGCCATCATGCTGGTGCTGCCGCCTCGGTCTGGATGGTGCTTCCGGGCGAGACGCGCGTAAGCCTCCTTCACGTCGCTCAGCGATGCGCTGCGCCTGAGACCGAGAACGGCCCAGCATCCTGTATCCTCACGCTGCTCCTGACCGGGCCTCTGCCTCCCTTGTCTCCGCCTTCTCGACGACGAGTTGCGTCGCGCCCGCGCGGCGGCGTCCAGGTCGCGATGGAATGCCTCCGCTGCGATTGAGACGGCGATCAAGGGATCCGGGTAGACCCCCTCGCAGCGCGCGACGATGCCTTCCCCCTCCAGCTCGAAGACGAAGCGAAACGCCTCGCCGAGCGTGAATGTCTGGACGAAGATGGCGACTCGGTACCCGAGCATCGCACGGGACATCAAGTCGAGCGCCTGGCGGTGAGCCTCCTCGGCCCGCAAGCGGCGCTGCCTCTCGCGCCGGCGTCGCATCAAACGAGTGGTGAGCTCACTGAAAGTCCACAGACCCAGCAGCAGCACGAACCACCGGACGCCCTCGGGGCCGGACAGAAACGCCTCGACCTGCTTCCACAGGTCGAACAGTCGCTGACCGGCTAACTGGAGGCCTTCGAGAGGGTTGAAGAGGTCGGGCGCGTTCAAGGACGTAATTCTGGATTCGGAAGGTCTTGCATCATGGTCCTTCGGATGCGCGGTGATGTCGACCCACCCTTGTGGATTGCGAGCCCTGGCCCATAAAATCCGGCATGTTGATCTCGATTCCGTTCACTTACGCGGCGAATGCCAAGGAAGGCCGTGCTCGCAACAGCACGCGCCTCACGCTGACTGCCAGTTCTGATGTGCTGGTGCGCGAGATTCAGCCGGGCGATGCGCCGATCGCCCTCTGGTGGACACCTGGTGATCTGCAGATGTCTCACCAGACCGCGCTGCGGGCAGCTGACGGTATCCTTTGGCAGCCGATCCTCCAGGACGACGGAATCCGCCTAGAAGAGCCGGCGGACGACGTTGTCTGCGCCCGCAGTATGGGGAGAGCCAAGCGCGCGAACCACAGCGGCAAGTTGCTCAGCCGACCCCGCCTGGTCACTGGCGACGGGCTGAAGGCTCACCTGCAGCGAGCGGGCCTGCACAATCTCGGCGGCCCGGGCACGACTCGACTGATCAGCGGTGCCTTGCTCGGCGCCAAGAGCGAGAGCGACCCGACGATCCGCGATATTTCGGACGACGATCGATCGAAGGAACTCGCCAAAATCGGGCGCGAAATGGCCAAGATCTGCCTGATCGGCGGAATTGCTCATCGCGCGATCGATCTGCCGCTGATCAAGATCGGTTCCGGCCCGTATGGAGACCTCGAATTCGCCTATGGCTACGAGGCCTGGCACGAGAATGCGGCGCAGATCCGGCAAATCGATCAGTTCGACGATGCCAAGGCTTATCTGGTCTCATTCCGCGGCAAGGGGTATCGCGTTTCCGCCCTTCCTCCAGAGATCGTTCGCCCTGATCTCATTGACCTTCGCCAGCCGCTGAAGCCGGCGGCTCTGAGCCTGGCTGCCCAGATCGTTGCAAAGCTCTCCCAGACAGACAGCAGCGGATGGCGGCCGTATGGATCGCCTCGGGTTTCGGGTTACCCGGTGGAGGTGATCATCGCCTTCATGAAGGTCCGCGATGCTTATGCCGCACGCGACATCGATGCGATCGCTGAGGCGATCGGCGAACTTGCCGAGGCCTCGGAGCCTCACGGCACGCTTCACAGCTTCTACGCAGAAGCGACGGCGTTCGTGAAGCGGTGGGAAGCCTCGTATACGCCCAAGGGTGCCACCCCATGAAAAAGACCGTCGAAATCATGGTCGCCGTCGTCTACGACGCGCATGTCACCAGCAGCAGTGGCAAGCATGAGGTTCGCTCGTATCGCGAGGTCATGACCTTCAAGGTGCCTTCGGTGAGCGCGGATCAGGCCCCGATCGCGTTGCGGTGGGCCGGCAGCTGGCCCTACTACGGTGATGATCAGCTCACGGACGTTCGCGTCCGCAACGGTCATGCATTCGAGCCCATCAAGCGGCAGGAATGGGACATGGCAGCCGGAGTGCATCTTCGGCTGCCCGTGACGGCCGACGATCTCGCGAAGCCGTCTGAACTCCCTTTCCAGAACCTGGTCACGCGGATGTCGGGAATCCCGCAAGCGCTGACGAAGGCGGCCGAGGTGAAACGGCCGGGCCCGCCGAACCCGAACGCCGTCCGCCGGAGCGAGCGTGAATGGGAAATCGAGAGGTTGACGGAGTGGTTCAGGACCTCTGTTCTCTTTGTCGATGGCTCCATCCATTTGAAGTCGTCGCTACCTGTCTATGTGATTGAGACGGGTTACGACACACAAACGCGCAAGCCGGCCGCGCAGCTGAAGCTGGAACCGTCCGGCGGGGGACGCGTGAAGGACTGGACGCGGGCCTTTTCAGCAACCGAACGGGATCTCGCCCTGAAGGAGGCGGACGCCGTCGCGCGACGCTTCAAAATCAAGGAGCCGGCTGAGCCCGCTCCTGTCGAAATTGTCGATCCTGATCTCGCGCACTTCGATGCGCTTCCCTTCGTTCTGGCCCACGCGCTGCGGGAGGCGGAGACTTCGTTGGCGCGCCACCTCCCAAAGGGCTCGATCGAGTCCGCTTATCTGTTCGATGAGGTCCGCCAGCGTCGCTCCCGTCGCGAGGATCCTGGTCTGCGCTCCGATAGTGATCTCCTCGCGCGCGTCCGTGGTCTACTCACCAGCGAAGGCGCGGAGCGAGCAGAAGAGTTCGACAGGAGCGTTGAGCGTTTCGATGCGCTAGCGGCCGAGCGAACCCTCGAAGGGCTCGCCCTGTGATCATCGAGGCCAGCGTCTCATTCAAGGGGCGATACAAACCCAAACGCGCGAGGAATTGGTCGGAAGCCGAATTCCGGAGTTCGACCCCTGTTCGGCTGGATGAAATTTCCAGCGATGAGGCACCGATTGTTTGCTGGTTCAGCCCTCCAGGAGGAACACCCAACCTGCAGGTGGCGATCCGAGCTCACGAGGGCCGCCTGTACCAGCCGCTGATCGAAGGCACCTATCGGACCCCCGGTCCCGTTCCGCTCGTCGATGGCGCGGTTCGGCAGCTGGAGACCGAAGAGAACAATGATCGCAGCAAGCCCCACTTGGTAGACGCGAAGCGTCTCATTGCCATGCTGGAGGCCGGCGGGCCGCGGGTGATCAACGGTGCCCTGATGTACGCCCATGAGCACAAGGGCATCACTCAGCGCGAGCTCGACGCAGCTGAATACGACCTCGCCGAAGAGACGAAAGCCAAGGCCGGGATCCAACGTCTGATGCGGGGCTTCAGGCTGATTGACGGCATACCCTACACGGTCGTCGAGGCGCCCCTCCTGACGTTCGACAAGAACCGGAAAATAGCGACAAGGCATCGTGACGGCGCGTGCAACGTCGACAGTTATGAGCTCGGTGATATCGAGAAGCTCCTGGTCGTAGCCGGCGAGGGTGCTGTCGTGTGGGAGACCTCGCAACCGGAGATCCTGCGGCCGGATTTGTTGCCCGAAGTCGACCATCCCCTGAACGCCGACATCGCCGATGTCGTCAGGCGCATCCTGGTAGGTCCCACGACCGGGATGGATCCCGCCAACCTTGGCAGGGAGAGCCTGGAGACGACCCTGGCGTGGCTGAGCATTCGCGATGGCAGGAAGGAAGAAGTTTCGTCGTCTGAGCTCCTGAAGCGTCTGGAGCGCCTCACCAACGCGGCCAGTCCGCAATTGATGAAGCCGGTGATCGAGCGGGCACGGTCTATCATCGCGCGCGACTACACCTTGCGGGCCCATGACGAGCTCGCCGATCTCAGTTTCGACGGCCTCATCCAATGAGACAGATCCTCCCCTTCGCCTTCTCCGTCCATCGCCAGGAAGGCTCGCGCCACGTCACGCGGGTCTATCGCGACGAAATCGAACTTCCGATCCGGGAAGCGGAAGATCGAGAGGCGCCACTCGCGCTTCGCTGGCGCGGAGGTATCGTGAGCGGGCCGAAGCCGGCCGACGGCGTCCCTGTGCGCGTCTACGGCGGAGATGGACGGGCTTATGAGCCGGTCCGGAGCGCGGTCAAGGTGGACGGCACGAATACGAGCCAGAACGTCAGGCTCACACGAGGCGGCGATCTCGACCTTTCCGACACGTTCCTAGATCGCGACGAACTCATCGCAGAGCTCAAGAACCCGAAGGCTGCAAAGGCGCGCGTCCCTGCGCGTCCGTCGGCGGCTATTCAGAACGAACAGCGGCAGGCCCGGGACGCCGTCCAGGCATTTGTGCGCGACAATCTTTTGATCCTCGACGACGAGCTCTGGGTCGCGACAAGCCTTCCGGTTTTCATCGTCACAGGCCGCGACTCGCTGGGTCGGATCGACCCCATACTGCCTCACCGGCACAAGGGCAGCTTCTTCAATATCTTTGGCGTCCTGGAGCGCGACCAGGCGCTGCGCGCGGCCGAGGAGATTGTCGCCCAGCTGCGGGCCAAGTGTACGAAGCCAGACCCGCGTGTGCATGACGCGGCCATGCATCTGGAAGTGATCAATCCGACGCTGTGCGGCCTCGCCTACGAGCGCAATTGTCGTCATGACCTGATGTGGCGGTTCCGGGAAGCCTCGGCGGCCTTCCTCCCCTATGGCGACGTCGATTATGCGCGCTCCTATGACAGACTGCGCAATCGTATCGAGGCAATCTCTCGTTCGCGCGGTGATGATCACGCGCTCGTGGAAGAAGACATCAACGTGCTTCGGGCCTGCTTCGACGCATACGAAGCTTGCGGGGGAAAGCGAGCCGAGGAGTTCCGCTGGCGCATTGAGCGCATGGAAGCGCTGAGCGGAATCCGCCATGAGCCGCTTCCGCTGCTACCGGGCTTCTAGACCGACTGGCGTCACTGGCGCCTCAAACGACCACGCAAGGCCTTAGAAACGGAAAGGGCCCGCAGCTTTCGCTGCGGGCCCTTTCGTCAAACGACCAGAGGTCGACCGATTCAGAACGGTAGAGATGGATGAGTTTTGCCACTGAAGCACTCAATGCATTGAAATTTGAAGACGTTCTGGACGAAGAAACCCCATATCGGCAATTTCCGTCTTATGAAGGGCTCGGCAATCAAGGGGTGAGCACAGGAATGGCCCGGCGCGCCATCAATAGCGCTGTAGCCGGGCCATTCTTGTGAGCACTCCTGGGTCATTTGAGCCCCTAGCAGTGACGATTCCAGGTCGAGGATGCGCGCGCGAGTCCGCGCACCTCAGTCGCGACCTAGTCGATCGATTTTCGGCAGCAGCGGGCGGAGGAGCTCGTTTGCGTCCGTTGCACCGAGCGCCTGATTGTAAAGTACCGTCTGAAATCGCTCTTCGTACGCAGAGAGCTTCGCCTCCAGCTCGGCGATCTTGATGCGAAGCCCATCTCTATCCCGACGTAGGACGACGATTTCCGGATCCCGGTTCCGGAACGGGTTCTTCTTGCCGCGTTCCCGCTCCTTTCGCAGCTCGTCTTTCCTGGTGTCGTATGCCTCCTTGATCTGCGGATGACCGGAAAGGGCTTGGCGAGACCAACCCGAGGCGTCGCTGCCCCACCGCTTGCCGGAAGCGCCGGCCTTTTGGATCTCACGCACAACACGTTCGCAGACGAGCTGCCAAGTAAATGGCTCCGATGGCCACGCTCGAACGAGCTCTCGAATGCGCTCGATATCGATCGGCGTCATTGCTCGGCGCGCGGCTGATCGCGGCGCAGGCTTCGACCGCCCAGATTTTCCGGCCATAGGCTTTCGTTGCATGGACGGATTCCTCAATCCGTTCACTGCGTAAGCTGATTCTTTGGTTGATGCAGTCCATCGAATGGATCGCGGCATCAGTTCTTCACCGATCCTTGGTGGCCCTGTTGATCGAAGGGGAATTCGAGGTCAGGCGAGCGATGACGTGCACATGCCTAGAATCGGGGAGATTCCTCGGAAGGATCCCCTATAAGGAGTCCAAGTTCGGGAAACGCTTCGAACTCGTGTGCGTCGAAGGGGATTTGCTGATCCAGCGCGAACTCGCCGAGTTCCTCAGTCAGGGCCGGATCATTGTCGAGGGAGATGGCGAGGCAGAGCAATGCTTTCGGGTGGACCGCCGTCATCGGTGTCGGCCCGCCGTCGTCGCCAATGCACACAGATAGGATCGGGTCGAGCTCGAACGCTTCCCGCAGAACCTCTTCGCGACGCTCATCCCACCTTTGAGCGGATCGCAAATGGAACAATACCTGGTTGATTGAACGCGGAATAATGGCAACGTCCCCGGCCGCCCGCTCGACGATGAAGCGGTCATGTTCATATCGTGCGCCACGCGCTGCGCTGAAGACCGCTTCGGCCAGGCCGTCTTGCATTCCGTCCAGGTCGTGTCCAACCACGAGCAGTTCGAGAGCCCCGAGATCACCTCGACTGGCGTCGAACTGGACGCCGCCATTGGCGCCGTAGGCGAAGAGGACATGGTGGCTACAGATGGCCAGTTCACGGTCTATCCCGGCGATCGCGAACCAGCGCATGACGTCCGTCACCACCGATGGCAACCGGGGAAGGCGCAACGCCTTCGCCATCTCTCGAAAGTCCGACAACTCGGCTTCGATTGCCGATGTAGCCTCGTCGGCTTGGCGGCGGTCGGACAAGAACGCTGCATAGAGCCTTTCGGTCTTCGGGGTTCGCACACCGAGCGAAACCGACCGCTTCTTGCCGCTGACGCGATCGTTCCAGTGTCTGATCAAATAATCGCGGCCTTTGGCCTGCTTCCACTGCATCCCGCCAGCCGAACTCGCGGCCAATCTCAAAGAGGGCAGTTGCTGTGCCCAGATCGCCTCAGCGTCGGACAGCATGTGTCGCTGTGCAGCGGTAAGGTTGCGAGACATGCACGTTTCCACCAATTTGTGAGATTATACATCAAATGGTGGAAACTTGCAAAGTATCGAACTAGCGCCGCGTTATGCCCCAAATCGGAAATGGGTTACAACGCAGGCGCCTATTCCGAAGCGGCCGAAGACACGCCCAGATGAACAAGGGTTCCGTCGGCGATCGTCGGATCGGCATGCACCGCCAGGACCCCTTTCAAGCCGGCCAAGCGACGTCTATGGGCATCGGCCCATCGAGATGCACCATAGGTTCCGGCCGTATCTTCTTCGCTGGCTTGCTGGAACAACGCCTCGACCGCGGCCGCCTGGCGTTCCGCTTCCACGCGCTGTTTCTCGTTGCCCTTATCGATCAGATGCTCGGCGCAGTCAGCGCATTGGCCGTGAATCGCGCAAGGCACCAAGCTCCAGTCGTGGATGCAGATGCCAATCTCCGTCACATGCGAGGTGGGCACTTGCGCCTTCATGAATGCCTCGCGATCGGCAAGCGGGAGGCTCTCGCGAACACGCGCGATCTGGCCGACCACCTCACCGGCCTCAGCAAGGGCTCTCACTTTCTCGGATAGCTTCGCGCCACTGACATGGTCATAGACAGCGTTCTGCTGAGGATCTTTCCGCCCAGACCAACGTGCAACGAGCTCCTGGCTCATGCCGCCCTCCTGTGCGAGCGTGTTCAGCCAATGCCGAAACTGGTGCGATCGCATCCGAATGGGCTTGCCGTCGGGTTCTGTGGCGCCGAAGCGTTCGAATACGGCCGGGCGTCCTTCCTGACCGGAAATGAACTCTCTAATCGCGGCCGATTTCAACAATTCGGACGAGCCAGCACGATCAAATTTGGTTCCGCTCAAGCCATTCGTACGGACTAGAAATAGCCACTCATGGGGTTGCAACACGCCTGGGGGGTTTCTGACTCTACTTTCTCGTAACAGAGCCTCTTCAAGGTCCCTCGCTCGGACCCATACTTGGTTGTATGCGCCATCCCGCCCTCCACGAACGGTCG